>CAYNEX010000036.1:4985-22562 GCA_964396335.1 uncultured Steroidobacteraceae bacterium | reverse complement strand
TTGACGATCTGGCGACCCACGTCACCGGCCACCCACACCTTCTCGACGCGCACTTCGCCGGTCTTCGGGCTCACCGAAGCCTGCACCACCTCGGCGAAGTAGCCCTGGTGGCTGAAGTAGCCGGCGATGCCCATGCCGGTGCCCTTCGGCAGCTTCTTCTTGCCCCAGCCGGCCATCTCGGCCGCGGCCTTCAGCACGCCGGCCATGCGGCCGTTGTCGAAGCCCGCCGACGGGCCGCCGAAGCCCATCGAGACTTCCGGCTTGCGCGGCGGGCCGAGCAGGTCGAGCTGGAACTGCAGCGGATCCTTGCCGGCGGCCACGGCCATCTCGTCGAGGAACGACTGGAACGCGAACGCCAGCGTGTTGCTGCCCGGCGCGCGCATCGGGCCGGTGGGCACATCCAGCGGCACCATCGAGAAGCCGAGATCCAGGTTCGGCACATAGCCGGCCGGGAATTCGCTGGCGCCGAGGTTGGCGGAACCGGCCACCTTGCCGCTGTTCGAGTAGGTCACGAAGTGATCGCGGAAGGCGATCAGCTTGCCCTGCGCGTCGAGGCCGGCCTTGAAGTGGTGGAAGCCGCCGGCGCGGAAGGTGCCGTGCTGCACGTCCTGCCTGCGGTTGCGCAGCAGCTTGATCGGCTCGCCATGCGCCTTGGCAATCGCGGCCGCCTCGACCATGTAGTCGTTCGAGAGGCGGCGACCGAAGCCGCCACCGTTGCGCGTCACGTGCAGAGTGATGTCGCTTTCGGGAACGCCCAGCAGCTTGGCCACGGCGGTCTTGCCGCCGCCCGGCATCTGCGTCGGCGACCAGATTTCCACCTTGCCGTTCTTGATCGACACGGTGGTGTTCATCGGCTCGAGCGCCGAGTGGTTGACGAAGGGCACTTCGTAGCGCGCCTCGAGCACCTTGGCGGCGTTCTTCAGCGCGGCGTCCACGTCACCTTCGGCCTTCACGGTCTCGGCCGGCTTGCCCTGCGCGAACTTCGCGGCCTGCTCGATGAAGCCCTGGGTGGAACGCTTGGCGGTCTCGCCGCCGTCCCACTGCACCTTCAGCTTGGCGAGGGCACGGTTGGCCTGGTGCCACTTGTCGGCCACGATGGCCACGCCATCGGTGAGGCCGTTGAAGAGGCCGGCGTCGAGCTCGGTGACATTGCCCTTGATGACATACACGCCGCGGATGCCCGGCAGCGCGCGGATCTCATCGAGGTTGCCGCTGACGAACTTGCCGTTGAATACCGGGCACTTCTCGTACACGGCATATTTCATGCCCGGCACGGTCACGTCGATGCCGAAGATCGGCTCGCCCTGCACGATGCGCGGGCTGTCCACGCCGCCGAGCGGCTGGCCGATGATCTTGAAGTCCTTCGGGTCTTTCAGCTTCAGCGAGGCCGGATCCGGCGGCGTGATGCGCGCGGCGGCAGCGGCCAGCGAGCCATAGGTCGCCTGGCGGTTGCTGGCGCGGTGATAGACCACACCTTCGGAGGTTTCCAGCTGGTCGGCCGGAACGCCCCACGAGCGCGCGGCAGCCGCCACCAGCATGTAGCGGGCGGAGGCGCCCATGCGGCGCAGCGTGTCGTAGTTCATCGGGATCGACATCGAACCGCCGGCGAACTGCCCGCCGTAGCGCACCGGATCGACCTCGGCGTCTTCGGCGCGGACGTCCTTCCAGGCCACGTCCAGCTCTTCCGCGATGATCTGCGGGAAGGCGGTCTTGATGCCCTGGCCGATCTCCGGGTTCTTGTTGACGATGTGCGTCTCACCGTTCGGCATGATCCAGATGTACGCATTCAGCGTGGCCGAACCCTTGCCGCCGGTGACGGCGTAGGCGGGCAGGCTGAAGTCGAGCATCAGGCCACCGCCGATGGCGGCGGTCGCGGTGAGGAACTTGCGGCGGGAAACGCCGTTCTGTGCAGTCTGAGACATCACGCCATCTCCCTCGTGTCTTCGGTGGGCAGGCCGGCGGCCTGCTTGATGGCCGCGCGGATGCGCACATAGGTCGCGCAGCGGCAGATGTTGCCGCTCATCGCGTCATCGATGTCCTTGTCGGTGGGCTTCGGCGTGCGTTCGAGCAGCGCCGTGGCGGCCATGATCTGGCCGCTCTGGCAGTAGCCGCACTGCATGACGTCGAGCGCCAGCCAGGCCTCCTGCACCTTCCTGCCGATTTCGGTCTGGCCGATGGCCTCGACCGTGGTGATCTTCGCGTCGCCGACGGCCGAAACCGGGGTCACGCAGGAGCGGACCGGCTTGCCGTCGACCAGCACGGTGCAGGCACCGCAAAGACCCATGCCGCAGCCGAACTTGGCGCCTTTCAGCTCCAGCTCGTCGCGCAGTACCCAGAGAAGTGGCGTATCCGACTCGACCTCCACGGTCTGCGGCTTGCCATTGACGTTGATCGTGTGGCTCATGCGATACCTCGGAATGCGTGGCGTTTCAGCCCGCGTGTAGCCTGATGACCGGCCGTCCAGACCGCCCCTGCCGGGCAGTTTACTGCACCGGGAAGTGATATTGGCCGTTCCGGACTGATATGGTGCGCCGCGACACGGTCCGCGGGTTTTGCAGACCCCGGCCGCACATGGGATATTTGACCGGATCAGGGCGCATCCATCCGGGGCAGAGACTCCGGGCGCCATTTCAGGGGGCAATCAATGAAGCGATTAGGCATCGTCGTCGGCATCCTCGTCCTGCTCGGACTGGTGGCGGCATGGGTCATTTACCAGCCGGGTCCGATGGCCTTTGCCGAGGGCAAGCGCGTCAGCCTGGCCGAATATGACGGCAACCCCACCGGCGTGCCGGCGGATTTCGAAAACACCAACCTGCTGGCGCGCGGCGAATACCTCGCCATCGCCGCCAACTGCCAGGCCTGCCATACCGTCGACGGTGGCCAGCCCTATGCGGGCGGCCGGCCGTTCGACACCGATTTCGGCACCCTGTACGCCTCGAACATCACCCCCGATCCGGAAACCGGCATCGGCGGCTGGAGCGACGCGGACTTCCTGCGTGCCATGCACGAGGGCATCTCGAAGGACGGCACGCGCCTTTACCCGGCCTTCCCGTACGCCTCGTACACCTACCTGACCGACGAGGACGTGCTGGCCATCAAGGCCTACCTCGACACCGTCCCCGCCGTGAACTACACGCCGCCGGCCTCCACGCTGCGCTGGCCGTACAACCAGCGCTGGCTGATGGCCTTCTGGTCGAAGTTCTACAACCCGAACAAGCGCTTCGAGCCGATCGTGGACCAGTCGGCCGAGTGGAACCGCGGCGCCTACCTGTCCGAGGCGCTGGGCCACTGTGGCGAGTGCCACACCCCGCGCAACCTGCTGCAGGCGCTGAACAACAAGAAGAAGTTCGCCGGCGGCGTGGCCGAGGGCTGGCGCGCCTACAACCTGAGCAGCGACAAGGACTCCGGCATCGGCGCCTGGAGCGAGGAAGCCGTGGAGCAGTACCTGCGCACCGGCCGCTCGCCCGAGCACGGCACTGCCTTCGGCCCGATGGCGCTGGCGGTGCACCTGAGCTTCCAGAAGCTCACCCCGTCGGACGTGAAGGCCATCGTCACCTACATCCGCAGCGTGCCGCCGGTGTCCTCGCCCGACCTGCCGGCGCC
Source organism: uncultured Steroidobacteraceae bacterium (assembly GCA_964396335.1). Classification (GTDB taxonomy): domain Bacteria; phylum Pseudomonadota; class Gammaproteobacteria; order Steroidobacterales; family Steroidobacteraceae; genus ZC4RG30. The sequence goes on along the minus strand of CAYNEX010000036.1, from coordinate 18,959 downwards.
GAAGCTCGAGGCCGCCTCGGCGCTGCCGTCCGACCATGATGTGGCGCAGAGCAACCCGCGCGGCCACCTGATCTTCGCCAGCATGTGCGCCGGCTGCCATTCGTGGACCGGTGCCGGCAGCTACGTGCCGTACTCGACCCTGACCGGCAACCGGGCGGTGAACGATCCCACCGCCACCAACGTGGCGCTGGCCGTGCTGCACGGCGCGAGCGCGCTGCCGGAGGCGGGCGAGATCGCGGTGATGCCGGCGTTCGGCTCGGCCTGGTCGGATGAGGAGATCGCCGACGTGTCGAACTATGTGATTGCGCGGTTTGGTGCCAAGCCGTCGTCGATCACGGCCGAGGAAGTCCGGCGCTTGCGCGAGATCCACTGATCCGGCGCATTTCGCGAGGGTCGCGCTGGCGGCCCTCGCAATCCTTGGAGAAGCCCCGCTGGCGGTTGCCACCGGGGCTTTTTCGTTTCAGGGCGTCTGCGTTGAAAGGTGGCGGCAGGCGGGCGACCATGGGCGTTGTGTCCAGTCCCGACGCCTCCGGCGAACGGGCTTTCCAGGAGAAGCGCCTTGTCCACTGAACCCCGCGTCACCCGCGTCCGCCACGAAATCCGCCGTCGCAAGCTGACGGTCACCCGCATCGAGCGCATTGCGCCGCAGATGCTGCGTGTGGTGCTCGGGGGGCCGGAGCTGGAGGGCTTCACCTCGCTGGGGTTCGATGACCACGTGAAGCTGATCTTCCCGGCGGCAAAGCCGCCGGCGGATGTGGAGGAGGGTGCCGGCGCCGCGGTGGAGATGCGCGATTTCACGCCGCGTTTTTACGACGCCGCGCGTGGCGAGCTGTGGATCGACTTCTTCGTCCACGACGCGGGGCCTGCCACCACCTGGGCCGCGCAGGCGAAGCCCGGTGATGAACTCGTGGTGGCCGGCCCGAAGGGGTCCTTCGTGCTGGAGCCCGAAGGCATCGACCTGCATCTGCTGATCGGTGACGAGACGGCGGTGCCGGCGATTGCGCGCCGTCTGCAGGAATTGCCTGCCGGCGCGAGGGCGCAGGTGATCGTCGAGGTGGATGATGCATCCGGGTGGCCGACGTTCCAGTCCGCCGCCAGCACGGAGGTCAGCTTCGTCGTGCGCAGCGATTCGTCAGAGCCCGCCGCCGCACTGCTGGCGCATCTGCGCGATGTGCAGCTGCCGGCGGAACGCTGCTATGTGTGGATCGCGCTGGAATCACAGGCGGCGCGCGCGCTGCGCCGTCATTTCACCACCGAGCGTGGCGTGACGAAGGACTGGATCAAGTCCTCCGCCTACTGGCAGCGCGGCACCATCGGCAGGCACGAGCGCATCGAGGACTGAGGTCCCCGATGCGGGTGGCTGATCAGGGCCAGTTGAAGCGCACGCCCAGCGAATAGCGCTTCGCGTCGGTGCCGAAGGCCTTGTCGAGGTAGTCGTAGCCGCCGCGCAGCGCCCAGCGCTCGTTCAGCGACACCACCGCACCGACGCCGGCCGCAAGGCCGGTCTGGGTCTTCGAACCCACCACGCTCCGGATCGCCTGGCCGAACGCAGGATTGGTCGTGAACACCCGGTTGTCGCTGATCTGGGTCTTGCTGATGTAGGTGCCGACGCGGGCTTCAAGCGCCACGCGCTCGTGCACGGGCAGGCTGCCGGCCACCGACAGCATCACGCCGGTGGAACCGGCGCGGATGCGCGCCGGGTCGCCGAATTCGCTGCCCGGATCAACGGCCGTGAAACGGCCCCGGCCAAGTTCGTAGAAACCGCCCTCGATAGCGATGTTCTCGGTGAACCGCCATCCCAGCGTGAAGGAAAAGCCGCCGGACTTCTCATCATGGTCGCGGGTGGTGAATCCGGCGTCCTCGATCGCATCGGTCTTCAGGCCCAGGCGCGAGGAGCCGATGTCCACCACCACATAGGGCGGCGGCGCGGCGACGGCCAGTGAAGTAACGGCGCACAGCGCGAGGCCGGCGATGGCGGCAGTACCCCTGCGGATCGTTATGGTTTTCATGCCCGAAGAATACCGCAAGCCCTTCGGTTGCAAAGTCATCTGCGGCGGTTGATCGCCGTCACCGCGGCATCGCTTTCGCTGTCACGCCCGCGCGTGGCCGTGTCCGCGGCCAGGCGCTCGAACTGCTCCGCCGGCACGGCAGGCGAGAAGAAATTGCCCTGCTGCACCGTGCAGCCGCGACTGAGCAGGAATGCCGACTGGGCTTCGGCCTCCACGCCTTCGGCCACCACCTTCAGGCCCAGCTCATGGCCGAGTGCGATGATGGCCGCGGCCAGCGTGCCTTCACGGCTGTCGTGGGTGATGTCGGTGACAAAGGCGCGGTCGATCTTCAGCTCATCCACCTGGAAGCGCTTCAGGTAGCTCAGTGATGAATAGCCGGTGCCGAAATCATCCAGCGAAAGCCCGTATCCACGCGCGCGCAGGTTGCCGAGCATCGCGATGCCCGCCTGCACGTCACGCATCAGCAAGGTCTCGGTGATCTCCAGCATCAGCACGCCCGGCGCCAGGTCATGGCGCAGCATCAGCGTGTCGAGCTGTTCGATCAGCGTGCAGTCCGAAAGGCTCGGCGCGGCGAGGTTCACCGAAAGCGGGATGGTCGGCAGGCCGGCGTCGGACCACTTGCGCAGGTGGCGGCAGGCGGCCTCCAGCACCCAGCGCGTCAGCGGCAGGATCAGTCCGCTTTCCTCGGCCAGCGGCACGAACTCGCCCGGAGGCACCAGGCCGCGTTCCGGATGCTGCCAGCGCACCAGTGCTTCGGCGCCGACGATGGCGCCGCGCTTCGCATCCACCTTGGGCTGGAAGTGCAGCCGCAGCTCATTGCATTCGATCGCGCGGCGCAGCTCGGTCTCCAGCCGCAGGCGGCGGGTGGCCAGCGCGTTCATCTGCTGGTTGAAGAAACGATGCAGTGCGCGGCCGCTGTGTTTGGCGGCATGCACGGACTGCTCGGCGCACAGCATCAGTTCGGGCAGGGTTGCTGCGTCGGACGGGTAGAAAGCGATGCCGATGCTGGCGGTCAGCACCAGCGACTGCGATTCGACCGCGATGGGGCGGGCCAGGACCTGCAGCAATTGCTCGGCCACTTCCGAGGCCTGTTCCTGGCCGGCCAGGTTCGGCACCAGCAGGGTGAAGGCGTCGCCGCCCGCGCAGGCCAGCAGCGGGCGATCGGCCGGGCGCTCGCCGGTCGCGCCATCGCCCTGCGGTGTCCATGCGCGCAGCCGCTCGGCCACTTCCTTCAGCACCGCGTCGCCGACATTGCGGCCGAAGGCATCGTTGACCGCCTTGAACAGGTCGATGTCGACGAAGAACAGGGCGCCGGTTTCGCGATGGCGCGTGGCCCGTTCCACCACCGGCGTGGCCAGGTCCGCGAACAGCTTGCGGTTGGGGAGGCCGGTGGTGTCGTCATATTCGGCCAGGCGCCGGATGCGCTCGTTGGCTTCGACGCGTTCGGTGATGTCCTGCGTGATGCCTTCCAGGCCGATGACATGGCCGTTGTCATCCAGCACGGTCGAGCCCTGCGAATGCAGCGTGCGCAGCTGGCCATCGCGCCGCCTGAAGCGGAACTGCACCTGCAGCGGAACACCGTGCTGCCGCAGCTGGTTCAGTGCTTCCAGCACGCGTTCCTGGTCCTCCGGCACCACGTGCTGGAAGAAGATCTCCACCTGGCTGAGCGGGTGCGAACCCGGGTCCATGTCGAGGATGCGCAGCAACTCGTCCGACAGTTCGGCGCCGCCGTCGGGAGTGAGCATCCAGTTGCCGAGGCTGGCTGCACGCTGGGCGCGCACCAGGCGATCGGCGGCGCGGCGCGTGGCCTCGGCCGCGGCACTGGCGCGCAAGGCATAACGCACGCGATGCGACAGCAGCGCCCAGTTGATCGGCTTGGTGATGAAGTCGGTGGCGCCGAGCTGGTAGGCGCGTTCGATGGACTCGGTGTCGTTGCGGCCGGTGAACATCAGGATGGGCACGCTGGCGCCATGTGGCAACGCGCGGATCCGCTGGCAGACCTCGAAGCCATCCATGTCGGGCATCACCAGGTCCAGCAGCACCGCGTCAAAGCGCTGCGCAGCGAACGCCTCGAGGGCCGCCGGCCCGCTGTTGACGGTTTCCACCTCGAAGCCGGCGTGCTGCAGGGTGTTGGCGGCGATGCGCAAGGCCAGCACCGTGTCATCGATCACCAGCAACGTGGGCGGTGCCGAAGGATTGCGTTCCAGCACGCTCATGCGGCCCCCTGCGGCTGGCCGGCCGTGCGCTGCAGATAACCTTCGATGCGCGAGCGGGTGCGCTGGTAATCCGCCTGCAGGCTGGCAAGGTCGGTACTGGTGAAGCATCCGCCGGTGCGCATGCGGGTCTCGAGTTCCTTTGAAAGGTCGGCCAGGGTCACCGCGCCCACCTCGGCGCTGGAAGACTTCAGCGTATGCACGCAGCGCAGGACGGTGTCCTGGTCGCCGTCGGCCAGCGCGCTGGCGCATTGGTCCATCAGCTCGCTGCTGTCCTGCAGGTAATGCTCCAGCAGCATGCGGGGGAAGTCCGGCTCGGAACCATCGGCCACCATCGGCAGCGCCGCCAGCACGGCGGTGTCGAAGATCTGCGGGCCGGGTTCGCTGGCCTGCACCTCGCTCAACGGGCCCAGGTATGAGGCCACCAGCTTCTTCAGCGTGGCACTGGAGACCGGCTTGGCCAGGTAGTCGGTCATGCCGGCCGCAAGACAGGCCTCGCGGTCACCGGCCATGGCGTTGGCGGTCAGGGCCACGATGGGCAGCGGCGAGGGCACGCCGGTGGCCTGCTCCCAGGCGCGGATGCGACGGGTGGCTTCATAGCCATCCATGCCGGGCATCTGGCAGTCCATCAGCACCATCGAGAAGCTCTGCTGCTGCACCAGCTTCACCGCCTCGGCGCCGCTGATCGCCACGGTCACCGACAGGCCGAAGCGCTCGAGCATGGCCTGCGCCACCATCTGGTTGACGCGGTTGTCCTCGACCAGCAGCACGCGATGGCCCGAGGCCAGCTGCGACGGACGCAGGATCGGCACCAGGCCGGAATCGCCGGTTCTCCTCTCCGCAAGGGCGGGGGAGTTGAGCATCGCCCGTGAGCGCGGCAGGCGCAGTTCGACGAAGAAACGCGAGCCGCGCGCCGGCGCACTTTCGACGCGGATGCTGCCGTTCATCATGCCGACCAGGCGCGCGCAGATGGCAAGCCCCAGGCCGGTGCCGCCGTATTCGCGCGTGGTGCTGCCATCGGCCTGCGAGAACTGCTCGAAGATGCGCGACTGCGCCTCGCGCGCAATGCCGATGCCGGTGTCCTCGACGCAGATCGAGACCAGGCAGTCGTCCTCGGTCTGGTCCAGCAGCGTCACGCGCACCCGCACATGGCCGGCATGCGTGAACTTCACCGCATTGCTGACCAGGTTGCCGACCACCTGGCGCAGGCGGAACGGGTCGCCATGCACGGCCAGCAGCGCATCCGGCGGGATCACCTCGGCGGCCAGCTCCAGTCCCTTCACCGAGGCCGGCTGGGCGAACATCGAGACGGCTTCCTGCACCACCACGCCGAGTTCGAAATCCACGTCCTCCAGCTTCAGCTGGCCGGATTCGATCTTCGAGAAATCCAGGATGTCGTTGATGACTTCCAGCAGGTGGCGGCCGGAGGCCTGCACGGCCTCGGCCCACTGGCGCTGCTGCGCGTTCAGGCCGCTGCTCATCAGCAGCTCGTTCATGCCCAGCACGCCATTCATCGGCGTGCGGATCTCGTGGCTCATCGTGGCCAGGAACTCGCTCTTGGCCTGGCTGGCGGCCTCGGCGGCGTCCTTCGCGAGCTGCAGCTGCGCGGTGCGCACCCGCACCTCGTTCTCCAGCTGGTCGCGGTGCGCGGCGAGGCGGGCGTCGCGCTCGCGCAGCTGGTCCACCATGTTGTTGAAGCCGCGTCCGAGGGAGTCCAGTTCGACGATGCGGCTGCCCGGCGCGCGCACGCTGTAGTCGGCCTGCTCGGAGACGCGCTCCATCAGGTCATTGAGGCTGTGCAGCGGCTGTACCACCGAGGCGCTCAGGCGGCGCAGCAGCGGCGCGCTGGCCGCGATGCCGATCAGGGCCGCCAGCATCGTGGCGAACAGCAGCCACGCAAGCTGCAGCTTCAGCGCGGTGAGGCTGACGGCGATGACCAGCCGGCCGTTGGTGCCGGGCTCCACCTGGATGTTCTCGGCCACCAGCAGGTAGTCGAAGCGGATCCACTGGTCGCGCCCCAGCATCGGGTAGGGGTCCGGCAGCTGCGCGCCCTGGCGGCGGTAGCGGGCCAGCACCCGGCCATCGTGAGTGAAGATCGCGGCACCGGCGATGTCCGGTGAATTGCGCAGCGATTGCAGCAGCGCGCCGGCCGCCCCGGTGTCTTCGAAGGCCACGGCGGCGGTGCTGTTCTCGGCCAGGATCCTGGCCTGCACGCGGCTGGTATCGAGCATCGACAGCAGGCCCAGCACGCCGCCGCTGACCAGGAACAGCGCGGCAACCACGCCCAGCGCGAAGGCCATGGTCACGCGCTTGATGCGGCGCAGGCTGTCGGTCAGTGTCACCGGTGTTCTCACCGCACCACCTCGGTGGCCAGCCCCAGCAGCTTCGAGCTGAGCACCAGCCGGGCGCGCTGCGCGGATTTCAGGTTGGCGGAGAAGGTGATGCGGTCCTGCTGCACATCCATGTTCAGCATCGCGCCGGCCTCGAGCGCGCCGGGACTCTCCGCGATGGTCAGGATGGGGGCATTGCGCAGGGCCCGGACCGTGGCCGCGGTGTCGCCGGCGGCGGTCTTCGAAATGAAGACGATCTGGCAGGTGCCCAGTGTTCCCGGCGCGGGCCGGCGTTCGGTGGCGATCAGTCGCTGCCCGACGGGCTTGCCCTGCAGTTCATCCAGCTCGGGACCGAAGGGATCGCGTCCATGCACGCACAGCTTCAGCGTGCCGTTCACCTCAGGCGGCCATTCGGTGAAGCGGGCGAAGTTGTAGAGGAAGGCCGCCTTGAGCTGGTATTCGGACAGCTCGACGGCACGCCCCGGCATCACCGCCGCAAGCGCAAACAGCAGGAATGCGACACGCATGGCGGTCAGAACCGGTGGGCCAGTTTCAACCTGACGCTGCGCCCATCCTGGTCGAAGGAGTTCTGCCAGTTGGTGTTGCCGCCCGGCGTGGCGTAGTGCTTGTTGAACAGGTTGTAGAGGCCGAGGGTGGCTTCCGGTCCGCTGGCATGCAGCCTGCGCTTCACCACCAGGTTCGAGACGGTGTATCCGCCCAGGTAGCTGCCGTTGTGGGTGAGCCGTCGTGACTCATGGCGCAGCTCGTAGCTGGCACGCAGGTCCGCCCAGGGCAGCGGCGCGGAGGCATTGACCTTGCCCAGCAGCCTGGGGGAGTTCACCAGGTTGCCGCCGCCGTCATAGGCGACATCCTGCAGTGACAGGCTGCTGCGCAGGCGGATGCCGGGTGACCAGGTGCGGTCCAGCGACAGCTCCGCGCCGCGCGCGGTGATGTCATCGCCGGACTGGTACTGTGGAATGCCGCTGTCCGGGTGCAGGCCCATCACGATCAGGTTCTTCAGCTTCCACTGGTACAGCGACGCGCGCAGCGTCAGGTTCCCGCCGACGCGGTGGTCGGTGACCAGTTCCAGCGTCTCGATGTGCTCGCCATGCAGGTCGGGATTGCTGACCAGCGTGGCGCCATCGTCATAGTCGCGTTCGAAGGTGTTCGGCGCGCGATGCGCGCGGCCGTACAGCGCCTTGATCTCGGTCGACGGCGAGGCCTGCCAGATCAGCGCCGTGCGCGGGCTGGCGTGCGTGCCGGTCATGTCATTGCGGTCGACGCGCAGGCCCAGTGTCGCCGTCAGCCCGCCGGAAATCCGCCACTCGTCCTGGCCGTAGACACCCAGCCTATAGCCGGGGCTGCGGATCACCACATCATCGGCCGGATTGCCGGAGACCGGGATGACCTGGGTCAGGCGGGGCGCTTCCTGCGTTTCGATGCCGAGCATCAGCTTGTGGTCGTCCTGCGCGGTGTAGACCAGGCGCAGCTCACCGCCATAGAGGCGGCTCTGCGTGTCCGAATGGAAGTCCACGCCACCGAAGCGGTACAGCGTGCGATATCCCAGCGAGGTGCGGAACAGCCGCGCGGAGATGGTCAGCTGGTCGTCTGCGACGCGGTCCTCGTACTGGATCTGCGTCACCGCCAGCTTCGACTGGATGTGCTGGCCGGGTGACAGGGGATCGGAGAAGAAGGTGCCGGTCGGGTCTTCCTTGTACCAGGTGCCATACGCGTGCTCGACGGACCATTTGTCCTGCCCGACCCTTGCGAACAGGCGCCGCGTCCTTTCACCGTCCATGCCGGTGGCGATGCCGGATACACCCGAGTCACCGTAGTCGAAGAACAGGTCCTCGCCATCGGCGTTCATGCCCGACAGCGACACCAGCACGCCGATGCCGTTATGGAAGCGCTGGCCCCAGCTGAGCCGGCCTTCCTTTGCCGCCTGCGGAGCCTGGTAGGCAGCGGCGACCTCAAAGCCGTCGATGTCGTCCGGCGTGCGTGTGACCACGTTGACCACGCCGAACATGGCGTTCTGTCCATACACCGCGCCACCGGGGCCCGGAATGAATTCGATGCGTTCGACCAGGTCGATGTCGACCGGAAATGCGTGGCCGGCCACGCCGCTGTCATACACCGGTTCGTTGACGCGATTGCCGTTGACCATCACCAGCACGCGCGTGTTGAAGTCGCCCGGCAGGCCGAAACCGCGGGCACCGAGCGAGGTGATCTGGCGGCTTTCCGTGGTGTGGATTCCCGGCAGGCTGGCGAGGGCTTCATCCAGGGTGCGCCAGCCGAAGGCGCGGATCTCCTGCTGGGTGATCACCGAGACAGCCGCGGCCACTTCATCCTGCGCCTGCGCATACTTCGACGCGCCGACGATCTTCACGTCGAGCAGCTGCTCGAGCGTCAGCGAGGTCAGGTCGGGAAGGACCTGCGCGTGCGCAGGCAAGACGGGACCCATCGCCAGGCACAAGGCCAGCGGCAGCTGCACGCATCGCCATGGTCGGTTCGGCATGGGTTCGTCCCGTGAATCATTGGAACTCTTCAAGTACGGGAATTTTAGGTGCCGCGCCGCCGCAGCCTGGGCGCGACTGTCGCCACTCTGAACCAAATAAGGGATTTGCTTACCCCGCTCGTCGGGGGCATGGGCCTTGCGGCCCATGCCCTCACGCCAGGTGGATCGCGAAGCTCAGCGGGAGCGGCGTTCCAGGCAGCGCAGGAAGCGCTGCTCCAGTGCGTCATGCACGGCCGGGTCGACGGCGTCCATTCCCAGCCATTCGATGCGCAGGGCTTCCCAGGCGCGGGCGTCGGCCTGGCGGGCCGCACCCAGGCCCTGCTGCAGCAGCTGCAATTCCTGCTCGCGTCGCTGGCCGGCGTCCTCGGGCGGGGTGGGGCTGCCGCTGAGGATCTCGGCGTGGATGCACAGCCGGCGCAGGTCGCGCTCGCGCGCCGCGTCGTCGGCGTGGTGGAAATTGCCGTCGGCCGCGCGGTCCAGTGCCTGCTTCAGCGCCTGCGCGATGCCCTTGCCCGGCCAGCGCGGCACGCCCTGGATGAATTCCCCGGCGGCGGCCTTCAGTTCCCCGCTGGCCGGGTCCTGCTGGATCACGGCACGCTGGTACGCGCGGACCTTGCTGGCGGCAGTGGTCACATTCTGTTCAATCGCCCGGGCCTCACGTTGTGCAAGGCCAGCGATCTGCGCCTCATAGCCGGCTACCGCGCGCTGGAAGCGCTCGCGCAGGCCGCGTGCATGTTCGCGCGGCAGTTCGCCCAGCGCGTCGAAGGCATCGCGCCATTCGCGCACCTGCGCCTCGCCACCGGGGCGATCGGCCGGACCCTGCTGCGCGGCTTCCTCGACCTGCGCGCACAGCGCTTCGGCCGCGCCGCGCACCTGCTCGAAGGCGGCCGCGCGCTGCGCGAATTCCTGCTGGCGGCGCGCGAACACGGCGTCGCAGGCGGCGCGGAATTCCTCCCACAGGCGCTGCGACTGGGCGTGGGGCACCGGCCCGAGGGTTTTCCATTCCGCCTGCAGGCGCTTCACTTCGTCGATTGCGCGGGGCAGGTCGGCTGCGCTGGCAAGCTGTGCGGCGCGCGCGATGATCGCCTTCTTGTCGGCGGTGTTGGCCGCATACCAGGTGTTCACCTTGCCGCGCAGGCGGTCCAGCGCGCCGAAGAACTCGGCATCGAGCGGGCGCGAGGCCTCGCGGTCTACAGGGAAATGCTTGCGCCATTCCTGCGGCGCTTCGCGCAGCACGCGGGCCATCTGCGAATGATCCGGATGCTCCGGATCAAGTGCCGCCTCGAACGCCAGCACACGCTCCAGCACCGACCTGCGTGCCTCGAGGTTGGCGCGGCGGATGATGGCCTGCTCGTTGAGATAAACCTGGCAGGGCTGGAAAGCCGCCTTGTAGGCCTGCTCGAAGCGCTCGGCTTCCGCGGTGGCATCGACATCGATGCCCTTGTTGATGGTGCGCCACTCCTTGCGAAGGGCCTGCAGGTGTTCCAGCAGTGACTGCGGCGGTTCATCGACACCGATCAGCGACTCGACTTCCTCGATCAGCTCCAGGCGCTTCGGCGCGGCGGCGAAATCCTTCCACTGCCGCAGCTGGTTCAACCGTTCATCCAGCTGTTCGAGGTGGCGCGCCACATGCGGGGGCAGGGCGGGTGCATCGGCCATCGCCGTTTCGATGGACTGGCGGAAGCGTGCCGCCTTGCGGGTGTCACCGCGACCCAGCGCTGCGCCGCTGAGACGGATCAGGCTGGTGATCTCCGCATGCGCCTGGGAGTCGGTGGCCTGCTTTTCTTCCTGCTCGCCGGCAGCTGCCTCGCTCGCGGCGGCCTGCTCCTCGACGACGCGGGCTTCTTCGGCGGCGGCCCGCTCGCGGGCTTCGAGTGCCGCCTGTTCCTCGGCGGCCTGCCGGCGCGCGCGCTCCTCTTCCTCCAGGCCACGCTTCACGGCTTCTTCGGCGGCGCGCTCGGCGGCGAGGCGGGCCTGTTCGCGTTCGAAGGCCTCGACGATCTGGTGGCAGCGATCCAGTGCCAGCTGGCCGCGCGCGCGGATGGCCGGATCGAGACTGTCGGGCATGGCCTGCCAGCGCGTGACCAGCGACGACAGCAGGCCCGCGTACAGCGAGTCATGCGGACGCACCGCCAGCTTCTCCAGGCCCGCGCACAGCGCTTCACCTTCGCTGGTGATGCGGGCCCGCTCGCGCTGTTCAGCCAGGTGTGCGTCCAGCCGCTGGCGGATGGACTTGTAGGCCGCCTTGTCGCGTCCCTTCAGCTTCGGCAGCAATGCCTGCCAGGCAGCCGGGTCATGGATGGCGTTGGCGGCAGCCTGGCGAACGCTGGTAGTCCTGCCTTCCACGGCCAGCCGCATCAGTTCGGCCGCCTCGACGCTGCCGGATGCAATGTCGGAGACCAGTCGCCGCTGTTCCTCCGGATCCACCGGCGGTGGTGCGGGTTCGCGTACCGGAGGAGGGGGTGCGGTGATAACCGGTGCGGGCTGTGGCGGCGTGCTGCGGAACAGGCGTGAGAACAGTTTCATTTGCGCCAGATCATACCCGCCGGTGCCTGCCTGCGCCGGTCCGTCAGAACCCGACTACAGGCGTTTCCTCCGCCCAATGGACGGCCTGCGAAATGGCGCTCATGCATGCTCGGCTCCACACCAGGATTCAAGGAAGGCCAACATGAAAGCCATCGCGCTTGCCCTGCTCGTTCCCGTCGCGATCTGCACCGCCGCGGAGCCGCGATTGAAGACCAACGCCACCGCCAACCTCGCCAGTGCGCCGAACAGCCAGGTGAAGGGCAATCTCACCCTGACCAGCGAGGGTACCGCGGTCTCCATCCGCGGCGAGATCACCGGCCTCTCGCCCGGCAAGGAGCATGGTTTCCACATCCATGAGAACGGCGTCTGCACGGCGCCCGACTTCAAGAGTGCGGGAGAGCACTTCAACCCGACCAGGGATGAGCACGGCGGGCCGAAATCCGACAAACGGCACCTGGGCGACATGCCCAACGCCAAGGCCGATGATTCCGGTCGCGCCACCATCGACATCACGCTGGCCGACGCGACGCTGGAGGACAAGGACGGCGGTCCGAACCAGATCCTCGGCAAGGCCATCGTCGTGCACGCCATGCCGGATGACTACAAGACGCAGCCCTCCGGCGGGTCGGGCGATCGCATCGCCTGCGGCGTCATCCAGTAGTCCTTCCCGCGCATGAGTCCCCGGCCCGGAGCAGCTATGCTCTCCGGGCCGCATTCACAACCAGGCAGGGGGATTCATGTTTCAGGCACGCCACGCGCGTGCGGCCGTTCTGGCCGCACTGGGTTCGATCCTTGCTTTCGGTTTCGCCGCGCCGGCCGCCGCGGCCTCCTGTGACCGCAGCTGCCTGACCGGCCTGATCGACACTTATGTCGAAGCGCTGGTGGCGCGCGACACGTCCCGCCTGCCGCTGGCGTCGAAGGTGAAGGTCACCGAGGACTCGCGCGAGATCCAGCTGGGCGACGGCCTGTGGAAGACCGTCACCGGCAAGGGCACCTTCCGCCACGATTACCTCGATACGCGAAAGCAGGTTGCGGCCAGTCATGTGGTGGTGCTGGAAGGCCAGAACAAGGCGCTGCTCTCGGTACTGCTGCACGTCGAGGACCGGCGTATCGCGGGCATCGAGACGCTGGTCCAGCGCATCACCCCCGAGTCGCGCTTCCAGCCCACCGAGCTCGACAAGCCGGTGCGCGGCATGGACGACCCGGTGCCGGCTGGCAAGCGCATGAAGCGCAAGGACCTGATCAGCACCGCGCTGACCTACACCGAAGGCCTGCGCGTGGGCAGTTTCATCGATGCGAACACACCGTTTGCGCCGGGAACCTACCGGGTCGAGAACGGCATGATCACGGCGGGCCCGGGCTGTGGCCGCGCCGACTGCGGGCTGTATGCGCAGAACATCATCCTGCATCCCGGCATCATCGCCAGCGTCGCGGCGGTCGATGAAGAGAAGGGCGTCGTGCTGCTGTGGATGAACTTCGGCCTCACCGGCAATTCCTATGGCGAGGGCAATGCGCTGGTGACCTTCGAGGCATTCAAGGTCTGGGGCGGGCAGATCCACTCCATCAATGCCTTCTTCAAGGGCCTGCAGATGGCGACCGCGCGCTTCTGGCCGTCGACCGATCCGGTGAAGTTCTAGATGGTGATGCGCGCCAGCCGGATGATGGTCCGGCTGGCGTCGCCGGCGTTCATTCGACGCCGAGCTGCTTCTTCAGGCTGGCCAGTTCGGCAGCAAGCTGTTCCACCCGCTGTTCCAGTTGCGTCATGCGATCGGCACCGCGGGTGGCTGGGGCCGACGTCGTGCCTGCTTCCGCCTCGACGCCGGATTCGCCTTCGACGGCACCACTGAACAGGTGCGCATAACGGCTTTCGCGCCGCCCCGCTTCGCGGGGCAGCCGCACCACGAACGGCCCGTCCGCGCGCGTCATCAGGCTCTGCAAGGCGGCTTCCACCTCGGCCGTGTCCCGCACCTCGCTCATGCGCGCCGCGCGCGTGCGCAGCTCCGCAACGGTCTGCGGCCCGCGCAGCAGCAGCTCGCAGACGATGGCGGTTTCCAGCGGCGTGAACTTCAGCGAACCGAACTCGGTGTTGCAGAACAGGTGCTGGTATTTCGGCACGCGGCTGCCATAGCCGGAACGCTCGAGGATCATGTGCTTGCGCGCCAGCTCATCCACCACCTTCTGCACCGTGGCCTCGTCCAGTTCCAGCACCGGGTCGCGGTTGGACTTCTGGTTGCAGGCATTCACCAGCGCATTCAGCGACAGCGGGTACTGGTCGGGCGTGGTGATCTGCTTTTCGATCAGGCAGCCGATGACGCGGGCTTCGAGCGGGGCGAGCTGGATGTTCATGGCCGGCATTTTCCCACTTCCCGCGTGCCTCCGAG
>CAYNEX010000036.1:0-4885 GCA_964396335.1 uncultured Steroidobacteraceae bacterium | reverse complement strand
TGGTCAGACAGATGACCCAGGCATTCGACAGCCAGCTTGCGACCCAGCGGTTCACCGGCCTGTCGGACATCCCGGCCGAACAGCGCGCAGCCACGGAAGTACAGATCACGAAGCTGTTCCGCGTGCGTGGCGACAACGGCGCCAGCTCGTATTACTTCCAGGCGCAGAAGTCCCATGGCGGGATGCGGACCTATGTACGGGGCCTGGTGCGTTCGGACCGGACGACCCTGTCACTGGTCGACGTGTCCGCCGGGGTGGATCGCGGCGGTGAAACCGCCAGCATCGACAGCGAGGTGCTGGGAGCCGTTCGCTATGGCCCCGACCAGTACTGGGTGCTGGAGAACTTCGCCTATGAAGGAGGTTTCTACAGCCTGGTGGGAGCGAAGGGCGGAGTGCAGGTCGGCGTGTCGACCGGCGGCTGTTAGGCCGCCGGTCTTTGCTTTCCGCCTGAAGCCGCGGATCAGACCGCGGCCAGGAACTGGTCGTACAGCTTGATGTTGAAATCGCCCGGCAGGATCTTCTCGATCGACTGCGCGAAGTCGCGGGCCTCTTCGAGCAGCATGCGCGTGATGCGGCGCTCCGCACCGGCGGTGAGGCCGGCCTCGAAGCCCATGCTGAGCGGATCGAACGGAATCGCGGCGCCCTTGGTGGGCAGGTAACGCGACAGCGAGTAGATCGGGCCCATCATCACGGCCTGCGACAGCGCGATCTCCACCTGCGACTTGCGGCGGTAACCGGCATCGAGCAGCGACAGCATCACCCAGTAGTTCAGGTTGCCGAGCCAGGCCAGGGCACGCAGGTCCTTGTCCTGGATGCAGCCCGGGTGCCCTTCATAGGCGGTCGGGTTGATCGGCACCTGGTAGCAGGGGAAGCGCGGGTCGGTCTTCGCCAGGTTCCACACGCCCGGGGTCTTGGCCAGCAGCGGATGTGTTCCGCCATACAGCGACTGGAAGAACTCGAAGTGGCCGACTTCACCCTCGTCCTTGATGTGGACCAGGTCGGCGTTCCACTTGTCGAAGTCCAGTTCCGTGTTGCCGGTCTTCTTGACCTCGTTCAGCGTGTCGATCACCGCGTCGTAGAGGTGGCCGACATGGTTCGGTGCGATCGAACCGCCGAGCGTGGTGCGCAGCTGCTCGATCAGGCGCGGCGAACCGTTCGCAGTGGTCTTCTGCAGCGCGTCGGGCGCCGCTTCGCAATAGGTGAACTTGGCCAGCGCCGACGGGCTCAGCGGCTCCAGCTCGAATGCGAACGGATAGATGTCCGATTCATACGGGAAGTCCTGGCGCGACAGCACCGGGGCGGCTTCCAGTTCCACCAGCAGGCGGTTGACCGCGCCGAGGTGCTGCATCTCCTGGATGACCACGCCCATGAACGAGTTCGTTCCCGGCGCCGGGGCGCCGACCACTTCGGCATATTCCGGCTTCAGCGAGAACGCGCTGTACATGTACTGGACCATCAGGTCGTGCTCGATCTCGGCAGCCTCGCGCAGCAGCCGGATCAGCTCCAGATGCGGACTCTTGAAATCGCGGTAGATCGGAGTCCCGGCATGTTGAGCGGCCAAGGACTTCCCAGGCACCGCGGCGACACCAAGCAACGCAAGGTTGCCCAGCATCGCGCGGCGCGACATTCCATTTCGTGCCATGCGACGATTAACCCCCCGGACTGATTTGTCCCTATTCTTGTTGTTGGTTATCACAATGTCTACCTCGCGCAGAGGATTGTGGAGCCGGGGCGGGATAACTTCCCGGCGCTGAGGCGCTGCAACAAGGAAGCCAGGGCAGGGCGGTCCATTCGGATTCCGGATATTCCATGCAATCAAGGATTTGTGTTGTGGCCGCCCTGGTGGCGATATCTCTCACGTCTTGCGGCGCTCCGCGCGAGGAGGCGCCGGAAGACGGGCGGACGACCGATAACGGATCAGTGGGGGAGCCGGCCGACGTCCTCCTGCTTTCCATCAACCGCGCCGAAACCGCACCGGATGGCCGCCGCTGCATCCTGAACGTCACGGCTCGCAATGACACCGGCCGGGCCGCGCTGAACGTGCAGGTCGCCTGGATGGCGCAGACCCGCGGCTTCGGGTCCATCTCCGACTACCAGATGCTGGGCGACTTTGCGGCCGGCGAGGAACGCGCGTTGCAGCTGGGCGTCTTCGGGGCACCCTGTGATGCAGTGGAGTCCGTGAAGCAGTCGCGGACGGTCTGCACGGTCGAAGGCAGCGAGGGCGAACCCGCCAGCTGCGCTGACCGGGTGATACTCAAGGACAACAGAAGGGAGGGGGGAACATGACCACAGCACGAATGGCAGGGAAATCCTCGTTGGCATGCCTCGCACTGGGACTGGTCCTGGCGATGGGGATCGCCGGTTGCCAGGCCGAGGCCACCAGCGGCTCCGGCAGGAGCTCCAGCGCGGATCTCGTCGCCGGCATGTCGAAGCAGCGCCTGCAGCGGCTCGACGACTATTTCCACCGCCAGGTGGATGAAGGAAAGATCGCCGGCGTGGTCACCTGGGTGGCGCGCCACGGGCAGGTGGTGCACGAGGACGCCTATGGCATGGCCGACATCGAGGCGCAGCGCCCGATGTCGAAGGACAGCTACTTCTACGTCTATTCGATGACCAAGCCCATCACCAGCGTCGCGCTGCTGATGCTGTATGAGGAGGGCAGGTTCCAGCTCAGCGACCCGCTGGCGCGATACCTGCCGGAGCTGGCCAACCTCAAGGTGTATGCCGGTGAGGGCGTGCCGCCGAAGGATCCGAAGCGCCAGCCCACCATCGAGGATGTCTTCCGCCACACTGCCGGGTTCCTCTACGGGCCGGCCGGCAACCGCAGCGTCGACAAGGCCTACCAGGAAGCCAATGTGATGGGCGGCACGCTGGCCGACCTGACGCAGCGGCTGGGCAAGCTGCCGCTGGCCTACGAGCCCGGCACGCAGTGGGTCTATTCGGTCTCGCATGACGTGCAGGCCCGCCTGGTCGAGGTGCTCTCGGGCATGCCGTTCGACGAGTTCGTGCGCCAGCGCATCTTCGAGCCGCTGAAGATGAAACAGAGCGTGTTCGGCCGGCCGGACAACCTGAAGGACCAGTTCGCGGTGATCTACACCCTGAATGCCGAGGGGAAGCTCGAGCCCAATGGCGCGCTGGATGCGCCGGGTTCGGCCACGCGCGTGCTGGGCGGCTTCAGCATCTCCTCCACGGCCGCCGACTATGGCCGTTTCGCGCAGATGCTGGTCAATTCCGGCGAACTGGATGGCGTGCGGCTGCTGTCGCGCAAGACCATCGACCTGATGGCCTCCGACCACCTGCCGCCGGGCGTGACGCGCGGTGCCGCCGGTGGTGGCACGGCCGGCGGCGAAGGTTATGGCCTCGGCGTGCGCGTGGTGAACAACCCGGCGCATGCCGGCAATGTCACCTCGGCCGGCACCTTCGGCTGGTCGGGCGCCGCCGGCACCCATTTCTTCGTCGACCGCGAGGAAGACCTGGTGGCGGTGTTCATGATCCAGCGCATGGGTGGCGGGGCGGATGGCCCCGGCATGGCCGCGCAGTTCGAAACGCTGGTGTACCAGGCGATCGCCGACTGAGGCGTCGCTTCAGGTCCTGCGGCCGCCGTGCAACGAGCGCGCCGCAGTGACCAGCGCTTCGGCGAAGCGTTCACCCAGCAGGCCGCCCTCGCGCTTGCGGGTGACGATGCCCAGTTCCACCCTGGCCGCCTGGCCGGCCAGGCGCCGGTACTGCACACCCGGGCGGTTCAGGTTGCGCACCGACGAGGGCACCAGCGCATAACCCATGCCGCTGGCCACCAGGCTGATCACGGTCTGCATCTGGCGGGCATGCTGGGTGATGCGCGGCGCGAAGCCGGCGGCGCGGCATTGGCCGATGATCAGGTCATGCAGGCCCGGCGCGATGTCGCGCGGCGGTACGATGAAACTCTCGGCAGCCAGCGTGCGCAGGTCCACCGCCTCCTGCGCCCGGCCGGCGCGATGCGAGGAGGGCAGGGCCAGCACCAGTTCCTCGTCATGCAGGCGCGCGAAGTCCAGGTCCGGCTCCTCCAGCGGTGACAGCGCGATGCCCAGGTCCAGCTGGTTGGCGCGCAGCTCGCGGATCTGCGCGTCGGTGGTCAGCTCGTGCAGTTGCACTTCCACCTGCGGATAGCGGGCGCGGAAGGCCTTCAGGGCCGGCGGCAGCACGCCATAGTCGGCGATCGACACGAACCCCACCGATAACCGGCCGATCTCGCCGCGGCTGACCAGCTGCGCGCGCTGGCGGGCGGACTCGAGTCGGGCCAGCGCGGCCCGAGCCTCTTCCAGGAAGGCAGCCCCGGCAGGGGTCAGCGTGGCGCCGTGGTTGGAGCGCTCCAGCAGCTGCACGCCGAGTTCCTCTTCCAGCGCCTTCACCTGCATCGACAGCGGCGGCTGTGACATGTGCAGGTTTGCCGCAGCACGGGAGAAATTGCCGGCCTCGGCGACGGCGATGAAGTAACGCAGCTGGCGCAGTTCCACTATTCGAGATCCATATGGCAGAGGCCTGTATTCAATATTGGAGCATATGGCCAGATCCGGGGCACCATATGGGGCAGTTTTCCGGTCCTTGAGGATTTCCGATGCCCGTCTACCGCTCCCGCACCAGCACCCACGGCCGCAACATGGCCGGTGCCCGTTCCCTGTGGCGCGCCACCGGCATGAAGGATGGCGATTTCCAGAAGCCCATCATTGCCGTGGCCAATTCATTCACGCAGTTCGTGCCGGGCCATGTGCACCTGAAGGACCTGGGCCAGCTGGTGATCAAGGAGATCGAGGCCGCCGGCGGCGTGGGCAAGGAGTTCAACACCATCGCCGTGGACGACGGCATCGCGATGGGCCACGACGGCATGCTCTACAGCCTGCCCTCGCGC
>CAYNEX010000035.1:0-22897 GCA_964396335.1 uncultured Steroidobacteraceae bacterium | reverse complement strand
CCTTGTCGAACTCGGCGCGGTTCGCCTCCTCGCAGAAGGAGAACAGCAGCTTGTTCAGGTTGTACGAGCTGTGCGCGTGCTTGCCGTCGAACACATAGGTGCCCGGAATATCGTCGTAATCGTGCTTGGTCCAGACCATTGCCTGCCCACCCCGAAATGGAAATAACTGTATGGGCAGTATTGTAGTCGATGGGAGCAACCAACGTCAGGGTTGGCGGCAGTCCCTGACCGGATCAGCGTTTGGCGGTACTGCGCTGCCGCAGCGACTCGTACAGCAGCATTCCGCAGGCCACCGACACGTTCATGCTCTCCACGCTGCCCGCCTGCGGCAGCCGCACCAGCAGGTCGCAGGACTTGCGCGTCAGCTCGCGCAGGCCCTCGCCTTCGCTGCCCATCACCAGCGCTTTCGAGCCGCCCAGGTCGGCTTCCCAGGCCAGCTGCGGCCCCTGCATGTCGGCGCCGACGATCCACTGCCCGGCATCCTTCATCAGGCGCAGCGCGCGCGCCAGGTTGGTGACGGTGACCAGCGGCGTGGTTTCGGCCGCGCCGGCCGCCACCTTGCGCACCGTGGCATTCATGCCGGCGGCACGATCCTTCGGCACCACCACCGCCAGCGCGCCGACCGAATCGGCGGTGCGCAGGCAGGCGCCGAGGTTGTGCGGGTCCTGCACGCCGTCGAGCACCAGCACCAGCGGATCGGTGGCGGCGCCGATGGCATCGAGCAGTTCGTCCTCGTGCCAGGCCGGCAGCGGTTCGACTTCGGCCAGCACGCCCTGGTGCGCCACCTGGCCGATGCGCGCGGCCAGCTGCTTCGCGTCCACACGCTCGGGTTTCAGGCCCTGCTGCTGCGCCAGCTGCAGCACCTCGCGCATGCGCGGATCATCACGGCGCGCATCCACCAGCAGCCGCCGCACGCGGCTTCCCGAACGCTGCAGCAGCGCGCGCACCGCGTGCAGACCATAGACCTGCGACAGCGCGCTCACTTGCCGCGCTCCCTGCGCTCGTGGCGATCGCGGCGCGCCCGCGCGGATTGCGCCTCGGGCACCAGGTCGAGGTCGATCAGGCCCTCCACCGGATTCACCGCCGTGACGATCACGCGCACATGCGTGCCCAGCTGCAGGCGTCGGCCGCTGCGCGTGCCCACCCAGGCATGCGCGCCATCGTCCTTCACGTATTCATCGTCACGCAGGTTGTCCAGGTGCAGCAGGCCATCGGCCGCCGCCTCGACGATCTGCACGAAGCAGCCGAAATCCACCACCGTGGTGATCACGGCCTCGAAGGTCTGGCCGATGCGATCGCGCAGGTAGATGCACTTCAGGTACGCATCGACGTAACGATCCGCCTCGTCGGCGCGCTTCTCGCACAGCGTCAGGTGCTGGCCCAGCACCTCCAGTTGCGGCGTGTCGTAGGCGCGGCCGGCCCTGTCATCGGCGCTGAGCATGGCGCGGATGGTGCGATGGACGATCAGGTCCGGGTAACGGCGGATCGGCGAGGTGAAATGCGCGTAATGCTTCAGCGCCAGGCCGAAGTGGCCGATGTTCTCCGGCTGGTAGGTGGCCTGCATCAGCGAGCGCACCACCAGCGTCTCGATGAAGGGCTTCAGCGCCAGGTCGCTGATGCGCGGCGCGATCTTCTGCAGGTCGCGCGTGGTGATCTCTTCGGGCAGTTCCACGCCGACGCCCACCGCGGCCAGGGTCTGCACCAGGACGTCGAGCTTTTTCTCGTCCGGCTCGGCATGCACGCGGTACAGCGTCGGCCGGCCACGCCCGGCCAGTTCGCGCGCGGTGGCCACATTGGCCAGCACCATGCACTCCTCGATCAGGCGGTGCGCGTCGTTGCGCAGCGGCATGTCGATGCCCAGGACCTGCTCGGCGTCGTTCAGCCGGAAGCGCGGCTCGGGGGCGTCGAAATCGAGCGCGCCGCGGCGCTGCCGCGCCTTCAGCAGCACGCGGTACACATCAACCAGCGGCAGCAGTTTTTCGACCAGCGGCCCGATCTGCGCGCGTGCCGCCGGTTCCCCCAGGAACAGCGCGGCATGCGCCTGCGAATAGGTCAGGCGGGCATGCGAGCGCATCACGCCCGGATACATGCGCGCCCCCTGCAACTGGCCGTTGCGCGATACCTGCATGTCGGCCACCAGGCAGAGGCGGTCGACGCCCGGCTTCAGCGAGCACAGTTCATCCGACAAGGCCGCCGGCAGCATCGGCACCACGCGCCGCGGGAAATACACCGAGGTGCCGCGCTCGCGCGCCTCGGCATCCAGCGCGGTGCCTTCGCGCACGTAAAAGCTGACGTCGGCAATCGCAACGATCACCCGGAAGCCGCGGTCGTTGGCTTCGGCATAGACGGCATCGTCGAAATCGCGCGCGTCTTCGCCATCGATGGTGACCAGCGGCAGCGGGCGCAGGTCGACCCGGCGCGCGGCCTCGGCCGGATCGACCTCGGTGCCATGGGCGGCGGCATCCGCCAGCGCCTCGGCGGAGAAATCACGCGGCAGCGACAGCTTGGCGATCGCCGCCTCGGTGGCCAGCGTCACCGGCTTTTCCGGATCGAGCAGGCGTTCGATGCGCGCCACACCCGCCCCGCCCTCCTGCGGATATTTGACGATGCGGGCGATCACCCAGCTGCCCTGGCGGGCGCCATTGAGGTGCTCGACCGGCACATGGCAGTAGAGGTTCAGGCGGCGGTCGGCCGAGGTCACGCTGGCCTCGCGGCCGCGGATGTCCACCGTGCCGAGGAAGGCGCCGACGCCGCGGGCCATCACCTCGATCACCTGTCCCGACCAGCGGCCATCGGAGCCCTGGGTGGCGGTAATGCGCACCTGGTCGCCGTGCATCAGGCCGGCCATCTCGCGCGGCGGCAGGAACACGCTTTCGACCAGGTCGTCGCTGCGCACGAAACCGAAGCCGGCGCGATTGGCAGAGACCACCCCCACAAGCGTGCGTGACTGGCCGCCACCCCGTCCCCCCTTGCCGGCCGGCCGGCCGAACTGTGGCGCGCGGCGCCCGCCGGCGGGGCGGTGGCTGCTGCCGGATTGATGACGGGGTTTGCTTCTGCGGGGGTGTTTCAGGGTGGCCTCGATTGCCGGAAAGGTGTCAACAGTTGATGGGTTACAAGTTTATCTGAAGCAGATGACACGGTTCCGTTGACTTCCCACCCCGCACTTGCGTACATTTCGCCGCCCACCGATGCCCAGGTGGCGGAATTGGTAGACGCACTAGTTTCAGGTACTAGCGGGTAACACCGTGGAGGTTCGAGTCCTCTCCTGGGCACCATGGCAAGGTCCTTCGACCTTGCCGGCACCGGCAGGTCAGGCCAGACCCTGATCCCTTCCCTGCCAGGAATCCAAGCATGTCGAGTTCCAGCACGGCCGCGGCTTCCGTGGCAAGCATCGACCCGCGCCATCGCCGGGTCATCCAGCTGTTGCTGGTGTCCGCGTTCGTGGTGATCCTGAACGAGACCATCATGGGCGTGGCCATCCCGCGCCTGATGGCCAGCTTCGGCGTCTCCGCCGGTGCGGCGCAGTGGCTGACCACCGCCTTCCTGCTGACCATGGCGACGGTGATCCCGGTCACCGGCTTCATGCTGCAGCGGATGAACACAAGGCCGGTGTTCCTGCTGGCCATGTCGCTGTTCACGCTCGGCACGCTGGCTGCCTCGCTCGCGCCCGGGCTCAAGACGCTGGTGGTGGCGCGCATCATCCAGGCCTGCGGCACCGCCATCATGATGCCGCTGCTGATGACCACGGTGATGACGCTGGTGCCGCTGGAACTGCGCGGCCGCACCATGGGCAATATCTCGATCGTGATCTCGGTGGCACCGGCCATCGGCCCGACGCTGTCGGGCATCGTGCTGAACTACCTCGACTGGCGCTGGCTGTTCATCCTGGTGCTGCCGTTCGCGGTGGGCGCGCTGCTGCTGGGCGCGCGCCGCATCGAGAACGTCACCACGCCCCGATATGCGCCGCTGGATGTGCTGTCGGTGATCCTGGCGGCGCTGGGCTTCGGCGGGCTGGTGTATGGCATCAGCACGCTGGGCGAGCCGGCCGTCGAAGGATCACTGCCCACCTGGGTGCCGCTGGCCGGCGGCGCGGTGGCGATGACGGCCTTCGTGCTGCGCCAGCTGTCGCTGCAGAAGATCAATGACGCCCTGCTCGACCTGCGCACCTTCACTTCGCGCAACTTCACCGTGTCGGTGCTGCTGATGGCGCTGCTGATGGCCTCGCTGTTCGGCGTGATCATCGTGCTGCCCATCTACCTGCAGAACGTGGTGTCGCTGAGCACGCTGCAGACCGGCCTGCTGCTGCTGCCCGGCGGCCTGCTGATGGGCCTGCTGGCCCCGGGCATCGGCCGCATCTACGACCGCGTCGGCCCGCGGCCGCTGATCATCCCGGGCATCCTGATCGTGTCGGTGGTGCTGTGGGCGATGACGCTGCTGGGTCCGGCCACGCCGGTGATCAACATCCTGGTCGGCCACATGGTGATGAGCGTCGGCTTCGCGCTGCTGTTCACGCCGCTGTTCACCACCAGCCTGTCGTCGGTGAAGCCGGAACTTTATTCGCATGGCAGCGCCACGCTCAGTTCCATCCAGCAGGTGGCCGGCGCCGCCGGCGTGGCGCTGCTGGTGGCGCTGATGAGCTCGCGCTCGGCGCGGGTGGCGGCGCAGGGCGTCGCTGAACTGGATGCGCTGAACGCCGGCATCCGGGCCGCCTTCCTCGCCGCGGCCATGCTGTCGCTGGTGGCGGTGGTCTGCGTGTTCTTCGTGCAGCGGCCGCAGTCGGCCGCCCCCGCCCCCGCCCCCGCCGCGCACTAGCGTCCCGGGACGGGCGGACTGCGACTATGCTGGTCGCATCGCATCGATGGAGCCCGTCATGCACACGCACCCAGCCGCCGGGGAAGAACGCAGTGATCCGGTGTGCGGCATGCGGGTGTCGCCCTCCTCGCCCCACAAGGCGATGCATGCCGGCGTTGAATACGGGTTCTGCTCGGCAGGCTGCCGGGAGAAGTTCGTTGCGTCGCCGGAAACCTGGCTGGGCGAAGGCCGGCAGGAAAAGCATGGCCATCACAGCCGCGCGCATCAGGCGGACGCCGGCAGCAGCGGCAGGCACAGCGGCGCGCTGAAAGATGTGCCGCACACCTGCCCGATGCACCCCGAGGTGCGGCAGATGGGTCCGGGCAGCTGCCCGCTCTGCGGCATGGCGCTGGAGCCGGTGCATCCCACCGCCATCGAAGACGACACCGAACTGCGCGCCGTGCGCCGGCGCTTCTTCATCGCGGCCGCCTTCGCCGCGCCGCTGCTGGTGCTGGCGATGGGGCCGCACTTTGCCGGCATGCATTTCTCCCATCCCGTGGCCTGGCGCCTGCGGCTGCTCGAAATCGTGCTGTCGCTGCCGGCGGTGGCCTGGGCGGGCCTCGACTATTACCGCCGCGGCTGGATGGGCGTGCGCAACCACTCGCCGAACATGTACACGCTGATCGGCCTCGGGGTGGCACTCGCCTGGCTGTACAGCCTGGTGGCGACGCTCGCGCCGGGCATGTTCCCGGAGGAGATGCGCGACGCGCATGGCATGGTCGGGGTGTACTTCGAGAGCGCCGCGGTGATCGTCACACTGGTGCTGCTGGGCGAATGGCTGGAACTGGTGGCCCGCGGCCGCACCAGCGCCGCCATCCGCCAGCTGCTCGGACTCGCGCCGAAAACCGCCCGGCGTGTGTTGCCGGATGGTCGCGAGGAAGACGTGCCGCTGGACGCGCTGCAGGTCGGCGACCGCGTTCGCGTGCGGCCGGGCGAGAAGATCCCGGTGGATGGCCGCGTCATCGAAGGCCGTTCGACCGTGGATGAATCCATGCTCACCGGCGAGCCATTGCCGATGGACAAGGCCGCCGACGATCCTGTGACCGGCGCCACGCTGAACCAGACCGGCGCGCTGCTGGTGCAGGCCGAACGCGTCGGCCGTGACACGCTGCTGTCGCAGATCGTCGGCCTGGTGGCGCAGGCACAGCGCAGTCGTGCGCCGCTGCAACGCCTGGCCGACCGCGTCGCCGCCTGGTTCGTGCCGGCCGTGGTGGCCATCGCGGTGCTCACGTTCATCCTCTGGCTGTGGCTGGGACCTGCGCCGCGGCTGTCCTATGCCGTGGTGAACGCGGTGGCGGTACTGATCATCGCCTGTCCCTGCGCATTGGGCCTGGCCACGCCGATCTCGATCATGGTGGCCAGCGGCCGTGCCGCCGGCGCCGGCGTGCTGTTCCGGGATGCGCGCGCCATCGAACAGCTGCGAGGCATCGACACGCTGGTGGTGGACAAGACCGGCACGTTGACGGAAGGCCGGCCGGCGTTTGACCGGGTGATTGCGCTCACGCCCGGCCAGGAATCGCGGCTGTTGCAGGTGGCGGCCAGCCTCGAGGCGCACAGCGAACATCCGCTCGCGCGGTCGATTGTCGAGGCGGCGCGCGCGCAGGGCCTGACCCCGCAGCCAGTGGCCGATTTCGATTCACTCACCGGCCTCGGCGTCACCGGTGTGGTGGACGGGCAGCAGGTGCGCCTTGGCAACGAGGCGCTGATGCAGCAGGCCGGCGCGGATATCGATGCCGTGCGCGGGACGGTCGAGTCATTGCGCGCCAGCGGGCGCACCGTGATGTTCGTGTCCATCGGTGACCGGCTTGCCGGCGCGGTGGCGGTCGGCGATCGCATCAAGTCATCCACATTGCCGGCACTGACCGCGCTGCGCGCCGAGGGACTGCGCATCGTAATGCTCACCGGCGATGCGCGCGCCACCGCCGAGGCGGTCGCGACAGAACTGGGGATCGAAGAAGTGATTGCCGGCGTACGCCCGGCGGACAAGGCGCAAGTGGTGTCCCGGCTGCGGCGCGAAGGCCGCAGAGTCGCGATGGCCGGTGATGGCATCAATGACGCGCCGGCACTGGCGCAGGCCGACATCGGCATCGCGATGGGCCCGGGCACCGACATCGCCATGGAAGCCGCGCAGGTCACGCTCGTCAGCGGCGACCTGACCGGCATCGTGCGCGCACGCCGGCTCAGTCGCGCCACGGTGCGCAACATCCGCCAGAACCTGGCATTCGCCTTCGGCTACAACAGCCTCGGCATTCCAATCGCGGCCGGTGTTCTCTATCCGATCTCCGGCGTGCTGCTGAGCCCGCTGGTTGCCGCGCTGGCGATGAGTTTCTCTTCGGTATCCGTCATCGGCAACGCGCTGCGCCTGCGAAACGCCCGCCTCTGAAATCACGGTTTTATCAGCCGCGGCAGCAAGTCGACCTGACGCACTGCAGCTTCCTACAGGTTGCGATTGGCTCCTACAACCGTGCAGGCCCGGGGCCTACAGAGGTCAGTTGGCGCGGCCTTCATCTTCTCCTGACCACCTTTTTTCATCCTGCCGTGGAGACCGGCCACAGCTTCGGGAGAGAGAGAGAGAGACGAGATGAGCGCGCACCCACAATTCATGGAACACCGCTGGGGCACCCGGGTCCCCCTCAAGGCCCCCTGCCGCCTGATGACCGGCGATGGCCTGTGCGAGGGTACGTTGCGGAACGCCAGCCTGAGCGGCGCTTTCATCGAAACCGGCGCCCGCCCGACCATGCTGTCGCGGGTTTCGGTACGGCCCGTCTCGCCCGGCGGCGAGTGGCTGGATGGCTGGGTGGTCAGGATCGAATCGCACGGCGTCGCGGTGGAATGGCTCGACCCGCCACTGCATTCGATTGCCGTCCTGCTGGCCCTGCATGCGCCGGCGTTCAACGGACCGCAGTCGCCGCGTGGCAGCTCGGTGGTGCCCCTGCGCCAGCGGGCCAGTCAGCCGGGCGCTGAACGCAGTCTCTGAGATCCCCTGCGGGCGCCCGGCGCCCGCCCTTCACCGATCCCCTTCGCGTATCCTAAGGGTTCGTCAACGAACCTTCCGGGGATGCCATGAAGTTCCGCAATGCCCTCGCCTGCTGCCTGCTGTCCGCGGCGGCCATGACACCCGCCTTTGCGCAGGAGCCGCCGGTCGGCGTCAAGGACCAGCAGGCACTGCTGAAGAGCAACGATCCGAAGCTGGCGGCCAACAAGAAGCTGGTCTACGACATGTACCGCGCCATCGTGCAGGGCGGGCGCTACGAGATGGCCGAGCAGTTCTTCACGCCGGAGTACATCCAGCACAACCCCAATGTGAAGTCCGGCCGCGATGCGCTGGTCGAGTTCATCAAGAACTCGCGCCCGCAGCGCGAGATCCCGGCCGAAATGACCTTCCCGCTGATCTCGCTGATCGCCGAGGGCGACATGGTGATGGTGGCGACGGTGACCTGGGAGCCTGACCCGGAACAGCCCGGCGAGCGTTATGCCACCACCCACTTCGACCTGTACCGCATCGAGAACGGCCTGATCGCCGAGCACTGGGACCATGTCCCGAAGAGCTCGGGCGCGAAGACCTTCGATCCGAACAGCATCCTGGAAAGCGCGCCGCGCAAGTAGCGCTCCACGGGGGGAGACAATGACGGGAAAATGCCTGACAGCCCTGGCCGGCTGTGCGCTGGCCATGTGGTCGGCGTGCGCCAGTGCCGCCGATCCGGTGGTCACCGACAGCCGCATCATCAACGAGGAACGCCGCGTGCAGCTGCTGGAGGCCAAGCTGGCGTCGCTGCAGCGGCAGGTCGAACTGCTGGAGGACCGCCGCGCGATCGAACGCCTGCAGCAGCAATGGGGCCACTACATCAGCGAAGGCATGGCCGATGAGGCCGCGGCGCTGTTCTCGGACAGCCCCGTCGCCTCGATCGAATTCGCGCAGATGGGCATCTACCGCGGCAAGGCGCGCATCGCCGCGTTCCTGAAGCAGGTGGTGCGGGTCGGCAATGGCGAGCTGCGCGAGACACCGGTGATGCAGCCGGTGATCAGCATCGCGGCCGATGGCCGCTCGGCGCGCGCCCGCTGGCGCTCGCTGGTGCTGGCCGGCCGGCACGGCAGCGACGGGCGCTGGGAGGAAGGCCCGTATGAGAACGAATACGTGAAGGAGAACGGCGTGTGGAAGATCCAGCGCCTGCACTGGTTCACCACCGTCAGCGGCTCCTATGGCAAGGGCTGGCACCGCGAGTCCTATCCCATCGCGGGTCCGCTGCGCGACCTGCCGCCGGATGCGCCGCCGTCGATCCAGTACGAGTCGTTCCCGAAGTTCTTCCTGCCGCCCTACCACTACTACCACCCGATCACCGGCAAACCGGTGGCCTGGGATACGCCGCCGGCGGAGGTGTCGCGATGAAGCGCGTTTCCATTCGCGTGGCGGGGCTGCTGGCCGCGTTCGCGCCGATGCTGCTGCAGGCCGCGGCCCCCGCCCCGGCCACGCCGGATCTTTCACCGCGGCTGGCGCAACTGGCCGAACGCATTGCGCGCATCGACGCGCAGGCCGGCCGCATCGACGACTACAACAGCATCCGCAACCTGCAGCGCAGCTTCGGCTTCTATTACGACGAGGCGCTGTGGGACCAGGTGGTGGACCTGTTCGCCGCCGATGCCACGCTCGAAGTCGGCCAGCATGGCCTCTACGTGGGACGCGACAGCATCCGCCGCTATTTCCTCGGCCTGACCGGCGGCCGCGTCGGCCTGAAGGAAGGTGAGCTGTCGATCCAGACCCAGCTGTCCCCGGTGATCACCATCGCGCCGGATGGCAACACCGCCAGCGCGCGCTGGCGGGTGCTGATCCAGGACGCGGTGTTCGGCACCGGCGCCAACTGGGGTGCGGGCGTCTACGAGAACCGCTATGTGAAGCAGGATGGCGTGTGGAAGATCCAGCGCCTGCACCTGTACGTGCGTTTCCATGCGCCGTACGACAAGGGCTGGACCGCCACCGATGCGACGCTGAACGCGCGTTACGGTCGCTCCACCGCGAAGCCGGACCGTCCCGCCAGCACCCGTTATGGCACCTGGCCGGACCATTACGTCGCGCCGATGCACTTCGCCGGCGAGCAGGCGGGTGCCTATCGCCTGCTGACGCCGCTGGCCGGCGCGCCGAAACCGCTGCCGACACCGGGCCTGGCCGCCGATGCGCCGGTGACCACCTCGGCGCTGGAGGCGCAGGTGCGCGCGCTGGAAATGAAGGTGGCGCGCCTTGCCGCCGTGGACGAGGTGGAGAACCTGCAGAGCGCCTATGGCTACTACGCCGACATGTCGATGCAGGATGCCACCTCGGCGCTGTTCACCCAGGACTCCACGCTCGAGATCCTCGGCCGCGGCATCTTCGTCGGCCGCGACCGCATCTATGAATACATGCGGCGCCTGGGCGCGCCCGGCGATGGCCGCCTGTTCACGCACATGCAGCTGCAGCCGGTGATCAATGTGTCGGCGGACGGCACGCGCGCCAACGTGCGCGCGCGGCTGTTCGAGATGTTCGGCATGGAAGGCAACCAGGCCCAGTGGGCCGAGGGCACCTACGAGAACCGCTTCATCCGCGACGCGGACGGCCGCTGGAAGTACCAGGGCCTGAACGGCTACCAGACCTTCTACACCCCCTACGAAGAGGGCTGGGGCAAGGTCTCGAACCCGCTGATGAACTACTTCCCCGGCTATCCGCCGGACCTGCCGCATTCGGTGGAGTACGAACCCTTCCCGAAGGTGTTCGTGCCGCCCTTCCACTACAAGAACCCGGTGAGCGGACGATGAAGGCACGCTGGCAACCGATCTGTGCCGCATTGCTGGCCGGCAGCCTGCTGGCCGGCTGCGGCAAGGCCCCGAAGGTCGATGACACCCCGCAGCTGCGCGAACAACTGGCGCTGCTCGAGGCCCGCGCGCAGCGGCTCGAGGACATCAACGCCATCAAGCGCCTGCAGCGCAGCTATGGCTACTACCTCGACGAGGGGCAATGGTCCGACCTCGCCGACCTGTTCGCCGCCGATGCCACGCTGGAGATCGGCAAGGACGGCGTCTATCGCGGCCGTGAACGCATCCGCGAATACTTCCGCACGCTGGGCAATGGCCGGGATGGCCTTGCCCCCGGGCAGCTGAACGAACACCTGCAGGTGATGCCGGTGATCACGCTGGCCGAGGACGGCCGCAGCGCCCGCGGCACCTGGCGCGCGGTGATCCTCGCCGGCCAGCTGGGCCAGGAGGCCTGGTGGAGTGAAGGTCCCTACGAGAACCAGTACGTGAAGGAGGACGGCGTCTGGAAGATCGCCGGCCTGCGCTGGTTCCAGACCCTGTGGGTGCCCTATGAGGGCGGCTGGGCCCACCATGCCGATGCCAATGGCGCGCGTTTCGTCGGTGACCGGCTGCAGCCGGATGCCCCGACCACCTCGGACTTCAAGACCTGGCCGGGCGCGTTCACGCCGCCGTTCCATTTCCGCGGCCAGTACCCGGGACTGGAAGCGGCGAAGCTGCCGGCCGATGCGGCCTCGAAGCCGGCCACCGGCGAGCGCCTGCAGTCGCTGGCGCTGATTGCGCAGCAGCTCGTCGACCAGGACCAGGTCGAGAACCTGCAGCGCATCTACGGCTTCTACACCGACAAGGGCCTGTGGAGCGAAGCGGCGGCGCTGTTCACCGATGATGCCGAGCTGCATGTGCAGGGTCGCGGCATCTTCCGCGGCCGCGACCGCATCCTCGAATACCTGCGCGCCATCGGCCCGGAAGGCCTGACCGCCGGCCGCCTGTTCGACCAGATGCAGCTGCAGCCGGTGACGCACGTGGATGCCGCCGCCGGCACCGCGAAGGCGCGCTGGCATGTGTTCTCGCAGCTGGCCCGCCACGGTGACTTCCATGAGTGGGCCACCGGCGTGATGGAGAACGAATACCGCCGCGAGGATGGCGTGTGGAAGATCCGCCGCCTGCATTTCTTCCCCACCATGGTCGCGCCGTATGAATCCGGCTGGGGCAAGGCCTCGCTGCCGTTCTCGCGTTTCGAACCGGAACTGGAGCCGGATGCACCCTCGCCGGGACCGGCCAGCCATTACGAGCACGCCTTCGTGCCGCCCTTCCATTACACGCATCCGGTGCGCGATGCCGGCAGGAACGCGAAGGCGGGCACGTTGAAGGTGCAGGACGCCGAAGCCGCGCTGCGCGAGATCGAACGGCAGATCACCGCCGCCGAACACCGCCATTCGATCGAGAACATCCAGACCGCCTATGGCTATTACCTGGCCACGCTGCTGTGGGATGACCTCACCGACCTGTTCGCCGAGGACGGCACCATCGAGATCGCGATGCGCGGCGTCTATGCCGGCAAGGCGGCCGTGCGCCGCAACCTGAACCTGTATGGCCAGGCCGGCCTCGACGACGGCGTGCTGCACAACCACATGCAGTTCCAGCCGGTGGTGCATGTGTCGCCGGATGGCACGCGCGCCAACCTGCGGTCACGCGCGCTGTCGATGATGGGCAATTTCGAGCGCAATGCCACCTGGATGGGCGGCACCTACGAGAACGAGTTCGTGTTCATCGACGGGCGCTGGAAGTTCATCAAGGACCAGCAGGTGAACACCTACTTCGCACCCTATGAAACCGGCTGGAAGGACCTGGCACAGCGTGCGCCGCCGGGCATCACGGCGTCGAATCCGCCGGATGCCCCACCGAGCATTTCGTTCGACCTGTATCCGAAGAACTTCCTGCTGCCCTTCCATTACCCGCATCCGGTCACCGGGCAGCGCTGAGTCAACGGCCGGGAAGCACCCTTCCCGGCCTTCCTTCCGCTAGAAGCTCAAGCTCAGCGACGCGGCATAGGACGTGCCGACGTCGTGGCGGTTGTAATACACCACGTTGCCGCCGTTGCGCTGGAACTCCCTGTAGCCGCGCCCCAGCAGGTTGCGCCCCTCGAGCTTCAGCTCCATGTCCTGGCCGAACCAGTTCAGGCCCTGGCGCAGCACCACATCCACGCGCAGCCCCGGCGATTCGCGGATGTCGGGCCAGCTGGCGCTGCTGCTGCGGCTGGTGACCCGGTCGCTCGCCCAGGAGAGCAGGATGGTCTGCTGCGACAGGCCATCCGGTCGCTCCAGTCCCAGCTGCAGGTTCACCAGGTGCTTCGACTGGCCGGTGAGCCGCGCGCCATCGACGAAATACAGGCTGGCCGGCTTGGTCGTCTCGCCCGATCCGAAGATCCGCGTGGTGTCGTCCGCGCCCACGTCGATGCGTGAATCGGTGAAGGTGTAGTTGCCCACCAGCACCACCCGTCGCTGCGACAGCAGCTCGTTGCGCAGGCCGTGCAGCCCGAAGTACTTCTGCACCTCCGCCTCCACACCCTGCAGCGTCGCCGCGGGCGCATTGGCGAAGCTGGTTTCCGGCGTGCTCTGCGGGAAGTAGGTGTAGGCCTCGATCGGGTCGTCGATGCGCTTGTGGAATGCCGCCACCGAGAACCGCTGGCCGCTGGAGAAGTAGTTCTCGTAGCGCACCTCGGCATTGGTGAAGCGGCTGTCCTGCAGCAGCGGATTGCCCAGGTATTCGCGGTTCGACTCCGGGTCGAAATAACGCTGGAACAGCAGCTCGCGGAACTGCGGGCGTGCGATGGTGCGGGAGGCGTGCAGGCGCACCTGCTGCGACTCGCCGTCGCCGAACTTCCAGGTCAGCGTCGCCGAGGGCAGCCAGTAGTCCGCCTCGATGCGGTTGGAGGCGCCCGAATTGGTCAGGGTGTTGAATACCTGCACCGGACGCACCACCTGCTTGCCGGTCTCGAAGCGCAGGCCCGCCGACAACTCCAGCCCCGGCACCAGCCGCGCCTGCAGCTGCGAGAAGGCGCCATGCACCAGCAGGCGCGCGGCGAAGGCCGGATCGGTTTCGGTGGTTTCGCGCAGGGTGAGTCCGAACTGGTCGATCACCTGCGCGCCCAGCAGCAGGTCCGGCCGCAGCATCGGCACGCCGCTCTGCGTCCAGGCCGGGTCCTGCGGCGCGATGATCTGGAATTCGCGTCGCGATGATTCGCGCGCCGTGTAGGCATAGTCGTAGCCGCCGGACAGCAGCAGGCCGTCGCGCAGCCGCCAGGTCAGGTCCGCGCCGCCGGAGACCAGGTCTTCATCCAGGTCAGAGAACGCGATGTTGGCGTAGTTGCGGTTGCTGGCGCTGAGGCGGTTGATGAAATACGCGCCGAAGGGATCGGCCGCGTTGTTGCTGCGCGAATAACCCAGCGACAGCTCGTAGGGCGCATCACGCGACGAGCGCGAATATGCCGCGCGGCCATTCAGCGTGACCGCGTCCAGGTCGAGCGAGCCGGTGAGCTGCGTGCCGAGCAGTTCGCGCTCGTACCAGCCGGTGGACTGCTCGCGGAAGTCCCAGTCACCGACATAGGTGACGTTCCACCGGCCCTCGGCGAGGCTGGTGCGCTTGAGCGTGTCGTGGATGTACAGGCTGGTCCAGCGCAGGCTGCTGTCGCCCTGCTGGTAACCCAGGCCCAGCAGTGCATTGGCCACGATGCGGTTTTCGCTGGCCACGCTGCGATAATCCTTGTCCACCTGCGACAGGTCGATGCTGCCCGGCGTCTGCTCCAGGTTCTCGCGGGTGCGCCACTTGTTGCTGAAGCCGCCCGTGGCGATCAGGCCCAGCTCGCCCTCACCCACCAGCCAGGAGGTGCCCCCGGAGAGGCCACCGGACCAGTTGGCCGGCATGCGCTCGACCCGCTGCACCAGGCCGTTGTCCGCGCCGACGAACTGTTTCGCGATCCCGCCCGAATCAATCGAACCGGCGCTGATGCGCTCGCCACTGGCGAAGAACTGCCGCAGTCCCGACGGCACCCGGCGTGCGCCGCGGTCATACCCGGTCCAGTCGGAGCTGCTGCCGTAGTGGTCATAGCCCAGCCGGCCGGTGGTTTCCGTATCGCCACTGCCCCCGAAGCTGAGCTTCAGGAAGGACCGCTGCGGGATCGCCACGGTGGTCAGGTTGATCACGCCACCGCCGAATTCGCCGGGATAGTTCGGCGAATAGGTCTTCTGCACCAGCGAGGAGGCCACGATGTCGGTGGGGAACAGGTCCAGCGGCACCGCGCGCCGCAGCGGCTCGGGGCTGGGCAGTGGCGAGCCGTTCAGCAGCGCCAGCGAATAACGATCGCCCAGGCCGCGCACATACACGAACCCGCCGCTGACCACCGACAGGCCCGGCACGAAGCTCAGGGCACCGGCGATATCCCCTTCGCCGGTGCGCGCGATGTCTTCCGCCGACAGCACCGAAACGACCTCGGTCACCGCCTGCTGGACCTCGACCTGGCGATCACCCAGCACGGTGATCTCATCCAGCATCATCAGGCCGCCCGGGCCGGCGACATCCGAGGCCTCGAGGTCCAGCTCTCCGGGCACCTGGGCCAGCGCGGCCCGCACTGCCATGGTCACCGCCAGCAGCGGCAGCGAACGTCCGATCAACTTGCGCATGATCAATCCAGTGCCGGCAGCGAGGTGCAGGAGCCGCTGGCGGATCCGAAGTCCACCGTGGCGGAGTTGCAGGTCCAACCGGCGTACCAGTTGTCACTGTCATCTCGCACCGCGCCGATGTAGGTGGTGGAGTCGAAGGCCGGATCGATGGTCTTCGGATCGGTGGCCGTCACCGCCGACTCGTTCGCGCCATTGATGAAGCCGTTCACCAGAGAGCTGGTGAAGGCCGCGTTGCTGGTGCCGCCGGCCAGGAAGGCATCGCCCACCTGCTGCGCGGTGATGCCCCCGCTGCCGCTGAACGGCGAAGCCGCGGCGCTCTGCAGCACCACCGACTGGAACAGCGGCGCACCGGCCTTCTGCACCGTCGAGTCGGTGCCCAGGATATCGACGCCGCCGGCGGTATTGTCGAGCCGCAGCGCGGCCATCGGCGACACCACGATGCCATTCACCAGGCTGGCATCGGCGCCACCGCGGAAGCGCAGCGCGGCGCCATTGCCCGAAGCGGGATTCCTGTGCACCAGCGTGAAGTTCGCCAGCTTCAGGTGCGTGCGCGGCACCTGCCTCTCGTCCGTGGTGGCATTGGCGCCGGGGCTGTCCAGCTCGATCACCGAGTCGGCCGCGCCGGATTCCTTCTGCACGGCGAGCAGGTACTGGATGGTGCCGCGATAGCCGGTGTCCACATCGATGCTGTCGTCATCGGCACCGGTGATCACGAAGCGGCGCAGGTGGACGGTACCGCCGAAGTTCTCGAAGCCGTCATCGGAGCTGTTGTGCGACTGGATGTGCGAGATCTGCGTGCCCGTGCCCACGCCGCCCAGCGTCAGTGACTGCAACTCGCTGTTGCCCGACAGCACATAGCCGGAATAACGGATCTGCACGTAGCGCAGCGAGCCGCTGTTGTCGTCGGGGGTGGCGCCGCCGAACAGCGCCGGGTCCACCGCGCCCTCGGTCTGGCGCTCGCATTGCACCGTGCCCGGCGTGGCACCGGCGGCCGCGCAGTCGGTGATGGGCGCGCGGCCCAGCAGAACCAGGCCGCCCCACTGGCCCTGTGAGGCATCGTTGTTGAGCCCCTGCACATTGTCGCGGCTGGTGAACACGATCGGCCGCTCGGCGCTGCCGACGGCCTCGATGCGATTGTGGCGGTTGACCGCCAGCCACGAGGTTCCGGTGGCGGCGAACACCACCACACCCGGCTCGATGGTCAACGTGACCGGCGTGGTGCTGGTGCAGGCCGCGCCGGCGGGCAGCGTGGCCGCGCCCGGCCCGAGGTCGCAGCCGACGTCGACGCGACCATCCAGCGCATACAGCAGGCCCGGCAGGCGCGGCAGCGTGGAGCTGGCGGTGAAGCGTGCCGGCAGCGCGCAGACGCGATAGGTGCCGGTGGGCCCGCTGATGGTGCCGTCGTCGCGCAGGCCGGGGTTGTTGGCGATGGTGGGACAGCCGGCGGCCGGTTCGACCAGGTCGCCGCCCGGGCCATTGCCGTTGCCGTTGCCATTGCCGCCACCGACCGGCGGCGGATTGTTGATCGTGATGTTGCCGCCGCTGCCCGGCGAGACGATTTCATCCGCCCCGCACGCGGCCACCCCTGCCGCAACGATACCCGCCACCACCAGCCGTACAGTCTTCATTCATCACTCCTGCTTTGCATCCTCGGGATGCGAGGCAGTCTGTGATGCGACTGTGACAGCCCGGTGGCCGGGCGGTTGCGGTTCTGTTACACGGGCCGCGTCACATCGCAGTCACGCGGCCCGTGCACGATCAGCGGTGCTTCGAAGCGGCCAGCTGCTGCGCGCTGACCCAGGAGCCGTGCACCTGCGGACGCAGCGGCAGCGGCACCTTCACCTTCGCCACCGGCGGCGCGGCGATGTTGTCGGCCTCGATGATCCACAGCTCGCTGTCGTAGTCGCGCGCGGCTTCGCGGTCGACCACGGCCAGCAGCCAGCCGCCATGGCCCGGCGTCGACGAGGGCACATGCACCGGCTCGTTGATGGCCATGCCCGGATCCAGCGCCAGCGCGTCGACGCGACGCGAACCCAGGTCCAGGCGCAGCAGGCAGTTGAACGCGGCGCCCACCACGTTGCCCACCAGCGGCGGGCCCTTGGCCTGCGGGTTCATGGTCGGCAGCCACACCAGGTTGTACGGCCGGCCCTGGTCCGCATCGCGGATGCGCGGCAGGTCGCCCGGCGGGCCGATCTCGGTGGAGACCACCGCATCGCTGCTTCCGGACATGTCGATGGTCCAGCGCGTCAGCGCGCTCTTGATCTCCCACTGGTTCCTCTGGATGCCGCCGGCCTCGCGCATGAACGGGAAGGCGCAGGTCTCCGACAGGCAGATATCCATGTGGATGCGCTCGCCGTCGTCGAAGGCATTGGTCATGTGGAAGGCCGACACGCCCTTCGGGCCCTTGAACCAGCGGATCTCGCTGGCCTTGCCATAGCGCGGCATCACGCCCACCCAGCTGTCCAGGTCCTGCTGGTGCGCCCAGTGCGGGCCGCCGGCCTTCAGGCGCTCCA
The DNA here is from genome assembly GCA_964396335.1 of uncultured Steroidobacteraceae bacterium. Lineage (GTDB taxonomy): Bacteria > Pseudomonadota > Gammaproteobacteria > Steroidobacterales > Steroidobacteraceae > ZC4RG30. The sequence goes on along the minus strand of CAYNEX010000035.1, from coordinate 5,076 downwards.
GGTCGCAGGTGGTCGGGAAGATCGGGAAGATGGCCCACTTCTCGGTGATGCAGAAGTCGTGCAGCGAGGCCACATAGGGGGCCTGGAACCATTCCTCGGACTTCAGCCTGCCGTCCGGGCCGACGATGCAATAGGCGACATCGCGCGTCGCCAGGCCACCGGCCTCGTAGCCATAGGTGAACATCTCGCCGGTGACCGGGTCGATGCGCGGATGCGCGGTCAGCGTCTGCGAGCGCAGGCTGCCCTCGTAATCCCAGTAACCGACGGTCTCGAGCGTGTGCGGGTTGATCTCGTACGGACGACCATCTTCCTTGGTCATGAACAGGCGGCCCGCATGCCACACCGGCGTGGTGTTGGCGACGGTGCGCAGGTCCGGCCGCGAGGGATCACGCACCGAAGGATCGTCGGTGTACGGGTTGCGGTAGTGGCCGTACAGCGCGCGGCGTGCCTTGCGTTCGGCTTCGTAGCGGTGCGTGCGCACGTACTTGATGTCGTAGTCGACCTGGCCATCCTCGAACAGGAAGCGGCTGACCATGCCATCGGCCGACAGCGTGATGTCATCGCTGTACATCGGCGCGTGCGCCGGGTCGGGCACGGCGCGGAAGAAGGCACCGCGGATATCCGGCGGAATGGTGCCCTCCACTTCCAGCTCGCGGATCGATGCCTCGATGCGCACCGGACGGTTCAGGCCGATGTATGGCAGCGTGTGCGGAAAATTCGCCATGACTCCCCCCGTGAAGTTTGGTGTCCGTTGCTTGGACTGCTATTCGAAAGGATGGTTCAGGATGATGGTCTGGTCGCGGTCCGGGCCGGTGGACACGATGTCCACAGGCACGCCGACGATGTCCTGCATGCGCTCCAGGTAGCGCCGTGCGTTCTCCGGCAGCTGCTGGTAGCTGGTGAGTCCGACGGTGGATTCCTTCCAGCCCGGCAGTTCCTCGTACACCGCCTCGACGTCGCCGAAGTCCTCCACCAGCATCGGCGGGTGCACGCTGCTCTCGCCATTGCGGCGGTAGCTGGTGCAGATGCGGATGGTGTCGAGGCCATCGAGCACGTCCAGCTTGGTCACGCACAGTCCCGACACGCTGGCGTGGATCACCGCGCGGCGCAGCGCCACCGCGTCGAACCAGCCACAGCGGCGCGGACGGCCGGTGACCGAACCGAACTCGTGGCCGACCTTCGCCAGGTGCTCACCGGTGGCGTCGAACAGCTCGGTCGGGAACGGACCGGCACCCACGCGGGTGGCATAGGCCTTCACGATGCCCAGCACATAGTCGAAGTTGCGCGGGCCGAGGCCGGTGCCGGTGGCGGCGCCACCGCCGGTGGTGTTCGACGAGGTGACGAACGGATAGGTGCCGTGGTCGATGTCGAGCATCGCGCCCTGCGCACCCTCGAACAGCACGTTGCCGTCGGTGGCGCGCAGTTCGGCCAGCTCGCGGGTGACATCCACCACCAGCGGCTTGATGCGCTCGCCCTGCTCCAGCAGGCGGTCGCGCGTGGAGGCGAAGTCCACCGCCTCGAGGTTGAAGTACTTCGTCAGCACGAAGTTGTGGAAGTCGAGCACCTCTTCAAGCTGCGCGCTGAAGTACTGCGGGTTGAACAGGTCGGCCACGCGCAGGGCGCGGCGCGCCACCTTGTCCTCGTAGGCCGGGCCGATGCCGCGGCCGGTGGTGCCGATCTTGTTGACGCCCTTCTTCGTCTCGCGCGCCTGGTCCAGCGCCACGTGCGAGGGCAGGATCAGCGGGCAGGACGGCGAGATGCGCAGCCGCTCGAACACCGGCACGCCACGCGCGATCAGCGCATCGCTCTCGCGCAGCAGCGCCTCCAGCGACACCACCACGCCGTTGCCGATGTAGCAGCGCACGCCCTCGCGCAGGATTCCCGAGGGAATCAGCGACAGGATGTGCTTCTCGCCGCCGATCACCAGCGTGTGGCCGGCATTGTGGCCACCCTGGAAGCGGGCCACCGCGGCGGCCTTCTCGGTCAGCAGATCGACAATCTTTCCCTTGCCCTCGTCACCCCACTGGGTGCCGATGACGATCACAAAACGACCCATTTCGCGGTCCTATTGAAGTCAGAAGAAGTTCAACGCACCAGGGCCAGCAACAGCAGCCCCAGCACCATGCAGACGACCCCGCCCACGCGCAGCTCGCGGTCGCTGTTGCGCGCGAGCTGCGAGAACACCCGGCGCCAGCCGGCGGGGTTCAGGAACGGCAGCAATCCCTCGAGGACGAGCATCAGCGCCAGCGCCGCCAGCAGGTCGCTCCAGGCCAGTTCCATGGGCCTTACGCTCGCACGTCTGGCGCCTAGCGGCGCCCGCCCGACCCGAGATGCCTGAAGAACTCACCCTCGGGAGCCACCACCCACACATCCCCTTCGCGGGCGAGGGAGTTCCGGTAGGCCTGCAGGCTGCGGTAGAAGTCGTAGAACTCGGGCGCGCGGCTGTAGGCCGCGGCATAGATGTTGGCCGCCTCGCCATCCCCCTCGCCGCGGATGCGCTGCGCCTCGCGCTGCGCATTGGCCAGCAGCTCGGTGCGGGCGCGGTCGGCCTCGGCCTGGATGCGGTCCTTCTCGGCCGTACCCTCGGCGCGCAGGCGGTTGGCCAGCGCGCGGAAGCTTTCCTGCATGCGGCGATACACGGCATCGCCCACCTCGGCGACCAGGTCGATGCGCTGCACGCGCACGTCGACCAGCTCCACGCCCAGCTCGTTCACGATCTCGTTGGCGCGCGCGATCATGTCGCCGGTGAAGGCGGTGCGCTCGGTGACCACGATCTCCTCGAGCGTGCGGCGCGCCACCACGCCCTTGATGCCGTCCTTGACGTTGTCGCCGAGGCGCAGCGAGGCGAAGCGCTCCACGCCGTTGGTGGCGCGGTAGTACTGCGAGGGATTGCGCACCCGCCACTTCACGTAGAAGTCGACGGTCAGCGCCTTGTTCTCGCTGGTGAGGAAGGTCTCGCCCTGGTAGGCCTGGGTGATGATGCGGCGCTCGAAGCGGCGGATCTCGTTGATCAGCGGCCACTTGGCGTGCAGGCCCGGCCCGTAGTTCTCGCCGACGATGCGGCCGAACTGCGTGCGGATCGCCACTTCGTTCTCGCTCACCTGGAACAGGCTGCCCCAGGCCAGCACGACCAGCACGATGGCGCCGATCAGGAAGGTCTGTGCGCGCGGCATCAGCGTGTCCCCCGCGTGCGGCCGTCGACGGTGATCGTCGGCAGTTCCTGGTTGGGCTGCGTGGACTGGCCGTCGTTCGGCGTGGTCACCGCGCCGCGGGCGGCGCCATTGCGCTCCAGCCAGCGGTCCAGCGGCAGGTAGATCATGTTGCCGCTGCCCGAAGGCGTGTCGAGCAGGATCTTCGGCGCTTCGCGATAGATCTGTTCCATGGTCTCGATGGCCATGCGGCGGCGGGTCACTTCCGGCGCCTTGGCATAGGCGGCATAGATGCTGTTGAAGCGGGCCACGTCACCTTCGGCCAGTGCCACCACCTGCGCCTTGTAGGCCTCGGCGTCCTGCAGCATGCGCTGCGCGGTACCCTGGGCACGCGGCAGGATGTCATTGGCATAGGCGCGCGCTTCCTGCGCGAAACGCTCGCGGTCCTCGATGGCCTTGTTGGCCTCGCGCTGCGAGCCCACCACGGCATCGGGCACCTGCACGTTGGTCAGGTTGACGCTGCTGATGCGCACGCCGCTGTTGTAGCTGTCGAGCGTGCGCTGCATGAGGTCCTTGGCGGCATCGGTGATGCGCTGGCGCGCGGCGCCCAGCACGTCATCGAGCGTGGCCTGGCCGACCACCTCGCGCAGTGCGCTCTCGCCCACCTCGGCCAGCGTGGTCTCCAGGTCCTTCACCTGGAAGAGCACCTTCACCGGATCGGCGTTGACGTACTGGATGGTGGCGCCGATCTCCACCAGGTTGACGTCGGCGGTCAGCACGCGCGAGTTGTACTCGACGCTGTTGACCAGCGAGACGTTGACCTTGGTGACCTTCTCGATCGGCCAGGGGAAGGCCCAGCCGATGCCCGGCGGGCGCTGGCTGGTGTAGGCGCCGAAGCGCTGCACCACGCCGATTTCGGAAGCTTCGATCTGGAACAGGCCGGAGGCCAGCCACAGCAGTGCCAACACGACGGCAAGGGGCACGCCCACGCCTCCGCTTCCCGGACCTGCGGCGGCGCCACCGCCAGCCGGCGGTTCATTGCGGGCATTACCCAGCGCGGCCTGCAGCTTCTGCTGCAACTCCTTGAGGGTTTGTTCGATGCCGCCGCCGGAATTACCGGCAGGACGCTTCTTGCCCCAGGGGCTTTCTCCCCGATTTCCGGGCTCGTTCCAGGCCATTATGTCGGTGTGGGACCCAGGCTTGATTACCGCCATCCGGATGAAAGGCGGTGCGTGGTGCCCCCGGATTCTAGGGTATCGCCATCGGGGGTCACAAGTTTGGCCCCGGATTCGGCAACCAGCCGCGCCAATTCGTCCTCCGGAAGCTCCACTTCCAGTTCCAGGGCGGTTTCGCTCTGGTGTTCGGCCTGCACGGCGCCGGCGGCATAGAGCCGGGCGCGGGCCGCGCCGGCTGACAGGGGCAATTGCAGCCGCACGCGCCGCACCGTACGTTCCAGGCGTTCGGCGATGGCGCGACCGAGCAGGTCAAGGCCCTGCCCGCTGGCGGCGCTGATCCACACCGCCTGCACCCGGCCTTCCTCGTCGCGATCGATGCGCGGGGATTCCTCCAGCCGGTCGATCTTGTTGAACACGCGGATCGAGGGGATGTCATTGGCGCCGATCTGCTCCAGCACCCGCTCCACCTCGGCGATGTGCTCGGCACGGCGCGGATCACTGGCATCGATGACATGCAGCAGCAGCGTGGCCTCGCGCGCCTCGGTGAGCGTCGACTGGAACGCCGCCACCAGTTCATGCGGCAGGTCGCGGATGAAGCCGACGGTGTCGGCCACCACCACCTGCGTGCCGCCGGGCAGGCGCAGGCGCCGCACGGTGGGATCGAGCGTGGCGAACAGCTGGTCGGCCACATACACCTCGGTGTCGCCGGACAGCTGGCGGAACAGCGTCGACTTGCCGGCATTGGTGTAGCC
>CAYNEX010000034.1:0-23086 GCA_964396335.1 uncultured Steroidobacteraceae bacterium | reverse complement strand
CGGCCATCCGGCTCCACCCGCAGCCTGGCGGCATACCAGTTGTTGTTGCCGTTCTCGCTGATGCGACCGAGCACGCCCACCTGCCCTTCTTCCTCGTCGATCAGGTCGAGGCGATAGGTGGGTTTCGCCGACGCGGTGGCCCACAGGCCATCGCCGATGTTCAGGCGCACGCCGTTCTCGGTGTACTTGACGTTCTTCGCCACCGGCAGGCGCGCGGGATCGCGCGCCGCCAGCGCATCCAGGTAGGTTTCGAGCGTGCGCGCCAGGCATACGCGGCTGCGGTCGCAGTCGGCACTGGCCGCGGCGGCATCGATGACCGGCAGCACCAGCGCGGCGGCGGCCAGCAACAACATTGGACGTTTCATGATGCCCTCCGTGACGAACGCCCGGAGTATAGCCACGCCCTGTCGGCGACCAACACCGTTGGATCGCCTCTAACGCGGAATCAGGGCGCCCAGAACACCTCCAGCCCAGGCTCCCCTTGCATCAGTGCAGCGATGGGCAGGCGCAGTGGATCAGCACCGGCGGCCGACATCAGCAGGTCGCGTTTGGTGGCCCCGGTCACCAACAGCATCAACCGTCGGGTGGCCCGCAGCGCTGCCAGGTTCCACGACAGACGCTGCGCCGGCGCCGCAGGCGCCTGCATCGGCACACAGGCCGGCACCGCATCGTTCAACGCTTCGACCAGCCCGGGACTGCCCGGAAACAGCGACGCGAAGTGCCCGTCTTCCCCCATTCCCAGCACCACGGCGTCGAAAGGCAGCGGCATGCCAGCCAGTCGCAGGCTCGCCGCGGCCGCATCATCCACGGCGCTGGCCCCACCGGAATAAAGCGGCACGAATCGCGCCACCTGCGCCTGCTGCTGCAGCAGTTCCGATCGCACCAGCCGCGCGTTGCTGGCCGCGTCGGCCTCGCTCACCCAGCGTTCGTCCGTGAGCGTGACGAGCACCTGTGACCAGTCCAGCGCCAGCAGGCTCAATGCGTGGAAGAACGGCACCGGCGTACGCCCGCCCGGCACGGCGAGGCTCGCGGCAGCGCGCGCGGAGAATCCCTGCCGCAACGCCAGGCCCACCTCATCGGCCAGTGCCTCGGCGGCCTTCTGCACGGATTCGAACTCGCGGAACTTCATCCTTCGCCGTTCCACTCGAAACCATCGCGACTGATCAGCGACGTCGCCGCCGAAGGACCCCAGCTGCCGGCGGTGTAGAGCTTCGGGGCCTTGTCATGCTCCTGCCAGCCCTTGCGGATCGGATCGATCCAGCGCCAGGCCGCATCCAGCTCGTCACGGCGCATGAACAACGTCAGGTTGCCCTTGATCACGTCGGTGAGCAGGCGCTCATAGGCATCCAGCTGCCGCACCTTGAAGCTCTCGACCAGGTCCAGCGACAGGTCCACCGGCTTCAGCACCATGGTCTCGCCGGGACGCTTGGCGAGGATGGTCATCGTGATGGCATCGCGCGGCGACAGTGAGATGGTCAGGCGATTGGGATTGCGGCCCACCGCCGAGGCATCGAAGATGGAATGCGGCACGTCCTCGAAGGTGATGACGATCTCGCTGAGCTTGTCCTGCAGGCGCTTGCCGGTGCGCAGGTAGAACGGCACGCCGGCCCAGCGCCAGGTGTCGATCTCGGCCTTCAGGGCGACGAAGGTCTCGGTGGTCGAATCCGCCGGCACGCCCTTCTCTTCCAGATATCCGGGCACCGGCTTGCCGCCCACCGCGCCCGCCTTGTACTGCCCGCGCACCGTGCGCGTCAGCACATCGGCGCCGGCGATGGGACGCAGCGCGCGCAGCACCTTCAGCTTCTCGTCGCGCATCGCATCGGCATCGCTGGATGCCGGCGGTTCCATCGCGATGATGCACAGCAATTGCAGCAGGTGGTTCTGCACCATGTCGCGCAGCGCGCCGGTCTGGTCATAGAAGGGGCCGCGCCCTTCCACCCCCAGCGTCTCGGCCACCGTGATCTGCACATGGCGGATGCGTCCGCGCCGCCACAGCGGCTCGAACAAGGCATTGCCGAAACGCACCGCCAGCAGGTTCTGCACCGCCTCCTTGCCGAGGTAATGGTCGATGCGGAAGATCTGGCCTTCGCTGAAATACGCGGCCACGTGTTCGTTGATCTTCGCTGCCGACTGGCGGTCCTGCCCGAGCGGCTTCTCCAGCACCACACGCGACTTCGGCGTGGCAAGGCCCGCGCCGCCGATGGCATCGCAGGTGGCCGCGAACAAGGTCGGCGCCATCGACAGGAAGAAGATGCGCCACGCGTCTTCGCGGCCGCGCAGGAACTCCGTCAGCGCAACGAAGGTCTCCGGCTGTGAAGCATCGACCGCGAGGTAATGCAGCCGCGCCGCGAATTCGCGCCAGACAGCCTCATCGAACACCGCCTGCGCATGTTCGCGGCAGCTCTGCTCCACCTCGGCCTGGTAGGCCTCGCGCGAGCGTTCGCCGCGCGCGACACCGACCACGCGGGCCTGCGGCGGAAACTGCCCGGCGGCAAAACGCCGGTACAACGCCGGCAGCAGCTTGCGCATCGCCAGGTCGCCGGTGCCGCCGAACAGGACCAGGTCGAAATCCTCGAGCATCTCCATGTAGTCATTCTCCGACAGCGATGCGAACATGGACAACGTACAACACGTCTACCAGTATGTTCGCATGAGCGTGGTGCAAGTTCCGGTTCATCCAACGGTTGTCGAGGTCACCCAACGCATCATCCAGCGCAGCGCGGCCACGCGCCGCGATTACCTGGAACGCATGCAGGCGGCGCGCCACCAGGGCACGGCCCGTTCGCGCCATGGCTGCGCCAACCTCGCGCATGGCTTCGCCGCTGCCGGCGAGGACAAGGCCACGCTGCGCGACACGCCCTGGCCGAATGTGGCGATCGTTTCCAGCTACAACGACATGCTGTCGGCGCATCGCCCCTACGAACGCTTCCCGCCGCTGATCCGCGCCGCGGCGCGCAATGCCGGCGGCACCGCCCAGTTCGCCGGTGGCGTGCCGGCCATGTGCGACGGCGTCACCCAGGGCACCGATGCGATGGACCTGTCGCTGTTCAGCCGCGACACCATCGCGATGGGCACGGCGATCGCGCTGTCGCACATGATGTTCGATGCCGTGCTGCTGCTGGGCATCTGCGACAAGATCGTGCCGGGCCTGTTCATCGGCGCGGCCACCTTCGGGCACCTGCCGACTCTGTTCGTGCCGGGCGGCCCGATGCCATCGGGCATCCCGAACCCCGAGAAATCGCGCATCCGCAACCTGTATGCCGAGGGCAAGGCCACGCGCGAGGAGCTGCTGGCCGCCGAATCGGCCAGCTATCACACCGAGGGCACCTGCACCTTCTATGGCACGGCCAACAGCAACCAGATGATGCTGGAGCTGATGGGCCTGCAGCTGCCCGGCTCCTCGTTCGTGAACCCGCATTCGCCGCTGCGCGACCTGCTGACCATCGAGGCCACGCGCCGCGCACTGAAACACAGCGCCCCGGCGGGCGGCACGCTGACCATGGCGCAGACCGTCGACGAGCGCAGCATCGTCAATGCCATCGTCGGCCTGCTGGCCACCGGCGGTTCGACCAACCACACCATCCACCTGGTGGCGATGGCCTATGCGGCCGGCATCCTCATCAACTGGGATGACTTCAACGACCTCTCGGCCGTGGTGCCGCTGCTGACGCGCATCTACCCCAATGGCAAGGCCGACGTGAACCATTTCCAGGCCGCCGGCGGCATGGCCTTCCTGACGCGTGAACTGCTCTCCGCCGGCCTGCTGCACGAGGACATCGCCACGGTGATGGGCACCGGCCTCGCGGCTTACACGAAGGAACCCTTCATCGGCGACGCGGGGCTCGACTGGCGCGATGCGCCGGAACAGAGCGGCGACCGTGATGTACTGCGGCGTATCGACGAGGCCTTCAGTCCCGAAGGGGGCCTGAAGCTGCTGCGCGGCAACCTGGGCCGCGCGGTGATCAAGGTTTCCGCGGTGAGGCCGGAACACCAGCGTGTCGAAGCGCCGGCACGCGTGTTCACCGACCAGCAGCAGGTGCTGGAAGCCTTCCGCGCCGGCGAACTGTCACGCGATGTGGTGGTGGTGCTGCGCGAACAGGGCCCGCGCGCCAATGGCATGCCCGAACTGCACAAGCTGACGCCGGCGCTGTCGGTGCTGCAGGCCCGCGGCCACCATGTGGCGCTGGTCACCGACGGACGCATGTCCGGGGCCTCCGGCACCGTGCCGGCCGCCATCCACGTCAGCCCCGAAAGCATCTGCGGCGGTCCGCTGGCGCGCGTGCGCGATGGCGACCTGGTCCGGCTCGATGCGCCCAACGGCACACTCGAGGTGCTGGTCGACGCGGCCACACTGGCTTCCCGTGCCGTGCCGGAGCAGCAGCACGATGCCACCCATGGCACCGGCCGCGAGCTTTTCGCCGCCTTCCGCCGCCTGGCCACCGACGCCGAATCCGGCGCAAGAAGCTGCAACCCATGACGCTGAAGATCGAAGACATCCTGCGACGCGCCCCGGTGGTGCCGGTGATCGTGCTGCATGACGTGCGGCATGCCGTGCCGCTGGCCGAAGCGCTGCTCGCCGGCGGCCTTTCCGTGCTCGAGGTGACGCTGCGCACCGAGGCCGGCCTGCCGTCCATCGAGGCGATGCGAAAAGCGCTGCCGGAGGCGCTCGTGGGCATCGGCACGCTGACTCGACCGGAACAGTTCGCCGCCGCGCGCGACGCCGGCGCGCAATTCGGTGTGTCACCGGGATTGACCGGGGATCTGGCGGCGGCCAGCCGGCAGCAGGCGGATTGGCCCTACCTGCCCGGCGTGATGACGCCATCCGAAGCCCTGCGCGCACGCGCCGCCGGTTTCCAATGCTGCAAGCTGTTCCCGGCACAGCAGGCCGGCGGCGTCGAAATGCTCAAGGCCGTGCATTCGGTGCTGCCCGACCTCACCTTCTGCCCGACCGGTGGCATCACGCCGCAGAACGCGGCGCAATTCCTGGCGCTGCCGAACGTGGCCTGCGTGGGCGGCTCGTGGGTGGCGCCGGCCGGGCTGGTGCGTGACGGCGACTGGAACGGCATCCGCCGGCTGGCCGGCGAAGCCGCGAAGCTGCGGACCTGAGCCCGCAGCCTTCCTTCAGACCGCCTGGCCTGCCGCGGCCAGTTCGCCGGCCTCGGGCTGGTAACCGCGCGCAGGCGCGCCGGCATCCGCTTGTGACAACTCGCAGATCAGGCGACGTGCCACCCGCGCCACCACGCGGCGCTCCTCCGGGCTCATCAGCTCCAGCAGCCGCAGCTGCTGGCGCTGGATGGACGGCATCACTTTGCTGAAGGTCTCGCGCCCCGCCGCGGTGATCGACACGTGCATGCGTCCCACCCCGCCGGCCACGTGGCCATTGGGCACGGTCAGAATGCTGGATTCGACCAGCCCCTTGGCCTGTGCCGAGCGCAGCGCGCGACTGACCTGCGCCTTGTCCATCGCGGTGAGCTGCGCGATCTGCGAGAAGCGGATCGGCGAACGTTCGGCCACCGTGGACAGCAGCCGCCACTCGGGCATGGTGAGCCCCCAGGGCTCCAGGTGGTTGCGCACCATGTCCTGCTTGGCCATGCCGGCCAGGCTCATGAGATAAAACGCCGGAAAATCGAAGAACCGCAGGTTCTCACCCTGCGCTCCCGGACTTGCCCAGTGCTTCCCTGTTTCTTCCAGATTGTTGAGCAAGCGGACCTCCCTGGCTCGTTGCAGTTCGCCTTCCGCAGACTTAGGCTTGGTTGCGGATGCAACCGGCAGTTTCGATGGCCGGAACCGATAAGGAAATCGGACATTTTGCTAAACGAAAGCTTAGGCAACTGGACGCCACATGAATCTGCTGCTCGTTGATGACCACGCCCTGTTCCGCGAAGCCCTGCGCGCCCTGCTGGGCATCGTCAGCCCGGAAATGCATATCCAGGAGGCCGCCTCGGTGCAGGCCGCCATCGATGAATGCAACCGGACACCGTTCCGCATGGTGCTGCTCGACCTCGGCCTGATGCACTCGGACGGCATGGCCACGCTGCAGCAGTTCCGCGACGGCTGCCCGGACGTGCCGGTGATCGTGCTGTCCGGCGAACAGGATGCCGGCCTGATCCGCGACACCATCGAACAGGGTGCCGCCGGTTACATCCCCAAGTCGCATACCTCCGAACAGATGATCGGCGCGCTGCGGCTGGTGGTGAATGGCGGTGTGTACCTGCCGCCGGAGGTGCTGCAGCCGGCCGACCGCCCCGCCACCGACATCGGGCGTTTCGCACTGCTTTCGCCACGCCAGCAACAGGTGGCACGATTGCTGCTCCAGGGCCAGTCGAACAAGTCGATTGCGCGCGAACTGTCTGTCTCGGAGGGCACCGTGAAGGCGCATGTGTCGGCCATCTACCAGATCATCGGCGCGCGCAACCGCGTCGATGCGGTGACCCTTGCGGCGCGCCACGGCTTCATCGTGATGTGATCGATGCAGCACGCCGTCCACCCTGCGACTGAAGCAGACCCGTCCGATGCGCCGCGCCCCGGCGAGACCCGCGCGCTGCTGCGCATCGTCGCGACGCAATCGGAGAACTCCAACCCGCTGGTGGCCATTGCCGCGCTGGCGCTGATCTTCACCATGTATGGCCGCGTGGAAACATGGGGCCTGCTGACCTGGGCCGGGATGGCGGTGATCGTCGGCGTGACGCGGCACCTGATGTCCCGCCGCATCCGCCTGCAACTGGATGATGCGTCCGAGCAGGACGTCGAGCGCGCTCTGAAGCTCACCATCCGCGCCTCGGCCATCAACTCGGTGATGATGGGCACGGCCTTCTGGCTGATCGCGGCCAGCGGCGACATGTACGTGCGCATGATCGTGACGCTGGTGTCGCTGGTGCACATGGCGGCGGTGCTGCTGTACCTGATGCCGCGCGTCACCGACCGGCTGGTCTGCACCGCCGGCAACGTGGTGCAGGGCGCGCTGTTCTGGCTGGGTGTCGGCAACACCGGCGGGCCGCACTGGGAGATCCTGGTGGTGTACTGCGGCCTGTTCTGGTGCGGCATGATCTCCGGACGCGAGCAGCTGCGGCAGTTCCGCGAATCGCTGCGCATGCGCGATGAGAACCAGGCGCTGCTGCAGGGATTGCAGCGCGAACGCGCCGCGGTGCAGGCGGCGCTGGAAGAAGCGCGCCTCGCCAACCAGGGCAAGAACCGCTTCCTGGCCGCCGCCAGCCACGACCTGCGCCAGCCGCTGCACGCGCTGACCATGTTCCTGGGCACGCTGGGTTTCCATGTCCCGGGCGAGGACGGCAAGCGTCTGCTGGGACGCGCCAATGACACGCTGCGCGTGCTCGAGGAACAGTTCAACAGCCTGCTCGACCTGTCGCGCTTCGATGCCGGCGCGGTCAACGTCAATCCGCGCGCCTTCCGCCTCGATGAACTGCTGCGCAAGATCGGCGATGAGTTCCGGCCGCAGGCCGAGGCACGCGGACTGGCTCTGCAGGTGCAGGTGGAGCCGGCGCTGGCCTGGTCCGATCCGCTGCTGCTGGGCCGGCTGCTGCGCAACCTGCTCGACAACGCCGTGCACTACACCACGCAGGGTTCGGTCACGGTGCAACTGCGTCCCGCCGCGGCGGGCTTCACGGTTTCGATCCAGGACACCGGCCCCGGCATCGCGCCCGAGAAGCAGGCCAGCATCTTCGACGAGTATGTGCAGCTGGAGAATCCGGCCCGGCAGCGCGAACGCGGCGTGGGACTGGGCCTTGCCATCGTCAAGCGCATCGACCAGCTGCTGGGACTGGAGCTCAGCCTGCAGTCCTCCGTCGGCAGTGGCTCCTGCTTTGCCATCCGCGTGGCCGCGGCCGCGCAGCTGGACAAGGAGATCGCCCCCTCGGCCCCGGCCATCAATCCGCTGGCCTTCCGCCTGCCGCAGCAGGTCTGGCTGGTGGATGATGATCCGATCGCGCTGGAGGGACTGGAGGCGCAGCTGTCGGCCTGGGGCGCCACGGTGCGCTGTTTCCGCGACGCGCCGCGCATGCTCGCGGACCTGCGCGAGGCCACCCCGCCGCCGGACTGGATCCTCACCGACGACATGCTGGGCGAGACGCTCTCCGGCCTCGACCTGGCCCGCCAGGTGCTGGCCATGGCGCCGGTCCGGGTGGCGCTGGTCACCGGCAACACCGAACCGCTGCGGCTCACCCAGCTGCGTGCCAGCGGCCAGCCGGTGATCGTGAAGCCGGCCGCGCCCGAGCAGCTGATCGCCTTGTTCGGGAGCACCGCGCCCGGCCCCGCCCCGGCCACTGCCGCCTGAGGCAAGGAAAATGCGCGCCAGACGACAGCTTTGCGTCGCAGCAGCCCCCTTATGTCCAAGCGCGGAGGGCCGCGACAGCCCGGACCGCTAACATGGACCCGCAATGCCGGATTCCCGCCCCCTGACCGACGAGTTGCTGACCGCCTACCGAAATACCCGCTATCGCGTGTACGCGCCGGGGCGTGAACTGGTGCTGGGCATCGATCGCTACGACGAGGGCCTGTCGAAGCTGCTGCGCGAAGCCTGGGTGGATTCCGCCGCGCTGCTGACCGCATGGAACCCCGACAGCAAGCCGCACCCGCTGGAGGAAAACCGCCGGCGGCAGAAGGAGCTGGTACGGGAACTGGAAGCGGCAGGCTGCCCCTGCCTCGCCGGCCGCAACGAGCCGGGACATGACGCGCAGGATGGTCCGGACTGGACCGAGGAAAGCGTGCTGGCCCTGGACCTGAACCTGCAGGCCGCGCGCCGCATTGCGCAGCGCTACGGCCAGCTGGCCTTCCTGTGGACGGACCGGCAGGCGACGCCGCGGCTGATCATCACCGCGGCGCCTGACACGGCCTGATCAGCCGTTCTTCTTCTCCGCCCAGGCGGCGAAGGTGCCACCCGAGGCGGCCAGCTCGCGCAGCAGCTTCGAGGGTTCGAAGTCGCGCGCATGGCGTCCCTTCGAATATTTCTCGAGGCCGGCCAGCACGGTGTCCAGGCCGATCTGGTCGGCGTAGAACATCGGGCCGCCGCGACGGCGCGGGAAGCCGTAGCCGGAGGTGTACACCACGTCGATGTCCCCGGGGCGCAGCGCCACGCCCTCCTCCAGCAGCTTCGCGCCCTCGTTGATCATCGCGAAGATGCAGCGCTCGATGATCTCCTGGCGGGAAATGCGGTCACTGCGGGCGATGCCGAGCTTCTTGCCTTCCTCGGACAGCAGCTTGATCGCCTCCTCGTGGCGCAGGCGCTCGCGCGAGCCGGCCTCGTAGCGGTAGTAGCCCTTGCCGGTCTTCTGGCCCAGCCAGTTCTGGTCGAACAGCACCTGCGAGGCGCGGTAGAAGGTCGGGTCGTCCTTCGGCACCTGGTCGGGGTTGGCGCGGCGCACCTTCACGCCCACGTCCACGCCGGCCATGTCGTACACGGCCAGGATACCCATGGCCATGCCGAACTCCTCCAGTGCGCCGTCCACCTCCGCCGGCTCGGCGCCTTCCAGCACCAGCCGCTCGGCCTCGCGGCCGTACGGATCCATCATGCGGTTGCCGATGAAGCCGTAGCTGACCTTCGACAGCACGCCGATCTTGCGCAGCTTCTTGGCCAGCGCGAAGGAAGTGGCGAGCACGTCGTTGGAGGTCTTGTCGGTGCGCACGATCTCCAGCAGGCGCATCACATTCGCCGGGCTGAAGAAGTGCAGGCCCACCACGTCGCCGGGGCGCCTGGTGACCGAACCGATCTCGTTGATGTCCAGCGTCGAGGTGTTGGTGGCCAGGATCGCGCCCGGCTTCATCACGCGGTCGAGCTCGGTGAAGATCTTCTTCTTCAGCGACATGTCCTCGAACACCGCCTCGATGGCGAGGTCGACGTCGGCGAAGTCTTCATAGCGCGTGGTGGGCGTGATCAGGCCCATGCGCTTCTCGACGTCTGCCGGCGTCATCTTGCCGCGCTTGACGCTGACTTCGTAGTTCTTGCGGATGGTGGCCAGGCCACGGTCGAGCGCGGCCTGGTCGACATCCAGCAGGCGCACGGCGATGTCGGCATTGGCGAACGCCATCGCAATGCCACCACCCATCGTGCCCGAGCCGATGATGCCGCAGCTCTTGATCTCGCGCGGCTTGTCCGCAGCGGACACGCCCGGCACATCGGCGACGCGACGCTCGGCGAAGAACAGGTGGCGCATGCCCTTGGATTCCGGCGTGCTCAGCGAACCATCGCTCAGCGCCTCTTCCACGGCCTGGCCGCGGGCGAACGGCAGTTCCCAGCTGGCGCGCACGGCGGCGATGTCCAGCTCGGGGGTGATCATGCCCTTGTGCTGCTTGGCAGCCTGGGCGCGGAAGGCAGCGATCTGCTCTTCGGTCAGCGGCGTCACCTGCATGTCGCAGACACGGCGCGGGCCCTTGCCGGCCGCAACCAGCTGCTTCGCGTAGGCGATCACGGCGGCGCGCGGATCACCTTCGAAGGTGTCATCCACCAGGCCCAGCTGCTTGGCTTCACCGGCCGAGACCGGGCGGCCATCCAGGAACATGTTCAGCGCCTTGCTGGCGCCGATCAGGCGCGGCAGGCGCTGCGTGCCGACGGCGCCCGGCACCACGCCCAGCGTGATCTCGGGGAAGCCCAGCTTCGCGCCCTGCTCGGCGATGCGGTAGTGGCCGGCCAGGGCCAGCTCGACGCCGCCACCCAGCGCGGTGCCGTGCAGCGCGATGACCACCGGCTGCGGCAGCTGTTCGAATTCGGCCAGCACATTGCGCAGCAGCGGCGGGGCCATGGTGCCGCCGAACTCGCTGATGTCGGCGCCGGCGATGAAGGTACGACCGGCGCAATACAGCGCTACGGCCTTGACGCTCTCGTCCTGGGCAAGGCGGCGCGTGGCCTCCTGCAGGCCGCGGCGCATGGCAGCGGAGATCGCGTTGACGGGGGGATTGTCGACCGTAATTACGGCAATGCCGTCCTCGACGGCGACGCTGATGGGCTGGCTCAACCTTGCACTCCTCAGTTGACAGCGGCAGGCAGTGGGCCGCCGCGAGGGGCGCATTCTAGTGCAATACGGCCCGCCGGCCACCGCCCGCGGCGATAAAACGCTGCGTTATGACCGGCCGCGCAGCTCTTCGGAGAGGCGCGCATAGATGCGCCGACCCAGGTCGATGACCATGCGGCGCTCATCCGGGGTCATCAGTTCGATCAGCCGCAGCTGCGTGCGCTGCGCCTCGGGCATCACGCGGCCATAGACCTCGCGACCCTGTTCGGTGATGCGCACCACCACCCGGCCGATCGAGGACATGCCGGAATCCTGCTGGCGCCGGTCCAGCGGCACCACCGCGGTTTCCACCAGACCCTTGCCCTGCGCCGTGCGCAGGGTGCGGCTGATCTGGCCCTTGTCCATCAGCGTCTGCGCGGCGATGTGGGAAAAAGGCACCGGCGCGCCGCCGATCAGGGTCGTCAGCAGACGCCACTCGGGCACCGACAATCCGGCCGGTTCGAGGCAGGCGCGGCTGACGAAGGCCTTGGCCAGGTTCGACAGCGTCATGATGTGGAAGGCGGGAAAGTCGCGGAAACTCAGGTTCTCGCCCAGGTTTCCGGGGTCCAGCCAAGCCTGCTGGACGGCGTCCCAGTCACTGACCACCATCTATGCGACCTCGAAGGCCAGCAGCTGCACCAGGCCCCGTTCCAGGCCAGTGGCATCAAGTCTTCCGGCAAGCACCGCCACATCTGATGCGCCGCCCTGGATGGCAAGCGGCTCGATGGTGGCCGTCACCGCGACGCGGCTGGCAGGATCGATACCGGCAGGAAGGATGGCGCGCTGCGCGACTTCAACCATGCGGCCATCGTCAGCGTGCACCTCGAAATGCACGCTGAGCTCATGGCCACCGTCGTCGCGCGGCAGCCAGTCGATGTGGCCGCCCTGCACCTGACCGGCGAGACGGTTGCCTTCGACCTGGCCACCGGTAATGGCGGCACTGCGGCCACCGGCGGCGCGATGACCCACGCCCGCGATGCGCAGCACGCCAGTGAAGGCCGGTCTGAGTTCGGGATCCGCGGATGCTTTTTCCGCGTTGCCTGCAGGCGAACCCGCGTGCAGCAACACCGGCGCCAGCGAAGCTGCCCCGGCCGTACCCAGCATCGAACGCCTCGTGATACGCGTTCTTGCCATCTTCGTCCTCCCTGGTGGACCCGCGCTTGCTGCGATGCGGAATAAACGAAATTCTACCCGTACGCATCCGGATTGCTATCGGGTTGACCTGTCAAATTTTCGCCCTGCCCCACCCATATGCATGATCCGGGCGGATCCGGCAATCAACCGCGATGTTCAGGGCTGCGCGGCTGCATCCGGATGGAACAGCTGCCGGCCTTCGACGCGATAGGCCGCGATCACACGCTGGCCTTCTTCCGACAGCATGAAGTCGATGAAACGCTGGCCGGCGGCAGCCTTCACATGCGGGTGTTTCGCCGGGTTCACCAGGATCAGCCCGTACTGGTTGAACAGGCGCCGGTCTCCTTCGACCAGCGGCACCAGCGAACCCTTGTTGCGGAAGCTGATCCAGGTGGCACGATCGGTCATCACATAGGCATCGCTGGCCGAGGCCATGTTCAGCGCCGGCCCCATGCCCTGCCCCACGGAGCGATACCAGGGATGTTCACCGGGCTGCGGCGAAAGACCGGCCGCGGCCCACAGGCGCAGTTCGGCCTGGTGCGTGCCGGATCGGTCACCACGCGAGATGAAGGTGTGGCCGCCGCGGAAGATGGACTGCAATGCGCGCACCACGTCATCGCCGCCGCGGATGCGGGCCGGATCGGCAGCGGGCCCGACGATCAGGAAATCGTTGTACATGACCGGATGGCGCTGGATGCCGTGGCCCTCGGCCACGAATTTCGCCTCCGCCTCGGCGTCATGCACGAACACCACGTCGGCATCGCCGCGGCGTGCCGTGTCCAGCGCCTGTCCCGTGCCCAGCGCCACCACCTTCACGGTGATGCCGAGGCGTTCCTTCACCTGCGGCAGCAGGTAACTGAAGAAGCCGGAATCCTGCGTCGAGGTGGTCGACGCCACGACAATGGTGTCATCGGCGCCGGCTGCCTGCGCGGGAGCGCCCAGGCACACCGCAAGACCCAGAACCGCCAGCAGGATTCGTCTGCGCATCACACCCTCTCTCAAACCAGCAACTGACCCGTGATGAATCGCCGGGCCTCATCGGTCCGCGGTGTGCCCAGCACCTGCGTGGCCGGCCCGGTTTCCACGATGCGGCCGCGATGGAGCATCACCACTTCGCCTGCGATACGGGCCGCTTCGCCCAGGTCATGCGTGGTCATCACCACCTTCACGCCGGCGCCACTGACCCGCCGCACCAGTTCCTCGATGGCCAGCGTGGCGGCCGGATCAAGGCTTGCGGTAGGTTCATCCAGAAACAACACCTGCGGCTCGCGAGCCAGCGCGCGCGCCAGCGCCAGCCGCTGCCGCTCGCCGCCGGACAGTTGCGGTGCCGGGCGATCCGCCAGCGCGGTGAGTCCGACCTGCTCCAGCAAGGCCGCAACGCGTGCGTCACGGCGGGCGCGCGGCACGCCGGCGGCCGCCAGCGCGTAGCGGATGTTGCCGGCCACGGACCTGCGCAGCATCACCGGACGCTGGAACACCAGCGCCAGGCGCGCATCGGAGGCATCCGCCGCGCCTCCCCAGGTGATGCGACCCGCGCGTGGCGACAGCAGGCCCATCGCGGCACGCAACAGCGTGGTCTTGCCCGAACCATTCGGCCCGATCAGCACCGTGGGCGCGCCGGCCTGCAGCTGCAGCGTCACGCCGCACAGCACCGACGCACTGCCCAGATCGACCTGCACAGCGTCGAAAATGATCGGCAGGCTCAATGCTCGAACCTCTGTCCGGCGCGACGCACCGCCCAGGCGGCCGCGTTCACCAGCAGCACCAGGGTGATCAGGACCAGGCCGAGCCCCATCGCCAGCGGCAGGTTGCCCTTCGACGTTTCCATCGCGATGGCGGTGGTCATGGTGCGCGTGAAGCCCTCGATGTTGCCGCCGACGATGATGATGGAGCCGACCTCCGCGGCCGCGCGGCCGAAGCCGGCCAGCACCGCGGTGACCAGCGCAAAGCGTGCATCCCACAGCAGCGTGGTCACGCGGCGCATCGGGCCGACGTCCATCGCGGTCAGTTCGTCGCGATATTCACTCCACAGGTCTTCGACCGTCTGGCGCGTCAGCGCGGCAATGATGGGCAGCACCAGCAGCGTCTGCGTGATCACCATGGCCTGCGGCGTGAACAGCAATCCCAGTGAACCCAGCGGCCCGGCGCGCGACAGCAGCAGGTACACCGCAAGCCCCGCGACCACCGGTGGCAACCCCATCAGCGCATTCAACGCCACCACGATGGCCTGGCGACCTGGAAAGCGGCTCAATGCCAGCAATGCGCCGAGCGGCGCGCCCAGCAGCGTTGCAAGAAGGGTGGCGCTCAGGCTGACTGCCAGCGACAGGCGCACGATGGCGAACAGCGTCGCATCGCCGCTGAACACCAGCTGCAGCGCCGAGACGTCTTCAGCCATCCGCGCCGATCCGCCCGGGCAGGCGCTCCGCCAGCGCCTGCACCACACCGCGCGCGATCGCCAGCGGGCGTTCACCCAGGCCGGCAAGTTCCGGCTCGCGACGGGGATCCACTTCGACCAGGCGCGCGCCGGGCAGCACCTGCACGCCATCACGCGACAGGCCGCGCAGATGGCCGGCAATCGGCGCGCGCACCGGCTGGCCATCGAGGTAACCGACGATGTCGCCGGGCTGCACGCGTTGTCCCAGGTGCGCCCCGGTGCGCCACACACCCGCCACATCAGCGGGCACGAAACGCTCGCGCGTGACGCCATCGAGCGCGCGCGGTCCGCCCGCGCGCGGCGCGGCGGGCCGGTCGCGCAGCACCGTGCCCATCAGTTCGCCCCACTGCGTCTCGATCGCCACATCGCAGTTCTCGCCGGGCGTGTAGCCGGGCCCGAGACCGACGACATGCGCAGCCATGCCGCGCAGGTCCGGACGCACCGGATCACGCCGCATCGTGGCTTCCACCAAGGCGTCGAAGGCAATCTCTGCTGCCAGCAGGTTCTCGTGCCGGGTGATCACCGGAATGCAGTTTCCCTGCCGCCAGCAGTCATGCAATTGCTCAAGGTCGCCGACGCGGCGCGCGGCGACACCCTCCAGTTCGGCTGCGCCGTCGAATAGCGCATCCGTGAAGGCCATTCCGCGGCGTGCATGCGGCGATTTTTCGCGTTCAGCAATCAGGACCTGGCAGCCGCGCCGATGCAGCGTATGCGCTACCGCGGAGCCCACGTCACCGCCTCCGACGACGAGAATGCGGGGGCCGCACGGCGGATCGGCTGGTGACGCATGCGGGTTCATGTTGTGAAGGGCTTCCACGAGGCTAAGTTCCGGGGGTGCATGATATTCTTCTGGAATTATTCTGCCCGGTTTGCGGGGCTGCGCCCTGCCCGACATCGAGATCATGAGCACCACTCAAACACCCCCGTCCCCCGTCGTCGCCGTCACCTCCGTGGACCAGATGCGCGGTCGCCTGCGCAAGAAGTCCAAGCTGAAGGGCCGCCAGCCCGAGCATGCCGCGATGGCCGAGGTGCAGGCGCTGATCGGCCCCGGTCCGCATCGCCGCGACCTGCTGATCGAGAACCTGCACAAGCTGAACGATTTCTACCGCGGCCTGCATGACCGCCACCTGGTGGCGCTGGCGCGGCAGATGAACATCCCGATGGCCGAGGTGTTCGAAGTGGCCACCTTCTATCACCACTTCGAGGTGCTGCGTGATGGCGAGGAGCCCGCGCGCATCACCGTGCGTGTCTGCGACGGCCTCGCCTGCGAGATGCGCGGCGCCAATGAGCTGCTGCAGAAACTGCCGGCGCTGCTCGGCAGCGACGTGCGTGTCATCGCCGCGCCCTGCGTGGGCCGCTGCGAGCAGGCACCGGTGGCGGTGGTGAATCAGGCCCCGGTGGTGCAGGCCACCGTCGAGCAGGTCGAGACGGCCGTGGCGCGCGGCAACGTGGCGCATCCGGTGGCCGATGGCAGCGGCGATTTCGATCCGGCCTCCGCCGGTCCGACGCCGATCACCCGTTCCCCCGCCGAAGTGTCGCCGGCCTATGTGGGCCTGCGCGCCTATCGCGCAAAAGGCGGCTATGAGCTGGCCACGCGCGTGGCGCGCGGCGACCTGGGCGGTGACGAGGTCATCAAGGTGCTGTCCGATTCGGGCCTGCGCGGCCTCGGCGGCGCCGGTTTCCCCACCGGCCGCAAGTGGGGCATCGTGCGCGAACAGCCCGCGCCGCGCCTGATGGCGGTGAACATCGACGAGGGCGAGCCGGGCACCTTCAAGGACCGCACCTACCTCGAACGCGATCCGCATCGCTTCCTCGAAGGCCTGTTGATCGCCGCGCGCGTGGTGGGCACCGAGGCCTGCTACATCTACCTGCGCGACGAATACCACGGCTGCCGCGCCATCCTCGAACGCGAACTGGAACTGCTGCGCGCCGATCCGCCCTTCGCGCTGCCGCACATCGAGCTGCGCCGCGGCGCCGGCGCCTACATCTGCGGTGAAGAGTCCGCGATGATCGAGAGCATCGAGGGCAAGCGCGGCGAGCCGCGCATGCGTCCGCCCTACATCGCGCAGGTGGGCCTGTTCGGCCGCCCCACGCTCGAGCACAACTTCGAGTCGCTGTACTGGGTGCGCGACATCATCGAGCGCGGCGCCGAATGGTTCGCCGGCTTCGGCCGCAATGGCCGCAAGGGCCTGCGTTCCTACAGCGTCAGCGGCCGCGTGCGCGAGCCGGGCGTGAAGCTCGCTCCAGCCGGCATCTCGCTGCGCGAACTGGTGGATGAATTCTGCGGCGGCATGGAGCCGGGGCACGAGCTGTATGCCTACCTGCCCGGCGGCGCCTCCGGCGGCATCCTGCCCGCCCGCCTGGCCGATGTGCCGCTCGACTTCGACACACTGCAGCCGCATGGCTGCTTCATCGGCTCCGCGGCGGTGATCGTGCTGTCGAACAAGGATCGCGCCCGTGACGCGGCGCTGAACATGATGCGTTTCTTCGAGCACGAGAGCTGCGGCCAGTGCACGCCCTGCCGTGTCGGCACGGGCAAGGCCGCGCAGCTGATGCGCGCGGAGAAATGGGACCACGCCACGCTCGAGGACCTGAACCAGGTGATGACCGATGCCTCGATCTGCGGCCTGGGTCAGGCGGCGCCGAATCCCGTGCGCTGCGTGCAGAAGTACTTTCCGGAAGAGGTCTGACAATGAGTGCTGCCCAAGATCTGGTGATGACACCGGCCACCGTCGAGTTCGAACTCGATGGCGTGAAGGTGAAGGCGCAGCCCGGCGAGACCATCCTGCAGGCCGCCGAGCGCCTCGGTACCGAGATCCCGCGTCTCTGCTACACACCCGGCTACCGCCCGGACGGCAACTGCCGCGCCTGCGTGGTCGAGATCGATGGCGAGCGCACGCTGGCGCCCTCCTGCTGCCGCGCGGTCACGCCCGGCATGAAGGTGAAGGCCACCAGCGAACGCGCGCAGAAGAGCCAGAAGATGGTGGTGGAGATGCTGCTGTCCGACATGCCCGACGAGGGCTACAAGTGGGACGGCAACGACGCCACGCGCCAGCATGGCGAGCTTTCCGAATGGGCCGCGCGCCTGGGCATCCAGGTGCGCCCGGAACTGCGCGCGCTGCGCCGTGAACAGCCGGCCTGCGATGCCTCGCATCCGGCCATGCTGGTCAACCTCGACGCCTGCATCCAGTGCACGCGCTGCGTGCGCGCCTGCCGCGAGGAGCAGGTCAACGACGTGATCGGCTTCGCCTTCCGCGGCCGGCACGCCCTGCCGGTCTTCGACCTCGCCGACCCCATGGGCGAGTCCAGCTGCGTGGCCTGCGGCGAGTGCGTGCAGGCCTGTCCCACCGGCGCGCTGATGCCCAAGACGCTGGTCGGCCCGCAGCAGGTCGAGAAGAAGGTGGATTCGGTGTGCCCGTTCTGCGGCGTGGGCTGCCTGCTCACCTACAACATCAAGGACGGGAAGATCGTCAGCGTCGACGGCCGCGACGGCCCGGCCAACCATGGCCGCCTGTGCGTGAAGGGCCGCTTCGGCTTCGACTACGTGCACCATCCGCACCGCCTCACGAAGCCGCTGGTCAGGAAGCCCGGCGTGCCCAAGAACCCGGCCGAGGTGGGCGATCCTGCCCGCTGGCGCGAGGTGTTCCGCGAGGCCACCTGGGAAGAGGCGCTCGACCTCGCCGCCGGCAAGCTCAAGGCGCTGCGCGAGCAGTATGGCAACAAGGCGCTGGCCGGCTTCGGCTCGGCCAAGGGCAGCAACGAGGAAGCGTACCTGTTCCAGAAGCTGGTGCGCACCGGCTTCGGCAGCAACAACGTCGACCACTGCACCCGCCTGTGCCATGCCTCCAGCGTGGCCGCGCTGCTCGAGGGCGTGGGCTCCGGCGCGGTGTCCAACCAGGTCAACGACGTGGAGCACGCCGAGCTGATCATGGTGATCGGCTCCAACCCCACTTCCAACCACCCGGTGGCGGCCACGTGGATGAAGAACGCCGCCAGGCGCGGCACCAGGATCGTGCTCGCCGACCCGCGCGTCACCGACATCGGCCGCCACGCCTGGCGCGTGCTGCAGTTCCGCCCGGACACCGA
This sequence comes from uncultured Steroidobacteraceae bacterium, assembly GCA_964396335.1. Classification (GTDB taxonomy): domain Bacteria; phylum Pseudomonadota; class Gammaproteobacteria; order Steroidobacterales; family Steroidobacteraceae; genus ZC4RG30. Next base: position 4,432 of record CAYNEX010000034.1, on the reverse strand, counting down.
CGTGGCGCTGCTGAACGCGATGATCTACACGGTCATCGAGGAAGGCCTGGTCAACGAGGAGTTCATCCGCAACCGCGCCAACAACTTCGAGGCGCTGAAGCAGAACGTGCAGGGCTACAGCCCCGAGGCCATGGCCCCGATCTGCGGCATCCCGGCCGCCACCATCCGCGAGGTGGCGCGCGCCTTCGCCAAGGCGAAGGCGGCGATGATCCTGTGGGGCATGGGCGTCAGCCAGCACGTGCACGGCACCGACAATGCGCGCTGCCTGATCGCGCTGGTCAGCGTCACCGGCCAGATCGGCAAGCCCGGCTCGGGCCTGCATCCGCTGCGCGGCCAGAACAACGTGCAGGGCGCCAGCGACGCCGGCCTGATCCCGATGATGTTCCCGAACTACCAGCGGGTCTCGAACCCGGAGGCGCACGCGCGCTTCGAGAAGTTCTGGAACACGAAGCTGGACGACAAGCCCGGCTACACCGTGGTCGAGATCATGGACAAGTGCCTGGTCGATGACAGCGATCCGCACAAGATCCGCGGCATGTACATCATGGGCGAGAACCCGGCGATGTCCGATCCGGACCTCAACCACGCCCGTGAGGCGCTGTGCGCGCTCGAGCACCTGGTGGTGCAGGACATCTTCCTGACCGAGACCGCCTGGTATGCCGACGTGGTGCTGCCCGCCAGCGCCTGGCCGGAGAAGACCGGCACGGTGACCAACACCGACCGCATGGTGCAGATGGGCCGCCGCGCGCTCGATCCGCCCGGCGATGCCCGCCAGGACCTGTGGATCATCCAGCAGATCGCCACCCGCATCGGCCTGCCGTGGAACTATCCCGGCGAGGAAAGCGGCGTCGCCGCCGTCTACGAGGAGATGCGCCAGGCCATGCACGAGGCCATCGGTGGCATCAGCTGGGAGCGCGTGGCGAATGAGTCCAGCGTCACCTACCCCTGCCTCAGTGACGAGGATCCGGGCCAGCCGACCGTGTTCATCGATCGTTTCCCGACGGCCGACGGCCGCGTGAAGCTGGTGCCGGCCGACATCATCCCGGCCGACGAACGTCCGGACGTGGATTACCCGTTCGTGCTGATCACCGGCCGCCAGCTGGAACACTGGCACACCGGCAGCATGACGCGCCGCTCGAATGTGCTCGACGCCATCGAGCCCATCGCCACGGCGTCGCTGAACGGTGCCGACCTGCAGCGCCTGGGCATCCTGCCCGGTGACACCATCACCGTGCGTTCGCGCCGCGGTGAGGTGGCGATCAACGTGCGCCGTGACGATGGCACGCCGCAGGGCGCGGTGTTCATCCCGTTCGCCTACTACGAGGCGGCGGCCAATGTGCTGACCAACTCGGCGCTGGATCCCTTCGGCAAGATCCCGGAGTTCAAGTACTGCGCCGTGGCCGTCTCGAAGGGTGGCACGCCGCCGCAGAGCGTCGGTTACCGTCGCAATGTCGAGGAGGCATCGGTCTGAGCAAGGCGCTGACACCGGCCGAAGCGGCCGGACGCATCCTCGACAGCGTGAAGCTGCTGCCGGCGGAATCGGTGCGGCTGGCCGATGCGGCCGGCCGCGTGCTGCGCCAGCAGGTCATGGCCGAGCGCGACAATCCGCCGTTCGATCGTGTCTGCATGGATGGCGTGGCCATCCACAGCAGCGGCTTCGAGGCCGGCACGCGGCGCTTCCGCATCCAGGGCACGCAGGCGGCCGGCGCCGTGCCGATGCAGCTGCAGGCCGGCGATGCCGCCATCGAGGTGATGACCGGCGCGGTGATGCCGCATGGCACCGACTGCGTGATCCCGGTGGAGGAATACGACGTCACCGACGGCCACCTGGTGCTGAAGGACGAAGCCACCGGCGAACCCTGGCGCAATGTGCAGCGGCGCGGCTCCGACAGTTCGCCCGGCGTGCCGATGCTCACCGAGGGCATGCGCCTGGGCGCGGCCGAGGTGGCCACCGTGGCCTCCGCCGGCATGCCCGAGGTGCTGGTGTCGCGCCTGCCGAAGATCATGGTGATCTCCACCGGCGACGAACTGGTCGAACCCGGCCAGCCCATCGCCGACCACCAGGTGCGACGCTCCAATGCCCATGCCGTGGCGGCCGCGCTGCGCCTGCATGGTTTCACCGCCACGCAGGATGAACACCTGCGCGACGACGCCGGACTGATGCAGCGTCGCATCGGCGAAATGCTGGCCGGCAACGACGCGCTGGTGCTCAGCGGCGGCGTGTCGAAGGGCAAGTTCGATTTCGTGCCGGGCGCACTGAAGGCGCTGGGCGTGAAAGAGGTGTTCTACCAGGTGGCGCAGCGCCCCGGCCGGCCGATGTGGTTCGGCGTGGGCCCCGCTGGCCAGCTGGTGTTCGGCCTGCCCGGCAACCCGGTATCGACGCTGGTGTGCCTGGTGCGTTACGTGCTGCCCGCGCTGCGCGCGATGATGGGCCAGCGCAGCGGGCCGCAGGCGCGCGCCGTGATGGACAGCGCGCTGGGTGGCCGCAAGCTCACCTACTTCATGCCGGTGGTGCTGCAACCCGCGGCAGGCAAGCCGGCATTGGCGAGCGCGCGGCTGCCGCAGGGGTCGGGAGATTTCCTCGCCCTGGCCGGCACCGATGGTTTTGTCGAGCTGCCGCCGTCGCCGGAGGGATATCCGGACGGCTTCGAGGCGGACCTGTACCGCTGGTAGGCATCGGTTTCGCCGCGCATCGCTTCCGGCGGTCGCGGCGAAGCTTTCTTGTCAACCGCCCGCTTCCAGCCGCGCCAGTTCCTCGCGCGTGTTGGCGTTTGCAAAGCCCGCAGCGGGTTCGAACATCACTTTTGTCACACCCACCTGCTCGAGCATTCGCCAGGTCGGCGGATGATTGCCGTCGGCCAGCGCGGCGGTCAGCATCGGAAGCGCCGTCACCGGCCACACCGCACACAGCGGCTGGCGTCCCTCGCTGGTAACGGCCATCGCCGCGCCCTCGCCCGCGGCCGCCACCAGGCGCGCGTAGAGGTCTTCAGGGAGCAGCGGCGCATCACAGGGACTCACGGCCAGCATCCGCGCCCCCTGCGCCTGTGCCCATTGCAGGCCGGCCTTCACGCCGGAGAGCGGTCCATCGGGATCACCCGGCGCGTCATGCAGCACCTCGTAGCCCAGCTGCCGCGCCAACGCCATCGCCTGCGTGTCCGGGCGTGCATTCACCGCCACCGCACCGCAGGCCAGCGCCAGCCGCCGCGCGGCCCGCTGCAACAAGGGTTCGCCATGGAAGGTGGCCACGGCCTTCTCTCCGCCGAAGCGGATCGAACGACCACCGGCGATCACCACGCCGGCCACATGCGGGTTGGCAGCCATCGCGACGGACTATATAAGGTCCGCCATGCAAACCCCACGCGTACTCGGCATTGTCGGCTGGAGCGGCTCGGGCAAGACCGTGCTGGTCACCCGCCTGATTCCCCATTTCGTACAGCAGGGCCTGAAGGTGGCCACGCTGAAACATGCGCACCACGCCTTCGACGTGGATACCCCGGGCAAGGATTCATACGAGCACCGCAAGTCCGGCGCCAGCGAAGTGATCATCTGCTCGGCGCGGCGCTGGGTGCAGATGCACGAGCTGGGGGATGAACCCGAACCGACGCTGGCCGACCTGCTGGGCAAGGTCAGCCCCTGCGACCTGGTGCTGGTGGAAGGCTTCAAGCGCGAGGCGCACCCGAAACTCGAGGTGTACCGCCCCGAGGTCGGCAAGCAACCGCTGCATCCGGGCGATGCGCGCATCCTCGCGGTGGCCACCGATGCGCCGGACAAGGTGACGCACGCGCGCAGCGTCGACCTGAATGACATCCCCGCGGTGGCGAAGCTGGTGCTGGGACTGGCGCAGCCGATCGACGACGTGCGCCGGCAGCTGGTGGCCGATCCCGTCAGGGAATGAGCCGCTCCGGGTGGCTGTAGACCACCTGCTGCTCCTCGCGCGCGAATCCCACCAGCGTCAACCCGCAGTCGCGCGCCAGCTGCACGCCCAGCGCGGTCGGCGCCGATACGGCCACCAGCATGCGGATGCCCAGCGTGGCGGCCTTCTGCACCATCTCATAGCTGGCGCGGCTGGTGACCAGCGCAAAGCCATCGGCCAGCCCGCTGCCACTGCGCAGCCGCGCGCCGATCAGCTTGTCGAGCGCGTTGTGGCGGCCGACGTCCTCGCGCACCTCGCCCAGTTCGCCGCCCCAGTTCACCCAGGCGGCGGCATGCAGGCTGCCGGCGGCCTGCCCCAGCGGCTGGCGGCCGCGCAGCGCGCGCAATGCCTCCACCAGGGCGTCACGGGAGATCTCTCCGCCGGCCGGAACCGGCGGCGGACGACGGATCGCATCTTCGATGGTCTCGGCGCCGCAGACACCGCAGCCGGTGCGGCCGGTGAGATTGCGCCGCCGCTGCAGCATCTCGCCGAGGCGCGAGCCGGTGACCGACAGGCGCA
>CAYNEX010000033.1:0-23239 GCA_964396335.1 uncultured Steroidobacteraceae bacterium | reverse complement strand
GCAAGGAATACCGCCGCTTCAACATCGCCACGGCGACCGCGGGTGATGACTACGCCGCGCTGGCCGAGGCCGTCGGTCGCCGCTTCACCCGCATCCGCGATGGCGAATCCCCATGCCCCGACCTGCTGCTGATCGATGGCGGGGCAGGGCAGGTCAATGCCGTGCTGCCGGTGCTGAAGGAACTGGGCTTCGAATCGCAGCTGGTGGTGGGTGTGTCGAAGGGACCGGACCGCAAGCCCGGCCAGGAACGCCTGCACCTGGGCTGGAATGATTCGGTCATGACGCTGCCGGCCGACTCGCGCGCGCTGCGGCTGATCCAGCGCGTCCGCGACGAGGCGCACCGCTTTGCCATCCAGGGGCACCGCAAGCGGCGTGCGCGCCGCCACCAGGAATCGGTGCTCGAGACGGTGCCCGGCCTGGGTCCGTCGCGGCGCCGGGCCCTGCTGCAGCATTTCGGCGGACTGCAGGGCGTGATGCGTGCCGGCGCCGGCGACCTGGCGCAGGTCAAAGGAATCGGCCCCGCGCTGGCACAGGTCATCTATGATCGGTTGCATCCGGGCGCTTGAACCCGGTGCAATACGATTCATGGCCTGGAACCTCCCCAACATCCTGACCTGGCTGCGCATCCTCGCGATCCCGCTGGTGGTGGTGCTGTTCTACGCGCCATATCACTGGTCCAACGCCAGTGCCGCGCTGCTGTTCACCGCCGCTGCCATCACCGATTCGCTGGATGGCTACCTGGCACGCCGCATGGGGCTCACCAGCCGGCTGGGCGCCTTCCTCGATCCGGTGGCCGACAAGCTGCTGGTGGCAGTGACACTGGTGCTGCTGGTCAGCCATGACCAGCAATGGCTGGTGGTGATGTCCGCCTGCGTGATCATCGGTCGCGAAATCGCCATCTCGGCACTGCGTGAATGGATGGCCGAGCTGGGCGAGCGCACGCGCGTGGCAGTGTCCGGCCTCGGCAAGCTGAAGACCATCGTGCAGATGGTGGGCATCCCGATGATGATGTGGCGGGACGACATCCTGGGCCTGCCGATCTACCAGATCGGACTGTACCTGACGGTGGCTGCCGCGGCCCTGACATTGTGGTCCATGATCAGTTACCTGCGCTCGGCGTGGCCGGTCCTGACCGCCAGTGAATAATCTCTTCAAGTCATGACCAAACATGCTTGACTTGTACGCAGACGGACCTAAAATCACGGCCCTCTCGACGCGGGAATAGCTCAGTTGGTAGAGCGCAACCTTGCCAAGGTTGAGGTCGCGAGTTCGAGCCTCGTTTCCCGCTCCAGTCTTTAATCTCCCGGCACGGCTAGGTGGCAGAGTGGTCATGCAGCGGCCTGCAAAGCCGTGTACGCCGGTTCGATTCCGACCCTAGCCTCCATGCCACCGGCCACGGCTTCCTTTCGTGAACGCAGTGACTGAAGCCGGATCAGGGCACTGACCAGGCCCCTCTGCCTTCACTTCAGAACCTGAGTATCGACTGCGGTCGTCCTGGCGCCATCTGTGGCGATCACCACCGCATCTCGGCAACTGCCTGCTCCCAAGCCAGCACGCCGCCGCCATCGATTTGTTGAGTCCGCTGGCGGAAGCCGGCGATACGCGTACGCAGACCATGCCCCTGACAATGCGCAACGTGATCCGGGGCCGGTATTGACGCCGACCCCGCGGAGGCCATCAAAAGGTTCGAGCGCGCCGCCGCGCAGGGCCACGCATCGGCCCAGGCGAACCTGGGCTTCACGTACTGGGAAGGCGGGCAGGTGTCGCACGACGATGACAAGGCCGTTGATTGTTCCGCAAGTCCGCCGCACAAGGCATGGGATGGGGCCAGAACTATCTGGCCATGGCCTGCAGCGAAGGGCGTGGCGTCAGCACGGATGAGGTCGGGGCCGCGCGGCTGCGCAGTTGCCACCAGGAATTTCAGGCCACGCATTTCCGCCTCTGCATCAACCAGACGTAAATGAACTGCAGAGTGTGCATCTGCAGACAGTGCACATGCAGAAAGTGCACATGGTGATTACTCACTTCGCAGGATTACATCCGAGCGGGACTTTTCAACTCGTGACTCCCGCGCAAAGCCGCTCTACGAGGCCTCGCGGAATCACATGAGTCGCGAGGGATATCGTCTCAAGACGTGCTCGATATTCACAAGACGCCGCGGGCAATTCGACAAGCGGCATTGTCTGACCAAGCAGGTGACGTCGCTTTCACGAGAAGGCAAAATTCCATGCCGCATCGCCGCTGAAGCGATGACGATGAGACAACTTGTGGGGGTATCACGGTGTCAAAGAACGATGCATATGCGCCGCTCGTGCGCGCGTCGGTGGCTGCCTGTATCGGCGCTGCCGCCATGCTCGGAAGCTTCCCTGTTTCGCATGCTGCGGAAGCCGAAGATGAGGAAATCGAGGAACTTGAAGAGGTGAAGGTGACGGGCACCCGCATCCAGGTGCCTGGCACTTACACTGCGGCAAACCCGATGACCTCAGTCACTGCGGAGGAAATGCAGTCGCTGGGCATCGTGAATGTCGCCGACGCGCTCACGACGCTGGTGCCGGCGAACATCTCCACCTATACGCCGGGCATGATCGGCGACAACCAGGCCGGCTCCGGTGGCGCCGGCATCGAGTCAATGGACCGTGGCTCCTACTTCATCGGCAATACCATCGCCAACCTGCGCGGCATGGACCCCGCATTCGGCTCGCGCACGCTGACGATGATCGACGGCCGGCGCGTAGTGTCCTCGTCGAACCAGGCCGACGTCGTGGACATGAACTCGATCCCGTCGAACCTGGTGCAGCGCATGGACGTGGTCACCGGCGGCGCCTCGGCCACCTACGGCTCGGGCGCGATGGCGGGCGTGGTCAACGTGGTGCTGAACAATCGCCTGACCGGCGTCAACGTCGATCTGGACTACGGCGTCAACGAGGCCGGCGATGGCGGCAACCCGCACTTCTCCATTGCCGGCGGCATGCCACTCTTCGGCGGTCGCGGCCACGGCCTCCTGAGCGTGGAGTGGGAGAAGCGCAATTCCATCCGCAACTGCGCCACAGCACGCGACTGGTGTGCCGAGTCACGCTACCTGTTCACCAACGGCCAGGGCTCGCTGCAGGACAAGTATGGCGAGCTGGCGCCGATGCCGGGCTACGAGGACTTCCCGGCGCGCTTCGAGATGTACAACCAGCGCTACAGCCAGTTCTCCCCGAACGGCGTGGTGGGGCATTCCAACGCGCTGGTGACCAACGGGTTCCGCTTCTCGGATGACGGCACCACCGGCGAGGAATACTCCTATGGTTACCGCGGCGGCACCGGTGCCAGCGCCGTCAATGGCGACGGTCCGGTGACCACTTTCATGACGCCGCTGAATTCAGGCAACGAGCGGCGCAACCTGTTCTCGAACTTCGAGTACAGCTTCAGCGACACCACCACCGGTTATTTCCAGGGCCGCTATTCCGACACCAAGGCGAAGAACTACAACGGCTACACGACCGGCAGCTACTGCATGCGGTTCGACACGGCCGGCCAGCTCGCGCAACCCGGTGGGCAAGCCTCGGCAGGCTCCGTCGTCACCTACGGCATCGCCAACATCCAGGGCTCGCTGCCGGACGGCACGCCTTATCGCGCGCAGGAGCGCAGCCCGCTGGTCAACTTCCCCGCGTTCCGCGAAATGCTCGGCATCGTCAACCCGCCGGGCCTCACCGCACCGTGGGCCATCATCGTGAACGACCAGAACCGCTTCACCGGCCCGACGGTGGCCGACAACCCGAGCGTGGCGTTCAACGGCAGGGCCACCGGCAAGTGGTCGCGCGTGAAGCTCACGCTCGGCAACCTCGAGTACTGGCTCCTCGACGAGATCGTGCTCAACGAGAACTTCCCGGGCTTCAGCGACCCCGGCATCGCGGCCCAGTTGCCACAACTCGGGCGCAATGCCTATGCATTCCTGAACGACCTGTCGCCCGAGGCCCTCTACCAGGTGCAGAAGGCGTTCGGCGTCGGCGGCCTCGTCGCCTATTACGGCACATTGCAGAACCCGGAAACCGGCGCACTGCTGACCGGCTTCCCGGCCTCGACCGGCGGTTCGGCTTCTCCGGGCCTGAGCGCCCTGTACGGCGACAGTGCCTGCAGTGGCTTTAGCGTGGTCCGCAAGGTGTGGGACCCGCAGATCCAGCGCTGGACCTCCAACAACTCCGAGACGTTGAGCTTCACCACCGGCGTGAAGGGCCGCTTCGGCCAGAGCTGGAACTGGGATGTGTACTACCAGTACGGCCACACCGACAGCGAATCGGTCGCCACCAACGTGCCGACGAACCTGCGCCTGGCCATGGCGCTGGACGCGGTCATCGATGACGACCCGGGCTCGCCCACCTATGGCCAGCCGATCTGCCGCATCCTGCGCGACGGTCCGCCGGTGCTCGACGCCAACGGCCTGCCGCTGTCGGCACCGGACGAGCTGATGGAACTTGCGGCAGGCTGCACGCCGCTGAACGTGTTCGGCAGCCATTACGACGATCCCGTGGCGGCGGAGCGGCAACGGCAGGCGCTCGACTACGCCTTCGTCGATACTTCCTCCGGCGGCGGCACCACGCTGCATACCCTGTCGCTGAATACTTCCGGCACGCTCTGGGACGGCTGGAGGGCCGGACCGCTGACTGCCGCCTTCGGCTTCGAGGTGCGCGAAAACAAGGTCACCCAGACCGGTACCGTGGGTGCCGACAGCTTCTACGAGCGCACGGACCTGGCGCGCGTGTGGGCCGACGCCTTCAGCGGCAAGTCGCGGGTCACCGAGGCGTACACCGAGTTCAACATGCCGCTGGTCAGTGGCGTGGAGGGCGCCAATGCGCTGACGGCCAACGTCGGCGTGCGCTGGGCCTCCTATTACAACAAGGGCGGCGCCGGCACCACCGGCGAGTCGGCCACCAACAATGTGCTGAACTGGAAGTTCTCGACGGTCTACGAGCCGTTCGACTTCGTGCGCCTGCGCCTGACGCGTTCGCGCGACCTGCGCGCGCCGGGCTACCGCGACCTGTTCCTGAACCAGCCGGGCATCCCGGATGGTTCATCCGGCAACAACCCCTGGCGTGAGCGCTCCGCGTTCAGCACCGAGAATCAGTTCGAGCGCTGGGCCACCGTGCGGGTCGGCAACCCCAATCTGAAGAACGAGAAGAGCGACACGACCACGCTCGGCATCGTGCTCCAGCCTGGCGGCATGGCACAGGGCATGCGGATCTCGGTGGACTACTTCACCATCAGCATGAAGGACGCGATCGTCACGCCGTTCTCGGCGTTGAACCCGATCCGCGCCTGCTGGGAAGCCAGCGGCAACATCGAGCCGACCTACCTGGGCGACGGCGAGATCGATCCGGAGAATCCGGGCATCAACGGCCTGTTCGACGAGAACGCCGCGGCCTGCCGCGAGATCACCTTCGGCACCAATCCGGATGGCTCGCGCAATCTGCAGGACATCGTGTCGCACTTCCAGGCACGCCCGGCAAACGCGCTGCCGATCAAGCGTCGCGGCCTGGACTTCTCCTGGCAGTACACCTTCCCGATGAGCCGCGTCTACGAGACCCTTCCGGGCACCTTCTCGCTGACGGTCCGCGGGACGCGCGCACTGGAGGCCTCCGGCGTGCAGGTGAACTACTCGATCCTGAACAACGAGTCCAACTGCGCGGCGCGCGGCGGTTACCTCGGTACCAACCAGAACTGCTACATCCCGCTGGACCTCGTCGGGCAGATCCGGTCGAACATCTTCGTTCCGGGCGTGACAGCCTCGCCGACCTGGACCGGCAACGTCATCACCTCCTACCGCGTGCGCAACCTGACGACGAGCCTGGCGGCCCGCTACGTCGGCGGCGCCCGGCTGGACAAGCAGTGGTGTGATCCGGACCAGTTCGGGCTCGGTACCTGCGACTGGTATCAGGACGAGGAGGGCCGGTTCCTCAACGGCTCCGTCGACCGCAACTGGGTGGACTCCTACTTCAACTTCACGCTCAACGGCACCTACGACGTGCCCGCGCGCAACATGCGGCAGATGCAGGTATTCGCCTCGATCAACAACCTGTTCGACAAGACCCCTCCGTTCAGCGGCGGCGGGATCAGCGGCGCGTCACCGGGCATGCATGACACGTTGGGTCGCTCCTATCGCCTGGGCGTGCGGATGCGCTTCTGAACAACTCAGCAAGAGGGGCGGCCTGCCGCCCCTTACCTGACCAGATTCTTGGGGGGATTTCATGATTTCCATCAATAGAGGTTCGAGCCTCGCCGCCATTGCGCTGGCCGGCATGGGCATCGCCGGCTGCGACTCGATCAAGGACGTGCGCAGCGAACCGGCGACCACCGTGCCGGAACTGATGGCCGTGCTGGAAGGCACGATCGCCGGGCTGGGCGACAAACGCCCGGTGCGCCTGAATGCGGGCATCGCGCGCGAGGGGTACGAATCGGTTCAGTACTTCTTCGGCAACCTGAACATGTCTGCCACGCCGTTTTCCTATGGTTCGATTCCGGTGGGCACGCCCTACAACTTCAGCGTCGAACAGAACCCGTTCGGCAAAGTCTGCACGGTGGAGAACGGCTCCGGCACCGTCGGCGGCGCCGGGCCGAAGCCGTCGGTGACCTGCGTGGATGACCTGACGATCCCGCGCTACGCGATCAGCGGCACGGTGGACCCGTCGTTCTCAGTCCTGCCGGAAGCGGCAGTCACCCTGACCACGGAAGAGGGTGCCGAGCGCATCGAGCTCAACGGCGCCACCGCGTTCACGTTCACCACCAGGGCGTTCAACGCACCGATCAGCAACCCGAGCGACCCGGCCGCCTCGCAGTTCCTGTGGAACGTGACCGCGACCTACCGGCAGGACGGGCTGACGTACAACTGCCGCGTCTTAAACGGCGCCGGCGCCAACCCCACCGCCGACGTGACTAATGTGAATGTCGATACATGCACGTTCCCGGTCACCGGTACGGTGCAGTACAGCGCCGCAGGCGGCGGCGCGGACCAGCCCATGGGCGCCGGCGGCCTGAAGCTGGCACTCCACAAGCTCGGCAGGGCAGAGCCGCCGGCGGATTCGGAAGTGACGATCACCGACTTTGCGGCCACCGCGGTGACATTGTGGGACGATCTGCCCAGCTTCGTGGGCGCTGCCTACGACATCGTGGTGACCCAGAACCCCGAGGGCCAGAAGTGCATCGTGAGCACATTCGCCGGGGCCGTGCCGGCGGTCGGACCGCTCACCTTCGGGACGACCGCCGTCGCCGGTGCCATGCAGGGCTCGACGCTGTGGCTTTCAAACCCGCCCGCGACCGGCGCTGCTTCCAGCCACACATGGAACCCGAACGGTGTATCGGTGCGCTGCCGCGCGTTGCCCGCACCGGAGAAGGTACTCACTGGCGTGTACCAGCGCATCCAGCGCAATGCGGCCGACACGCCTGTCATCAACAACCGCCAGTTCCTGGCGTTGTTTGACGACGGTACGTTCCTGTTCGCTACGCACGCCGACCGCCCCCTCCAGATCGGTACCGGCGTGGAGCATGGCTTCTACGACTATGACCCGGTTGCCGGCACGATCGAGTTCACGCTGTTCACCGACACGAGCGTCATCGGCGGCCGCAGCAACCTGCCCTGGGGCCTGAGCAACACGCCCGGGTTCACAGGGGTAGTGTCCTCTGCTGCGGGAGGTCGCACGGTCCCGGCCGCGTTGGTCAAGAATGGCGACACGCTGTCGCTCACGTTCGTCGGCCCTACGGCCACTGCGGCCGGTTCGCCCGACGTATTCGCCACGCTGGAGATGGTCGAGCCGAAGTGGGCGCCGATGCAGATGAGGGGCGGTTGGGTTTCCGAGGACCACCGCCGGCTGTTCGTGTACAACTTCGACAATGGCACAGGTCTCCACGCCGGCGTGAACGGCCCTGCCCAGGTGCAGGATGCCTGTTACACGTACGCGGACACGACGATTTCATCCGGCTACTACATCCGTCGCGGAGGTGGCACCTCCAGCTGTCTGCTCAACGGCTACGCGCAGGGCTTCGGCCCCGTCGACAACGCGGGCAGCAATGGCGCGGTGTATCCGCCAGGCTTTATCGGTGCCTTCCCCGGCTCGCAGCGCTCGCTGGATGTGCGGACGCCGTCGCCGAACCTGTTCGAGATCCTGCCGGGCAGCCCCGAGGTGCTGACCGTGCAGATGACGGACAACGGTGAGCCCATCGACGAGCCGCCGCATCGTTTCATCCGCGCCCACATCAACTGACTGATGGCGGTGGCTCCGACGGGGCCACCGCCTGACTGCGCAGGCGACCTGAACGCGGAGACCTAACGCCGGAGCGCCGGCCAGTTCTCCACCAGCATCAATGGTTCTACGGTACCGGGGGCCGCGACGGGAACGACCACCAGCGCCCGGTCACCGTCGCGCGCCACATCGTATTGGTAGCCGTGGCCGACCCGCACCCGTGTGAACACAGGGGTTACTTCAACCACTTCCAGATCCTCGCCGATGAAGCGAAGCTTTGCCTCCTGAAGCTGTCCACCCAGGTCCGCATAGAACATGGCTTTGCCGTCGGCACGCCAGCGCGGCAGGGTGCCGCCGCTGGATGAGATCCGGTACCTGCGGGCCGGGTCGGAGAAGCGCGCGGCATAGATTTCGACCCGACCGGATTCATCGGATTGATAGGCGAACCATTCGTTATCGGGGGAGAACTGCGCCCAGGATTCATTGGTTGCCTTGCCGAGCAGCGGAATCGGCGCAATGCTGCGCCAGCCCCTTCAGGCACCAGTGGCAGGCGCCAGAGCTGGAAGCGTGCCCGACCGGTGAAAAACAGCAGGTGGCGACCGTCATTCGAGACACTGGTGGGTACCTTCTCGGTGTCATCAGCAAGCACCAGTTCTTCGACGCCGCCGGCCGCCGGGGCGCGATACAGGTCGTAGTGGCCACCGCGGGTGGAGTTGAAGTACACCGTCTGCCCATCCGGCGCCAGACACCGTAGTACTCCCCGCCATCGTCCATCGTGAAGCGGCTGGTGAGCCCCTGCGCCAGGTCGAACTTCCACAGGTCGAAGTTGCCGACATCGTCCTGCGCGGAGGCCAGCAGGTTCCTGCCGTCGGCCGAGAGCCTGATGTCGCAGAAAGGCCTGGCATCGCCAAGGCTGCCGATCGCATTGCCCTCCCGATCGACCCACGTGAGGCGCGAGACGGACGTCGCGACGCCGCGCTGGAAAGCCAGGACCTCGGCCTGCGATACCGAAAACGCACCGATGCTGATCAGGCCTCTCATGCGCTGCACTGGTTCTGCCACCAGCACGGCCTCGCCAGTGGTACGCAGCGAATCGGCATCGAAAGGTTGCGCAACCAGCGAGTCCCCGCGCATGTAGAGCAGATGGCCACTGCCGTAGAGGACATTCGAGTCGACCTCCATCAGGGCCTGGCTGTCCGTTGACCGCAGCGAACCCACCCGCAGCGTCGCACGACCGGAGCCGGGCCACGACACGAACAGGAAGTGCGCCATCCGGCAGGAACCAGGGAAAGGCGCTTCCGGCCACATCGGTTTCCGCGGCCACGGATGGGGATCCCCCGGCTGCCGGGATCTTCAGCAAGGGAGAGAAGAATCCGGCGGAGGAACATGATCTGGCCTTGCGGACTCCACGTGCCTCCTGTACCGCCTCCTCCTGGGATCGCATACAGCGGCACCGGCTCGGGCGCATCCAGTGACCTGATCCACAACTGAGGCGGATCGTTGCCAGCGCTGGCGGTGAACACCAGCGAACGTCCGTCCGGGGACAGCACCGCGATTCGTTCAATGCGACTGCCCTCCGGCGGCAGGATGCTGGAGAACGTCACCGGCTGTTCGATGGGTGACGCACGCCGGAACAGCAGTGCCGCAGCCGCCAGCACGGCGAGCGTTGCGGCAGCGCCAAGGACCCATCGCCAGGCAATGCGCGAATCACGAGTACGCGGCACGTCTGGATCCTTCATGTCCCGCAGCATCCATTCCAGTTGCGTCTGCAGGTCGCGCGCAGATTGCCAGCGCTCGTCAGGATCCACATTGAGGCATCGCTGCACGACCTCGGCAAACCGTGCCGGCAGCGCGACCCCGCAGGTTGCCGGTGGACGGACCCCGGTGGCCATCTCGTGCAGCAGCAAGCCGAGCGCATACACATCGGCACGGGCATCGGCGGGCCCACCCTGCAATTGTTCGGGAGCCATGTACGCCGGCGTACCCACCGCGGTGCCGGCCATGGTGCGCGTGGCATCCTGCAGGGAAGTCCCGCCAGTGGAGGCGGCGAGTCCGAAGTCGAGCACCTTCACGCCGCTCTTGCCCAGCATGATGTTGCCGGGCTTCAGGTCACGATGGACGATGCCCCGGGCATGCGCCGCGGCCAGTGCGCCGGCGATCTGCGCACCGAACAGCAAGGCGCGCTCCACCCCCAGCCGACCACGTGCAAGCCGGTCGGCCAGGGTCTCGCCTTCGATGAACTCCATCGCCAGATAGCCGGGCCCGATGTCGTAGAGCGTGCACACATGCGGGTGGTTCAGCGCGGCGATGGCACGCGCCTCGCGCTGGAAACGACTGGTGAATTCCTCGCGCGAGACCTTGATGGCCACGGTGCGTCCCAGGCGCGGATCGTGCGCGCGGAACACCTGGCCCATGCCGCCTTCACCGAGCAGGGCGTCGATGGTGTACGGCCCGATCCTTGTGGGCTGCATTGGGAATCCTTTTCCCGGGCCAGTGCGCTGGCGCAGGGGGATAATACTGCCGTTCCCGATCCACCGGCAGGGACTGATTCCCCGTGACCCGCAGATCTCCGATTGCCGTTGCAACCGCCAACCGTCGTCGCTTCGTGCAGGGCCTGGCCGCGGGAGGCGTGCTGTCACTCGGCGGCCTGAATGCGCGGCGCGGCGAGGCTTTGGAGGCCCGCGGCGGGGTGCAGGAACTGGCCGGCACGCAGTTCGACCTGACCATCGGGGAGTCCGTTGTCAATTTCACCGGCCGCAACCGGCCGGCGGTGACCGTGAACGGTTCGCTGCCGGCGCCGTTGCTGCGCTGGCGCGAAGGCACCACGGTGGAACTGCGCGTGACCAATGCGTTGCCGCGCGGATCGGTGCATGGCTCGCAGGCCTCCATCCACTGGCACGGTATCCTGCTGCCGGCCAACATGGATGGTGTGCCGGGACTGAGCTTCGACGGCATCGCCCGCGGCGAGACCTTCACCTACCGCTTCGACGTGAAGCAGGCCGGCACCTACTGGTACCACAGTCATTCCGGCTTCCAGGAACAGGTGGGCCTGTACGGACCGCTGGTGATCGACGCTGCGGAACCGGAACCGTTCAGCTGGCAGCGTGACCACGTGGTGATGCTCAGCGACTGGACCGACCTTGATCCGGTCGCGCTGTTCGCACGGCTGAAGAAGATGCCGGGTCATGACAATTACTACCAGCGCACGCTCGGCGACTTCATCCGCGACGTGCGCGGGCAGGGACTGGCCGCCACGCTGGCCGAACGGCGCATGTGGGGCGCGATGCGCATGACACCCACGGATCTTTCGGATGTGAATGCGCACACCTATACCTACCTGATGAACGGCACGACTTCGCCCGGCAACTGGACCGGGCTGTTCGCGCCGGGCGAGAAGGTGCGGCTGCGCATCATCAATGGTTCGGCGATGACGTATTTCGACGTGCGCATCCCCGGACTGAAGATGACGGTGGTGGCCGCCGATGGCCAGAACGTGCATCCGGTCACCGTCGATGAACTGCGCATCGCGGTGGCCGAGACCTTCGACGTGATCGTCGAACCGCGCGGCCAGGAAGCATTCACGGTGTTCGCGCAGGACGCGGCGCGCACCGGTTATGTCAGCGGCACGCTGGCAGTACGTCATGGCCTGCGCGCACCGGTGCCGCCGCTGGATCCGCGCCCGCTGCTGACGATGGGCGACATGGCGATGGACCATGGCGGGGAAGGGCACGGCGATCATGCGGGTCATTCAGGCCCTGCGGCGACGGTCAGCCCATCCGATCATGACGGCCACGACGCCCATGCAGCACATCGGGTGCAATCCGGCGCGATCGCCTCGGATGCAGCGCCGCCGCTGCAATCCCACCCGGCCAGCGAATACCGCAGCCCGCTGGTCGACGGCCACGCGATGCGACCGCGCGCGCGCCTCGATGACCCCGGCGTCGGCCTGCGCGACAACGGCCGCCACGTGCTCACCTACGCCATGCTGCATTCGCTGTTCGAGGACCCGGACGGCCGCGAGCCCGGCCGCGACATCGAACTGCACCTGACCGGCCACATGGAGAAGTTCGCCTGGTCCTTTGACGGCCTGAAGTTCTCCGCCAGCCATCCACTGCGCATGAACTACGGCGAACGGCTGCGCATCGTGCTGGTGAACGACACGATGATGTCGCATCCCATCCACCTGCATGGCATGTGGAGCGACCTCGAGGACGAGCAGGGCCGCTTCATGGTCCGCAAACACACCATCGACATGCCGCCGGGCACGCGCCGCAGCTATCGCGTGCGTGCCGACGCGCTGGGGCACTGGGCCTACCACTGCCACCTGCTGTTCCACATGGAGGCCGGCATGATGCGTACGGTGAAGGTGGAAGAATGACGCGCCAGTCCCCGCCTGGCATGACAACCTGCGCCGCGATCGCGCTGATGTTCGGCGCCGAAGCGCTGGCCCAGCAGGCCGGCGACAGCCACCAGCACGATGACCACGCGCAGCATCTGTCGTCAGGGTCATTGCCGCTTACGCCGATCCCGCCGCTCACCGACGCGGACCGCGCCGCCGCCGTGCCGCCCGAGGAAGGCCATCCCGCCCACGACAACCACATCCATGGCTTCCTGCTGTTGGACCAGCTGGAGGTCTTTGACGATGACGACGAACCCGGCCAGGCCTGGGACATCCAGGGCTGGCTGGGCACCGATATCAACCGGCTGTGGCTGCGCAGCGAGGGCGAGCGCGCCAACAACCGCACGCACTCCGCCCAGCTCGAACTGTTCTACGGCCGCAGCATCAGCGCTTGGTGGGATGTACTGGCGGGCGTGCGCCACGATGCACGGCCGAAGGAAAGCCGCACCTTCGCCGCTTTCGGCATCCAGGGCACCGCGCCGCAATGGCTGGAACTGGAATTGACCGCCTATGTGGGCGAGGGCGGCCGCACGGCGCTGCGCCTGGACGCCGACTACGAACTGAACTTCACCTCCCGGCTCATCCTGCAGTGGCAGGTCCAGCTGGATGCCCACGGCAAGAATGACAGCAGTCGCGGCATCGGCTCAGGGCTGTCCCTTGCCTCCACCGGCGCCCGCCTGCGGTATGAATTCACGCGCCGCTTTGCCCCGTACCTGGGTGTCGAATATGAACGCGCCATCGGCAAGACCGCCGACCTGCATCGCCTGGCCGGCGAGCCGGCCGGCGACACCCGCGTGGTGGCCGGCATCCGGACCTGGTTCTGACGAAGTCGTGATGTGCGGCGCGGCGCGCCTTGCCCCATAATCGCGCCGGACCCGTGCGGGAGCTCTCCTTCCAGGCGGACGTGGCGAAACTGGTAGACGCAGCAGACTTAAAATCTGCTTTCCGCAAGGAAGTGTGGGTTCGAGTCCCGCCGTCCGCACCACAAGAAGTGACGAATTGCTCGACGTAACTCAACTGCACCTCTGGCGGGGCGACCGCCACCTGCTCAAGGGCCTGTCTTTCTCGGTTGCCGACGGCGAGCTGCTGCAGCTGCTGTGGCCCAATGGCACCGGCAAGACCTCGCTGCTGCGTTGCCTTGCGGGTTTCCTGTACGCGGAAGAGGGCGGCATCCAGTGGAACGGGCAGTCCGTCAAGGAGGACCGCGCGGCATTCCATTGGGACCTGGCCTACCTGGGCCACGAGAACGCCCTGAAGGATGAACTCAGCGCGATGGAGAACCTGCGCTTCGCCTGCGCGCTGCGCGCGCGATATGGCACCCGCGAGCTGCAGCAGGCGCTCTCCGAGGTGGGCCTGGCCGCAATCGACCCGCAGCTGCCAGTGCGCAGTTTCTCCGCCGGCCAGAAGCGCCGCGTGGCGCTGGCACGCCTGTCGCTGTGGCGGGCGAAACTGTGGCTGCTGGATGAGCCGGTGACCAACCTCGATGCCGCCGGCCAGGCGGTGTTCGAAAAGCTGCTGGCAACGCACCTGGCCGCCGGCGGGGCCGCCATCATCGCCACCCACCGCCAGATCGACCTGCCCGGCGCCGCGGTGCGCCTGTGGCGCAATCCGGCGGAGCCGCTGCATTGAGCCCGCGCGCCTCGTCCCTGTCGGCCGCGCTGGCCGTATTCCGCCGTGATCTGGTGCTGGCTGCGCGCCGGCCGGGCGAATGGCTGCTGCCGCTGGGCTTTTTCGTGCTGGTGAGCCTGCTGTTCCCGCTGGCCCTGAGCCCCGAACCGGGCCGCCTGCGGGAGCTGGCCCCTGCGGCGCTGTGGGTATCGCTGCTGCTGGCGTCACTGCTGGCGCTGGATTTCCTCTACCGCGAGGACGCCCGCGACGGAACTTTGGAGCAGTTTGCGTTGTCTGGACAGTCATTCACTGCGTTGCTGCTCGCCAAGACGGCCACGCACTGGATGCTCACCGGCCTGCCGCTGGTGCTGGCAGGCCCTTTGGCCGTGCTGGCGCTGGGCGCACCGGCTTCTTCCGTACCGGGGGTTCTGATGGCCCTGTTGCTCGGCAGCGTGACGCTGAGTCTGATCGGCGCCATCGGCGCGGCCCTCACACTGGGCACCCGGCGGGGCGGGGCACTGCTTTCGCTGCTGGTGCTGCCGCTGGTGATGCCGGTGCTGGTGTTCGGCGCCCGCGCCACGGCCTGGTCGATCACCGGCGAGGACACCACTTCCGCGATGTTCCTGCTCGCCGCAATGGGTGTGCTGGCCCTGACCCTGGCGCCGCTGGCTGCCGCGGCGGCCGTGCGCATCAGCATGGAGTAAAATCAAAGGTTATGACCTGGACCTGGTTCCATCGCTTCGGATCGCCGCCTTACTTCTACCGCTTCGCCGGCAGGTGGGCGCCGTGGTTCCTGGGCGCCGCGACGATCCTGCTGCTGGTCGGGCTGTACGGCGGCCTGGTGACCGCGCCGGTGGATTACTACCAGAGCGAGGTCTACCGCATCATCTACGTGCACGTGCCGTCCTCGTACCTGGCACTGATGACCTACACGACGATGGCGCTGGCCGCCGCGGTGGGTCTGATCTGGCGCATCAAGGTGGCGCACGCTGTGGCAGCCGCCTGCGCGCCGGCCGGCGCCAGCTTCACCGTGGTCTCGCTGGTCACCGGCATGATCTGGGGCGAACCCACCTGGGGCACCTGGTGGACCTGGGATCCGCGGCTGGTGTCGCAGCTGTTCGTGCTGTTCTTCTTCCTGGGTTACATCGCCCTGCGCGGGGCGATCGAGGATCGTGACCGGGCCGACCGCACCAGCGCCGTGCTGGCGATTGTCGGTGTGGTCAACGTGCCGATCGTGCATTACTCGGTGGAGTGGTGGAACTCGCTGCACCAGGCGCCGACGCTGCTGCGGGCCGACGGCCCGGCCATGCCCGGGTCGATGTTGTGGCCGCTGCTGGTGATGATTGCCGCCTACACCTTCTATTTTTTGGCGCTGATCCTGATGCGAGCCCGGGCCGAAGTGCTGCACCGTGAGCGCGGCGGCGCCTGGCTGCGCGAAGAGCTGGCACGCGCGGAGGCACGATGAGCGAATTTTTCGACATGAAGGGTTATGGCCTGTTCGTCTGGCCGGCCTATGTGATCGCGCTTGGCGCGCTGTGGCTGAACGTCTGGTTCGCACGCCGCCGGCTGCGCACCGCCCGCGAGGAAGCCCGCCGTCGCCTCGCGATGCAGGAGCATTCGTCATGACGCCGGTGCAGAAGCGCCGCCTGTTCATGGTGCTGGGCATCGTGGTGGGCGTGTCGATTGCGCTGGCGCTGGCGTTCTACTCGAGCAACTTCGCCATCGGCTACACGCCGCCGGCCGAGGTGGCCGCCGGTGCCCGCCAGCCGGGACAGCGTTTCCAGCTGGGCGGCATGGTGAAGCCCGGCAGCGTGCAGCGCACGCCCGGGTCGCTCGAAGTGCGCTTCGTGGTCACCGACTATGCCGCCGAAGTGCCCGTGGTCTACGACCGTGTGCTGCCGGACCTGTTCAAGGAGAACTCCGGCGTGGTCGCCAACGGCCGCCTGAATGAACAGGGCGTGTTCGTGGCCGACGAAGTGCTGGCCAAGCACGACGAGAACTACATGCCGCCGGCCGTGCAGGAATCGCTGCGCCGTGGCGAATCGCGCCTCGACAACGCGGCGACGGCGCCGAACTAGCGGAGTTTCCCCCTGATGATTCCCGAGATCGGTCAGTACGCGATGATCCTCGCGTTGCTGCTGGCGGCAGCGCAGGCATATTTCGGCCTGGTCGGCGCCTGGCGCAACAACCAGCGCTGGATGCAGACGGTGTATCCGGCGGCCATCGGCGTGTTCGTGCTGCTGTCGGTGGCCTTCGGCTGCCTGGTGTACGCCTTCGTCCATAATGACTTCTCGGTGCGCCTGGTGGCGGCCAATTCCAACTCGGCATTGCCGGTCTACTTCCGCGTGGCCGCCACCTGGGGCAACCACGAGGGCAGCATGCTGTTCTGGGTGTATGTGCTGTCGATGTGGACGCTGGCGGTGGCGCTGTTCTCGCGCTCGCTGCCGAAGTCCTTCATCGCGCGCGTGCTCGGCATCCTCGGCGTCCTCGGTGTGGGTTTCCTGCTGTTCTCGCTGGCGACCTCCAATCCGTTCGAGCGCATGCAGCCGTCGCTGCCCGATGGCATCGACCTGAACCCGGTGCTGCAGGACATCGCGCTGACCATTCATCCGCCGCTGCTGTACGTGGGTTACGTCGGCTTCTCGGTGGCCTTCGCCTTTGCCTGCGCGGCGATGATCGAGGGCAAGCTCGACCAGGTGTGGGCGCGCTGGACGCGTCCCTGGACCACCGTGGCCTGGACGTTCCTGACGCTGGGCATCGCGGTGGGCAGCTGGTGGGCCTATTACGAGCTGGGCTGGGGCGGCTGGTGGGCCTGGGATCCGGTGGAAAACGCCATCCTGATGCCGTGGCTGCTGGGCACGGCGCTGATCCACTCGCTGGCAGTCACCGACAAGCGCGGCCTGTTCAAGAGCTGGACACTGCTGCTGGCCATCATGACCTTCTCGTTCTGCCTGCTGGCCACCTTCATGGTGCGCTCGGGCGTGCTGACTTCGGTGCACAGCTTCGCGGCGGACCCGGGCAGGGGCCTGTTCATCCTGGCCTTCCTGGTGCTGTCGATCGGTGGTTCGCTGGCGCTGTATGTATGGCGCGCGCCACTGCTGCGTTCCTCGGCCGGCTTCGATCTCGTCTCGCGCGAGAGCTTCCTGCTCTACAACAACATCCTGCTGGTGGTGGCCACCGCGGTGGTGTTCGGCGGCACGCTGGCGCCACTGATCGCCGATGCGCTGAAGCAGGGCACGCTGTCGGTGGGCCCGCCGTATTTCAATTCGATGTTCCTGTTGCCGGTGCTGCCGCTGATGGCGCTGGTGTCGGTGGGCACCTTCGCGCGCTGGAAGCGCGGCCAGCTGCAGGAGTCGCGCAAGCGCCTGTGGGGCGGACTGGCGTTGTCGGTGGTGCTGGGCCTGGCGCTGATCATCGGCGTGTATGGCGACCGTTCGCTGCTGGGGCCGATCGGCGTGGTGCTGGGCCTGTGGATCATCATCTCCTCGCTGTTTGACCCGGTGGATCGCATCCGCCGCGGCCTGTCGGTGTCGCCGGCCATCCTCGGCATGACGGTGGCGCACATCGGCCTCGGCATCATCACGCTCGGCATCACGGTGATGGAATCGACCATGGTGGAGCGCGACGTGGCGCTGGCGCCGGGACAGGAAGTCACGCTGGGTGAATACACCTTCCGCTTCGAGGGCGTCGAGGACGCCGACGGCCCGAACTACGCCGCGATCCGCGGCCGCGTCGTGGCCACGCAGGAAGGCGGGCACGAAACCATCCTGTTCCCCGAGCGGCGCAATTATTTCGTCAGCGGCCAGGCACTGGCCGAGGCGGCACTGGGCGTCGGCTGGCGGCGCGACCTGCTGGCGACGCTGGGCGAGGAGCTGGGCAACCGGACCTGGAGCCTGCGCCTGCAGGTGCGGCCGCTGATGCGTTACATGTGGCTGGGCGCGGCGCTGATGGCGCTGGGCGGCTTCATCGCCACGCTCGACAAACGTTACCGCCGGCGGCGTGAAGTCGAAGAGCAGGCTGCGCAGAAGGTCGCAACTCCTTCACTGAAGGTGGCTGAGGCATGAACCGTTTTGCCATTCCGCTGGTGATCTTCGCGGTGCTGGTGGTGATCTTCGGCATTGCGCTGAAGCGCGCGCCGGAGAAAACCGTGGTGCCGTCGGCGCTGATCGGCAGGAGCGCGCCGGAATATGTGTTGCCGGACCTGATGCGTCCCGGCGAGACGGTGAACAGCGCCGACTTCAAGGGCCGCTGGCAGCTGGTGAACGTGTGGGGCACCTGGTGCCCGGAGTGCTACACCGAACATCCGGTGCTGCTCGACATCGCGCGCGAGGGCAAGGCGGTGATCATCGGCCTGAACTACAAGGACGTCGACGAGGACGCGCGCCGCTGGCTGGGCGAACTGGGCAATCCCTATACCGCCATCGGTGTCGACCGCCAGGGCGACACCGCCATCGACTTCGGCGTGTATGGCGCGCCCGAGACCTACCTGATCAATCCCGATGGCATCGTCATCGACCGCGTGGTGGGCGCATTGAGCATGCGCCACTGGCGCGAGAAATGGCTGCCGCAGATCGAGGGCTCGAAGTGATGAAGCGCCTGCTCGCCTGTGTGCTGCTGCTGTGCCTGCCGTTCGCCGCGCCGGCCATCGACCCGGAGGGTTTCGAGGATCCGGTGCTGCAGCAGCGTTACCTGGACCTGATCCGGGAGCTGCGCTGCCTGAAGTGCCAGGGTGAGACCGTCGCCGACACGCCGGCGATGTTCGCGGTCGACATCCGTCGCCAGGTGCGGGCGATGATCGCGGAAGGCCGCAGCGATGAAGAGATCCAGCAGTACATGGTCGATCGTTATGGCGAGTTGATCCTGCTGCGCCCGCGCAGCGTGTGGCTGTGGCTGGCACCGGGCATTTTCCTGCTGGGCGGCGCATTGATCGCCTGGCGCGTGGTGGCGAAGCGGCGCGAGCTGCTGGCCACCGATGATTCGGATCCGGACGAGGAGGCACCGGCATCATGAGTGGCTTCATCGTCATTGCGGGTCTCCTGACGCTGGCCACGCTGGCCGCGCTGCTGTATCCGCTGCTGCGTCGTCGCGAAGGTTCGCCCGAAGCCTGGCGGGCTGCCGGCATCGCCGGTGTGGTCATCCTGATCGGCGCCGCGGCGCTGTATCCCACCTGGAGCAACTTCAATTGGCATGTGGAGGAACCCGGACTGGATTCGCCCGAAGCCATGGTGGGACGCCTGGCGCGCCGCCTGGAACGCGAGCCGGATGACCTGGCCGGCTGGCTGATGCTGGGCAAGTCGTACAGCGTGATCGCACAGACTCCGGGCCGCGAGAACTACCACGACCTTGCGGCACGCGCCTACCAGCGGGCCGACACGCTGGCCGGCGGCCAGAACGCCGAGGCTTTGATGGGGCTGGCCGAGGCCCTGGTGATCAGCGGCCGCAGCGGCCTTGATGGCCGCGCCGGCCGCCTGTTCGAACAGGCCATGAAAGTTGATCCGACTTCCGTGAAGGCCCTGTTCTACAGCGCCTTCGCCGCCGCCGAACGCAACGAGTTCCCGGTGGCGCGTGAGCGTTTCCAGACCTTGTTGCGGGCTGATCCGCCGCAGCAGGTGGTGGACATCATCCAGGAGCAGATCCGCGCCCTCGATGCCATGGCGCTGATGGCCGGCCCCGGCGAAGGCACCGCTGCAGCGGCGCCCGCCGCAGCCGGGCAGGGTGGTGAGGCTGCCGAGGTCGCGTCGGTGCGAGTGCGCATCACGCTTGATCCGGCCGTGGCCGGCAATGCCGCCGCTGGCGCGCCGCTGTTCGTGCTGGCGCGCATTCCCGGCCAGCCAGGTCCGCCGCTGGCGGCGAGGCGACTGGATGCCACCTTCCCGCAGGACGTGGAACTGCTGAGCACCGACGCGATGATCGCGGGCACGGGTTTCACAGTCGGGCAGGAGCTGGAGATCGAAGCACGCATCGCCAATGGCGGCAGCGCCGTTTCGCGTAGCGGAGATCCCTACGGCACCACGCGCGTGAAAGCCGGAAATGCCGATCGCGTTGCGATCCGCATCTCACAGTTGAAACCCTGAACTGTTCCTGGCTCCCGGGAGTCCCCGGGAGTTGCTCCCGACGGAAGTGGAATCGGCTATTCTTCGCCGGTTCTGCACCGTTCGAACCTGGGGGATCCATGCGACGTTTGATGACGATTGTGGCCAGCGCGGGCATTGCCGCGATGGTGGTGGCCTGTGCCTCTGCCACGGGTGGCAGTGACGCCAGCCGCAAAGCCTCGGCTGATCCGGCAGCCAAGGTCACCGACCAGTGGGCTGCGCACGGCGGCGACCACAGCGAGCAGCGCTTCAGCCCGCTGAAGCAGATCAACGTCGACACCGTCGCCAACCTCGGCGTCGCATGGCATGCCGACATGCCCGAGCGCGGTGGTTACCAGACCACGCCGCTGGTGGTCGATGGCGTGATGGTCGTCACCACGCCGTGGAGCAAGGCCTACGGCTTCGACATCAGGACCGGCGAGCAGCTGTGGAAGTACGACCCGCAGGTGCCGCGTGAAATCGCCGCCACCAGCCTGTGCTGCAATGTCAGCAACCGTGGCGCCGCGCACTGGAATGGCAAGGCCATCTGGGGCACGCTCGATGGCCGCCTGATCGCCGTGAATCTCAAGACCGGCGAGAAGGTCTGGGAAGCGCAGACCACCGATCCGGAGAAGGCGCTGTCGATCACCGGCGCGCCGCGCATCGGCAATGGCATCGTGTTCATGGGCCAGGCCGGCGCCGAATACCACCAGCGCGGTTACATGGCCGCCTGGGACGCCGAGACCGGCAAGAAGCTGTGGCATTGGTGGGCCGTGCCGGGCAACCCGGCCGATGGCTTCGAGCAGCCGGAGCTGGAATGGGCCGCCAAGACCTGGAAGGGTGAGTGGTGGCAGTTCGGCGGCGGCGGCACGCCGTGGGACGGCATCCTTTATGACCCGCAGACCGACCTGGTGATCTTCGGCACCGGCAACGGCGCGCCGTGGCCGGCCGAAGTGCGCTCGCCGGGCGGCGGCGACAACCTGTTCACCGCGTCGATCGTTGCCCTGGAGGCGAAGACCGGCAAGTTCCGCTGGCACTACCAGGCCGTGCCGATGGACAACTTCGACTTCGACAACGCCTCGCCGCTGACCACGGCCGACCTGGTCATCAACGGCAAGAAGACACACGTGGTGATGCAGGCGCCGAAGAATGGCGTGTTCTATGTGATCGAAGCGGCCACCGGCAAGGTGATCTCGGCCGACCTGTTCGTGCCGGGCGCCAACTGGCTGACCGGCTTCGACGTGAAGGACAACTGGAAGCCGATCCTGAACCCGGAAGCCAACATCGGCACCAACGGCAAGGGCTGGTGGGTCGTGCCGTTCCAGACGCATGTGTGGAGCCCGCAGGCGTTCAGCCCCGAGACGGGCCTGATGTATGTGCCGGCGCGTTATGCCACCTACGGCATGGTGGCCGAGGCCGGCGCCAAGATGGGCAACCAGCTGCTGTCGATCAACACCTCGAAGCAGCCTGAATATGCGCGTCCGGACCTGGGCGCCGATGCCGGCATGTACCTGCTGGCGTGGGACCCGGTGAAGCGCAAGGAAGCCTGGAAGCAGCGCGAGGGCAGCGGTGGCGCCGGCGTGCTGGCCACGGCCGGCAACCTGGTATTCCAGGCCAACGGCAACAACTTCATCGCTTTCCGCGCCGACACCGGCGAGAAAGTGTGGAGCAAGGACATCGGCGTCGGTGTCGTTGCCGGTCCCGTGACCTACGCGGTCGACGGCGAGCAGTACATCGCCGCCGTGGGTGGCATCGGCCGCAACGGTGGTGGCCGCCTGGTGGTGTTCAAGCTCGGTGCGACCGCGCAGCTGCCGCCTGCGCCGCCGCAGGCGCCGCAGGTGCTGAACCCGCCGGCCCGCTTCGGTGATGAGGCACTGCTGGCCCGCGGCCAGGAGAAATACACCCAGAACTGCACCATCTGCCACGAGAACGGTCGGCAGATGGGCGGCTTCCCCGACCTGCGCTACTCGGCCTACCTGAACAGCGATGTGGCCTGGCGCACCATCGTGATCGATGGCGCGCTGACGGAAGCGGGCATGCTGTCGTTCCGCAATGCGCTGAGCAACGAGGACGCGGAAGCCATCCGCGCGCATCTGGTGAAGCTGGCCAATGACATGAAGGACAACCCGGCACCGCGTGGCGGCTTCGGTGGTCCCGGTGGCCCGGGCGGCTTCGGCGGTCCGCGTGGTGGTGGCGCTCCGCTGCCGCCGCAGCCGGCTGGCGGCATGGGTACCTTTGCCACGGGCACGTCCGCGGCAACCGGTGCGCAGGGCGCCGAGAGCGGCCTGCACCAGTAAGACAGGCCAAAGGCAAGAGTGAGCGCGCGGTGCCGATCCGCAGTTTCTTTCCCACGCGGGTCTACACCGCCGCGCTGACTCCGGCACGCGCCGCCGCGCTGAACCCGCGGCTGCTGCGCGAGTGCCTGCAGCTTTCCCATGACGATGTGGCGGGCCAGAAATGGTCCCGCCGCAACTATCCGGGCGGTTTCACTTCCTACGCTTCGGCCAGCCACATGCATCGGGTGTCACCCACCTTCGATGCGCTGCGCCGGATCATCGACCGCCATGTGAAGCGTTATGCCGAGGAACTGGAGTTCGACCTCGGCGACGCGCCCCTGACCATGACTGACTGCTGGGTGAACGTCATGCCACCGGGCGTTTCGCACGGGCTGCACCTGCATCCGCTCTCGGCGATCAGCGGCACCTATTACGTGCGGGTGCCGACCGGTGCACCGGGGCTGAAGTTCGAGGATCCGCGGCTCGACCGTTACATGGGCGCGCCGCCGCGCAAGGTCGATGCCGACGAGCGCAATCGCGCCTGGATCGTGATGCCGGCGAAACCCGGTTCGCTGCTGCTGTTCGAAAGCTGGCTGCGGCACGAGGTCGCCGCCAACAGCGGGCGCGATGTGCGCGTCAGCATCAGTTTCAATTACGGCTGGGGCTGAA
>CAYNEX010000032.1:0-23310 GCA_964396335.1 uncultured Steroidobacteraceae bacterium | reverse complement strand
GGCCACGCTGACCGAGATCCATCCCTTCCTGCGCCTGCTGTTCGTGAAGCTGGGCACGCAGCATTGCCCGGACTGCGAACTGCCGATCGAACCGCTGAGCAGCGATGCCATCGTGGCGCGCATCCTGAAGGGCCATCGCGGCACGCAGGTATCGCTGTACGCGCCACTGGTCAGCGGCCGCAAGGGCATCTACAACGAACTGGCGCGCTGGGCGGCGAAGAAGGGCCATGCGCAGCTGCGTGTCGACGGCAAGCTGGTGTCCACCGAACGCTGGCCGAAGCTGGCGCGCAACAAGGTGCATGACATCGAGCTGCCGCTGGGCGAGGTGCAGGTCACGCCACGCAACGAACCTGTGCTGCGGACGCTGGTCGACCAGGGACTGGAAGCCGGCAAGGGTGTGCTGCTGGTGCAGCCGCAGGATGGCGGCGCGATGCAGTCGTTCTCCTCGCGCCGCGCCTGCCCCGGCTGCGGCCGTGGTTTTCCCGAGCCCGATCCGCGACTGTTCGCCTGGAGCAGCGCACGCGGCTGGTGCGCGGACTGCCATGGCACCGGCCTCACGCTGCCGGAGTTCGACGCGGAGCAGACCGGCGAGGAGGATTACTGGCTCGAGACCGGCGCCGATGCCGCGACCTGCGAAACCTGTGATGGCGCGCGCCTCAATCCGGTCGCGCTGGCGGTGAAGTTCCGCGACCGCTCGATCGCCGACCTCGCGAAGCTGTCGATCGATGAACTCTCGAGGTTCCTCGACGGACTGAAGCTCAACGGCCGCGAGGTCGAGATCGCGCGTGACCTGATCCCCGAGATCCATGGACGCCTCGGCTTCCTGGCGCGCGTGGGTCTTGGCTACCTGACGCTCGATCGTTCCGCGCCGACGCTCTCCGGCGGCGAAACCCAGCGCCTGCGCCTGGCCGCGCAGCTGGGCTCGAACCTGCGCGGCGTGTGTTACGTGCTCGACGAACCCACCATCGGCCTGCATCCGCGCGACAACCGCCTGCTGCTGGATGCACTGGAACAGCTGGGCCAGGGCCGCAATACGCTGGTGGTGGTGGAGCACGATGAGGAAACCATCCGCCGCGCCGACCATGTGCTCGACCTCGGCCCCGGCGCCGGTTCGCGCGGCGGCCAGGTGGTGGCGGCCGGCACGATGGAAGAACTGCTGAAGCACCCGGAATCCATCACCGCGCGCTGCCTGCGCGCGCCGATGCAGCATCCGGCCGAACCGCGCCGCCCGGTGGTGAAACGCGGCCGCGATGCCACACCGATGCTGCGCCTCGAAGGCATCAACCTGCACAACCTGCGCAATCTCGACGTCGACCTGCCACTGGGCCGGTTGATCGCGCTCACCGGGGTCTCCGGCTCCGGCAAGTCGACGCTGGCGCTGGATGTGCTGCAACCGGAACTGGCGCGCGCGCTGTCGCGCAAGGGCAAGGGCAAGGGCAAGGGCGCCGGCAGACCGCAGCACTGCAAGGCGTTGCATGGCCTCGAGCTCATCGAACGCGTGCTGGAAGTGGACCAGACGCCGATCGGCAAGACACCGCGCTCCTGCCCGGCCACCTATGTGGGTTTCTGGGACGCGATCCGCCGCGTGTTCGCCGGCACCACCGAGGCCGGCATCCGCGGTTACACCGCCAGCCGCTTCTCGTTCAACACCGCCGGCGGACGCTGCCCGGCCTGCGAGGGCCAGGGCATGCGCACCGTCGAAATGAACTTCCTGCCCGACGTGAAGGTGCCCTGCGATGTGTGCAAGGGGCAGCGCTTCGACCCGGAGACGCTCAGCGTGCGCTGGCGCGACAAGAGCATCGGTGACGTGCTGGCGATGAGCGTGGATGAGGCGGTGGAATTCTTCGCCAGCCATCGCGCCATCCACCATGCGCTGACGCTGCTGCAGGAAGTGGGCCTGGGTTACCTGACGCTGGGCCAGCAGAGCCCGACGCTGTCCGGCGGCGAAGCCCAGCGCATCAAGCTGGTCACCGAACTGGCGCGCCTGAAGCCGGGCGACGTGCCGCCGGCGCGCGGTTCGTTCTACATCCTCGACGAACCCACCGTGGGCCTGCACATGGCCGACGTCGAACGCCTGATCGCGGTCCTGCATCGCCTGGCCGATGCCGGCAACACCGTGCTGGTGGTGGAGCACAATCTGGATGTGGTGGCACAGGCCGACTGGGTGATCGACCTGGGACCGGAAGCCGGTCCGGCCGGCGGACGCATCGTCGTGGCCGGATCGCCGCAGTCGGTGGCCACCCATCGCAGCTCGCGCACCGGTGCCGAGCTGCGCTGCTTCCTGGAGCAACGCCATGGCACATGACATTGCCTGCTGGAAATGCGGCCAGTCGCTGGCCGCGCTGTCCCTGCCGTTCGGCCGCAGCGACCGCTGCAAGGCCTGCGGCGTCGACCTGCACGCCTGCAAGCTGTGCGCGAACTACGATCCGCGTGCCTACCAGCAATGCCGCGAGCAGACGGTGGAGGAAGTCCGCGACAAGGAACGCGCCAATTTCTGCGACCACTTCAGGCCGGTGGCCGGCGCGTTCAAGGGCGGCAATGCCCCGGGCGCGGCGGATGCCGCGCGCGCGGAACTGGAAAAGCTGTTCGGCAAATAGCGGGGCAGATGCCCCTTCCAGGGATCGGGCGCCGCTGATGTGACGGCGCCCGGTGGATCAGCCGCCGCTCAAGCGGCTGAGCAGGCGCGAGAAGCGGCTGCCACCGGAGGACTTCTTCTCCACCGGCTTGCGCGCGGCAGCGTCGGTGATGATGGCGCGGCCACCATCATCCAGCGACAGCGTCGAGGCGCCGAGGATCTCGAGCGTCGACTCGAGCACCTCCGGTCCACCCACACCGGTGCTGACCGTCCTGCCCTGCGGCACCGGCGGCGGACGACGACGCGCCACCACCCGCTTGCCGGCGGGCTTGCCGGTGGCCTTCGGCAGGCCGGCGGGCGCGGCGCCATTCGCCGCGGCAGCCGGCGCGGGCTTGCGGCCCGCGTCATCCAGGTCGCGCTTCGCCGGCGCCGGACGGTCATCCGCCAGCAGCTCGAAGCCATCCATCTTGTCGCGCACCAGGTCGCTCTCGCTGGCCTTGCGCGGCTCGCTGGCAGCCGGCGCGCGCTCGGGGCCCTTGGCGCGATCGCGCTCCTTCACGGCCACCGGCACCACGGCCACCGACTTGTAGTCCGAGCGCACGTAGTTGGCCACCTGGGTGGCCGAATTCGGATCGCTGAAGAAACCCAGCCGCAGGCCATACCACTTGCGGCCCTGGCGATTGCCCTCGACGTTGTAGAGCGTGTAGGCGTCGAAGATGGCCAGGTGCGGCAGCGAGGTCACGTCGATGGGCGACACCGACCACACCAGCTGCACCGCGAAGCACGGCGGCGCGTTGTTCTGGCGGTCGATCCTGATGTCGGTGAGGGTCTGCGTGTCCTCGGGCGTGACGAGGCGGACCTCCGGCTCGTTCTCGAGGCCCGCGAAGGGATTGTCCAGTGCCACCGCCGGTGCGGCCGGCTGGCGCGGCGCCACCGGCGGGGTTTCCAGCAGCGTCAGCGCATCGGCACCGCTCAGCTCCGGCGCGGCCGGCTTGGCCACCGGCGCGACACGCGGCGGCGTCACCGCGGTCAGTTCCGGCGGAATGCGCATCTGCACCGTGGGCGCATCGGAGTGCTCCTCGGACAGCTGCGCCAGCACATCGCGCAGGTTCGACATGACATCCAGCGGCTCGGGTTCGGCGGGCTTCGCAACCGGGCGCGCCACCGGCGCCGCCTTGGGCGCAGGCACAGGCGCGGGCGCAGACACGGGCGCGGCGCTGGCCGGGCGCGGGGGATTGCTGTCGGCAGGCTTTGCTGCGGCAACAGGCGCTTCGGCCTGCACCGGTGCTACCGGCGCAGCCGGTGCGGCCGGTGCAACCGCCGCAGCCGGTGCTACCGGTGCAGCCGTCGCCGGCTTCGCCACGGCACTGAGCGGTGCCGGCGCGGCCGCCACCACACTGCCCGGCGCGATGCGGCCGCGACGGCCCATGCCGGTGGTCGGCGCCGGACCGGCCCACGCCGCCGGATAGATGTCACGCACCGAGTCCAGCAGCGTTTCCGCTTCTTCCTGGGTTGCGAAATAACCCATGTGCAGGCGGAAGCGTTCGCGTCCGTCCTCGCGCTGGCGGCTGACAAAGAAGGTGTAGCGCTTCAGCTCCGGTGAGCTGGGATGCGACAGCGCCATGGGGGATGTGGAAGCAGCGAGATTGATGACGAACAACCGGGACGGTGCGGCCGAACCGTTGACACCGAGGATCTCTGCACTGCTTGCGCTCATCACCGTGAAACTCCGTGGAAGGTTTGCTTCCTGGGCAACTCCGCTGTCTCCTGGCCCTTCTGGCCGCGGAGACCGGTGGCTTTGCGTCCCCGCCTCACGACGGGTTTGCCTTGGTCACTTGTTGATCAAAGTGTCTGTATGTGGCGACCACACGTCAAGAACTTGGTTAAAGACATATGTCACCTTCGGCAGACAGGATGACAGGGATGCGACCGGGCTTCACCGGCGCAATACATAAGTTGGCGGAAATCAGGGAATGGCTGAGCGGGCAGCCGTTTCAGCCGCTGGCGAGGCTGCGTTCCTGCTCGCGGTTGGCGCGCTGGCCGAGCAGCATCGCGGTCATGTCCTGCACCGACAGCGGCCGGGCCATGTAATAGCCCTGCGCCAGGTCGCAGCGGCGATCGCGCAGGAATTCCAGCTGCCCGGCGGTTTCCACACCCTCGGCGATCACCTGCTTGTCGAGCGAATGCGCCATCACGATGATGGTGCCGGCCACCATCGCGGCCTCGGCATCGGCCTCGAGGCGATCCACGAAGCTGCGATCGATCTTCACCGCCTGCACCGGGTGCCGCCGCAGGTTCGCCAGCGACGTATTGCCGGTGCCGAAGTCATCCAGCGTCAGCCCCACGCCCAGCTCCGACAGCTCGTGCAGGCGCTGCTGGCTGTCCTCGTCGGTGAGCGCGGTCTCGCTGATCTCGAAGGCCAGCGACTGCGGCGTCAGGCGGTGCCGTTCCAGCAGCCGGCGCAGCATCGGCACCAGCTGCACGTCGCGCAGCTGCTGCACGGAAAGGTTCACGGCCAGCACCGGCGGCGCCACGCCGGCTTCCCGCCACTGCGCCAGCTGCGCGCAGGCCACTTCCAGCACCCAGCCGCCGAGGTCGACGATCAGGCCGGACTCCTCTGCCGCAGGCACGAACTCGGCCGAGGTGCGCAGCACGCCATCCGGCTGCTGCCAGCGCAGCAGCGCCTCGACGCCGGCGAGGCGACCATCCGAGACGCGGTACTGCGGCTGGTAATACAGCGAGAACTCGCGCCGGCTCAGCGCGCGGAACAGCCCGGAGTCCGCCGCGCGCAGGCCCATCTTCGGGTTGTAGAACTCGGCGCCGCCGCGCCCCAGTTCCTTGGCGCGGTACATCGCGAGGTCAGCGTGGTGCAGCAGCTCATCGATGGCGCTGCCATCGGACGGGAACATCGCGATGCCGATGCTGGCGCGCACCAGGTGCTCGCGCTCCTGCAGGCGCACCGGGTGTTTCATGGCCTCGATGATGCACCGGGCCACCGCGGCCACCTCGCCGGCATCCTCGACATGGCGCAGGATCACGGTGAACTCATCGCCACCCAGGCGCGCCACGGTGTCCTCTTCCTTCACGCAGCCGCGCAGGCGCTGCGCGACGATGGCCAGCAGCTGGTCACCGGCCTCGTGGCCCATCGAGTCGTTGATGCGCTTGAAGTGGTCGAGGTCGATGTACAGCAGCGCACCGCACCCGCCGGAGGCGACGGCGTTGTGCAGTTCCGCCTGCAGCTGGTCGCGGAACAGCTGGCGGTTCGGCAGCTGCGTCAGCGGATCAAAGTGCGCCTGGCGATACAGGCGTTCGGCGCGCGCATGGCTGGCCAGCGACAGGCCGAGGCGCTGCGCGCATTGCGTGCCGATGTCGGCGATGCCGCTGCCGCCGGACGGCGCGTCCTCGAAGCCCACCGACAGCACCGCGGCCAGGTCGCCGCCGGCCATCACCGGCCACACCCAGAAGAACTTCGCGCCACCATCCTGCAACGGCTCGAGGAAGCTGTGGCGGCCTTCCTCGCAGCGCACGATGGTCATGCCCTGCTCGGCATCACGCAGGCGCAACGCCATGTCATGGTCGAGCACGACGCGCGTCACCGGCTGGCCACCCGCGGCGCTGACCGCGAACAGGCGACCATGCCCGGTCATCACATCCACCAGCGTGAGGCCGACGTTGTGCGCGCGACTCACGCTGCGCACGCGCGTCAGCACCTGGTCGAGCACGCTTTCGTAATCGCCGCCGGGCAGCAGCAGCGCATCGATCTCGTCGAGCACACGCCGCGTGTGGTTCTGCTGCTGGATGGCCTCGCCGGCGCGTTGCGCGGCGTCGACCAGCCGCCGTACTTCCGGTGACAGCCCCGCCGGCCCGACCAGCGCGACACGGCGGTCCGGCAGGGCATCCAGTGCGCGCCGCACATGGCGCAGCGCTTGTTCCTGCCGGCGCATCCAGGCGAATGCCAGCCACGCGGCCAGCAGCACCAGCGGCAGGAAGGTCGACTGCGTCCGCACGGCGGACCAGAACGCCACCGACCAGGGGCGGTCGCGATGGATGGCGGCAAGCACCAGCCCCGCATCCGATGTGACGATGCCCATCGACAGCGGCGCGACCGCGCCCACCCACGGTTCACCGTTCTCGTTCCAGGCGATGTCGGCACTGAGCTGGCCGGTTTCCAGTGCGGCGGCGCGCTGGCGCCCCAGCTCCGCGATCGGCGCCACGTTGGTGCGGGTGCTCAGATGCACCTGGCCGCCGGCATCAAAGGCCGCCAGCTGGATGCCCTGGCCCATGCCCTGCAGCATCGACCACCAGCCCTCACGCATTTCGGCCAGCACACGCCGCTGCGGCGCCGGTTCATTCAGCCTGCGCAGCAGGTAGAGGCGACCGGCACCGGCGGCCACCCGCGGCGCCACCAGCACGCTGCGGCCATCGCGCAGGGCTTCGGCCTCGCGTGCCGTCAGCCGGAACTCGCGCGCGCCGAGCTGGAAGTGTTCGTCCTCATCCGGATCGAGGATGGTGACGCTGCCGAAAAAACCACCGTCCTGCTGCAGCGTCGCGCGCAGGCCGTTCCAGTTGCCATCGGCATCGCGACGCGAACGCTCCACCGCGGTCCGCAGCAGCACCTCGGCATTGCCGATGCGCGAGCGCACCATCAGCGCGGCCTGCTGCACGGTCTGGCGCAGCTGTTCCTGCCGCATCGCGCGGTATTGACGATCCTGCTTGCCGGCCTGCAGCAGCACACTGAGCACCAGCAGCAGCAGCCCGCCGGCGAGCACGGCCAGCGCCACGCGTCCGGCGAGGCTGGCGGGCAGGAAATTGCGGTGTCGCGCCTCCATGGCGCTGTCCCGGTTTGGCATGCCCTGCATTTCACAGCGCACCGCCCCGCAGGGACGTGCGCCATGTCACCAATCGGGCTTATGGTGCGGTGCGGAGCGAGAACGCGGCCCTGGTGAGGTTTTCACCGGCGTAGGTGCGGATGCCGGGCCGCCCCGCAACGGCCACGCCGAGCATGGCGGCAGCCAGGTCGGCGCCGGAGATGGCATTCAGCGAGGCCTTGCTGCGACGCAAGAGCGGACTGGCCAGCGCCAGCATTCCTTCCCGCAGCAGGTCCTTCACGCCGCCCTCGCGGCTGCCGAACACCGCACCGGGCTGCAGGATGTCGATGGCTTCAAAGCCGAGTGGCCGCAGCGCCACCTCCATCTCGCCTTTCACGCGCAGGAACGGCGTGGAAGCAGCCTTGTCGGCGCCGGCGGCCGAAACCACCACCAGCCTTGCGGCACCGGCCTGCCTGGCGGCGCGGGCGAAGGACAGCACCAGGTCGAGGTCGACTGCCTGCAGCTGCGCCGGCTGCGCGCGCGGCCCGCCGGCCGCACCCAGCGCGCAGAAGGCATCGGTGCAGCGCATGCCCTTCAGGCTGCTTTCCAGCTGGTCGAAGCGCAGGATGCGGTTGGCGAAGCGGGCATGCTCCAGTGGCAGCGGCCGGCGCGACAGCGCGATCACGCGCTCGAAGACCTGTTGCTGCAGCATCAGGCGCAGCAATGCATGGCCGGTCAGGCCGCTGCCCCCTGCGACCAGCGCGACGCGCGGGCCGGTCTTCATCGCCTCCCTGCCTCCGATCAGCACGACATCCTCAATGCGAAAATCGAGGGCCCATCATCCCGATTGCCCCGCGGCATGGTCAAGGCAACTCGCACGCCGCAGCCGCGGGAGTTAGGCTTGGGCCATGCGAAGGATCGCCACACTGCTGCTGGCCGGCATCCTGGCGTCGGCCTCCGCGCTGGCCGCCGATGACACGGACGAAGTCGAGCGCAATGCGCTGTACCTGGAATTCCGCGTCGCCTTTGATGCCGGCGAATACCTGCAGGCGCTGCCGCTGGCCGAACGGCTGGTGCAACTCACCCGCGAGCATTACGGCGCCGATGCGGACGAGGTGATCTCGCCGCTGACCAACCTCGCCACCACGCTCTATCGCATGGAGCAGCTGGGCGATGCCCTGCGCCACTACCGCCGCGTGCTGCTGCTGCTCGAGCAGCACGCCGGGCCCACCGATCCGCGCCGCCTGCCGGCGTTGCAGGGCACGGCCACGGTGCTGCGCGCGATGGACCGGCACGAAGATGCCATTCCCATCCTCGAACGCCAGCTCGAACTGCAGCGCGTGAGCGTGGGACTTGATTCACCGGAGCAGTTCCCGACGCTGCGCGCGCTGATCGAGGCCAACGAACAGAGCGGCCGGATTGCCGAGTCCGAGCGCCTGCGCGGCCAGCTGTTCAACACCGCCGAGCGCGCCTACGGTCCCGATGATGTGCGCATGGTGGGACCGCTGCAGGACCTTGCGGCCTGGTATTCCAGCAAGGGCCACCATGCGGCCGCGCGCGTGCTGTACCTGCGCGCGATGCAGATCGCGGATGAAGCCGAGCCGGGCAGCCTGGACGCGATTGCATCCCTGCGCGGCGTCGCGCGCGTGTTCGTGGCCCGCCGCCTGCGCACCGAGCCGGGCTCGGCGGCGGCGGTGGCACTGGGGAGCCTGCCGCGCTCGGTGGCGATGGCGAAGATCCCGAACTTCATGGCCCCGACCTCGGATGAAGGCGAGCGCGTGCTGCTGGAGGCCTTGCGGCGCCTTGAAGCCTCGGCGCCCGACCGGGTGCTCGAGCGCGGCGAGGTCTCGGTGCAGCTGGGCGACCTGTATCACGTGGCCGGCCTGCGCGAACGCGCCGCGGAGGCCTGGCAGCAGGGCTGGAAGCTGCTGCACGCGGCCGGCGATACCCGGCAGATGGATCGGCCGGCCATGGTGGCGAACGCCCTGCTGCCGGCGCGCTCGCCGGTCAACATGGTGATGGGCGAGGTGCTGACGCGCCTCTCCATCACCGCCGACGGCGATGTGGCCGATGTCACCATCGTCAACCCCGAACCGAAGGTCCTGGGAACCGTCGCTCCCGAACTGACCCGCTACCTGCGCAATTCCTACTGGCGCCCGGCATTCGTGGACGGGCGGCCGGTGGACGATCCCGCCTTGCTGTATTCGGTGCGCCTGCTGGTGCCGAAGCGGGCCGTCGGCGGGGTTTCTTCGCGCTGAAACCGTCCGTCCTGCATTTTCCGGCCGGGTAACGCCGTGCGCGTCGCCACTGGTGACGCGAGGGGGTAATCTTGCCGCATGTCCCGCATCGTCCCGCTTGCCCTTCTCGCCTGCCTGCTGCCGCTGCAGGCACTGCCGGCCGACGCGCCGGCGGATGAACGCACCGCCACCTACGAGCGTTACCGCAGCGCCTTCGATGCGCGCGAATACCAGGCGGCCTTGCCGCTGGCCACGCGGGTGGTGGAACTGACCGCCAACCAGTACGGCGAAGAGGCGGTTGAGCTGGTCAATCCGCTCACCAACCTCGCCACCACGCTGTACCGCCTCGGGCAGCATGGCGAGGCGCTCGACACCTACCGCCGCGCGCTGACCATCCTCGAGCTCAGTGCCAGCCCCGCCGATGCGCGGCTGGTGACGCCGCTGCACGGCATCGGCATGACGCTGCGCGCGCTGGAACGCTGGGACGAGGCCATCGTGCCGCTGAAACGCGCCGTCGACATCATCCGCAACCGTGAAGGCCTGTACTCATCGACGCAGCTGGCGGTGCTGAAGCCGTTGATCGAGTGCTATGAGAAGACCTGGCGGCGCGAAGACGCGCAGCGCGAACACCAGTACGCATTCAATGTCGCCGAGCAGGCCTTCGGCGCCGACGATCCCCGCATGATCGAACCGCTGGGCATCTTCGCCGGCTGGTATGAAAAGACCGGTCGTTATGCGGCGGCCAGGGTGCTGCACGTGCGCGCCGTGCAGCTCGCCGACCGCGAGCAGCCGAACAGCATCAAGGCGGTGAATGCGCTGCGCGGCATTGCGCGCACCTACCGCCTGGCCTTCGTGAACGGCGAAACGCAGGACGCGATGATGTCGGCGCTGAACGAGCTGCCGCCCTCACTGGCGGCCAGCGCCGGCGCGATGAGCATGCCCTCCTCCGAGGGTGAGCGTTCGCTGCGCAACGCGCTGGCGCGACTCGAATCCGCCGGCGCCTCGAAGGCCGCCGAACGAGGCGAAGTGCTGCTCGACCTCGGCGACTGGTACCGCGTGGCCGGTGCCAACCAGCGCGCGATGAGCAGCTGGGCCGATGCCTGGAAGGAACTGGCGAAGGCCGGCGACACTTCGGCACTGGAGAAGCCGGCCGCCATCGTCTATCGCGCCCCGTCGATCGCGGTGTCCACCAGGCCGCAGGATCCGAACCAGTACACCGTGCACGAAGTGCAGCTGCGCGTGTCGGTGTCCGCGGACGGCGCGGTGCGTGAAGTCACCACCGCGAACCCGGTGCCGGCGCGTGAATCCGCCGAGCGCGCCGTGACCACCGCCGTGCGGCGTGCCACCTGGCGACCGGCCTTCGCCGGCGGAATGCCGGTGGCCGCGCCGGACCACCTGTTCACCGAACAGGTTTACGTGAAGATCGGCGACTGATCAGTCGGCGTCGATCGGCACGATGCCGATCGGGTCATCCTGCGCGCGCGGTGCATCCGAGGGCGTGAGCATGTCGCCATTGGCGAGCTTGCGCCCCAGCGGCAGCGCCGGCATCTGCACCAGGAACTTGGCGGCGGCATCACGCATGGCCGCCTGCGTGGCGCTGGTCAGCGCATTGGCGGCCCGGCCGCCGCGCGAGCTGCCATAGCCGGTAAGCGAGAGGTTGTCGACTACCTCGCCTTCGCTGCTCGACACCACGATGTTGTAGCGGATCGTGACCGCCCAGTATTCACCGCCGGTTTCATCGTCGGTGGCGAAGGAGAACTGCTGGATCTGCGGGCGGAAGATGGCCTGCAGCGACTTGCCGCGCGCCGCGGCCGCATTGTCGAAGGTCTCGAGCGTGGCGAACGACGCGCCGAAGATGGTACGGAACAGCTGGTCGTGGCCGGGACCGAGCTCGGCCTTCCAGTGCGTGCCGCCGCGGGTCTCGTCGTGGATGTAGGTGCGCAGTTCCTCATCGAGCACCAGGCCCACGCGCGCCGTCATCGGCGCGAGCAGCGGCTGGGGCAGCGCGGGCTGCGGCCGCACCTGCACGCCACCGCAGCCGCCCAGCAGCAGGGTGCCGAGCATCGCGAGGCTCAGCGTCGCGTGCAGCGCAGTTCGCCGAGGACTTCGTTGTATTCGAGACATGGCTTCTGGTTGGTGATGCCGACGAAGGTGCCATTGTTGCGTGCGGTCAGCACGCGCATTAGCGCCGAAAACTGCACGTTTGTAAACGGCGCCATGCCGGCGCCTTCCGGGAATCCCATCGCATGGATGCGCGCCTTGGGACGGTTCGGGCCGGGTGCATTGAGGCGATCGATGCGGTCCACCGCCGCCTGCATCGAGTCGCCGGTGAATTCGTCGCCGATCACCACGATGCTGAGCTTGCGGCCACCCTCGCGATAGATGCGCAGCGCGGTCTCGATGCCCGGCACCGGGTTCGACTGGCTGT
Source organism: uncultured Steroidobacteraceae bacterium (assembly GCA_964396335.1). Lineage (GTDB taxonomy): Bacteria > Pseudomonadota > Gammaproteobacteria > Steroidobacterales > Steroidobacteraceae > ZC4RG30. The sequence goes on along the minus strand of CAYNEX010000032.1, from coordinate 11,262 downwards.
ACGGACGCCAGGTGGGAAGGGTCTGGCGGATGCGCTGGCGCAGCCGCGAGGAGTCCTCCAGCCAGGAGCCGGGCGGGCCGTCGGTGAACATGTAACGACCCTGGTCGTTCAGTACCTGCAGGCCCTTCAGGTTCGGATAGATGTCGAGGATCTCGTTCATGATCGAGACCGTCGCCTCCCAGTGGTTCACCACCATGCTGGGCGAGGTGTCGATCACGAAGATTACGTATTCGCTGTCCACCGGGATGCCGCCGACGGTGGCGGTGCTGCGGCGGGGCCGCGGCTGGCGCGCCAGCCGTTCCATTTCCTCGGTGAGTTCCTGGTAGGCCGCCACCAGTTCGGTCTCGATGATGTTGCTGACCGCGGCCTCGCTTTTCGTCGCCGCGTACTGGCCCTGGATGTCGGTGAGGTCACCCTGGATGCGCGCCAGCCGCGTGCGCTGTGCGCGCAGCTCGGCGATGCGGCCTTCCAGCTCGCGGCGCAGCTCGTCGGTGTCGCCCTGGATGGCGTACAGCTCTTCCTGCAGCTTCAGCAGCTGCGCGTTCAGTGATTCGCGCGCCCGCTCGATGATCACCGGCTGGTCCACGTCGGTCAGCACCAGCAGCAGGATGATGGCGCCGAAACCGCAGCACACGCAGTCCATGAACGAGAGGCTGAACACCTCGGTGTCGCGACGGCGCAGCTTCATGGCCAGTCCGGTCCCGGCACGATGTAGGTGCCACCGGTGGCGCGCGCCAGCGACCAGTAGCGGTGCGCGGCCGGCAGGTCGCCCTGCATCGGCAGCAGGATCACGTCGATCGGCACATTGTTCGGCACCGCGCGGCGCGCCTCATCGAAGATGCGCGAGCGCTGCGCGGCGTCCACATAACCGCGGCGCGGGCGGTCGCGACCCTGCGTCGGCAGGCCATCGGTGATCAGCACCACCTGGTCCGGCCGCGGCGACAGATTGCGGATCGGCTCCCAGGCGTTGATCAGGCTGGTGCCATCCTCCGGCGTCAGGTTGCGCAGCGCTTCCACCGCCTGGTTCAGCAGGCCGCCATCGGAGGAATCGAGCCACTGTCCTTCGGTGCCCTCGATCAGCGGCGCGGCGCTGGTGTTGAAGGCGTAGATCTGGAAGCGGCTGCCCGGCGCGAACTGCGTCGACATCCAGTCGACGATATCCAGGGTCTGGCGCCACTTCGGCGCCGCGCGCCGCATCGCCGGCGGCTGGTTGCGCAGGCGGATGATGGCATCCAGTTCCTCGTGCATCATGCTGGCGGAGCGGTCCACCAGCACCAGCACGCGCCGGCCGCGCAGCGCGATGCCGGTCAGGTAGGTGCGGTTGCCGGTGCCGCGGAAGGCGCGCACCTGCTGGCCGGCCGGCGCGCTTTCGGTGGCGCCGCCGTCCAGGCGGCGCGTGCCTTCCTCGAGCGCCTTCAGGTCGGCCTTCAGTTTGTTGATGTGCTCGCGCTGCGCCATGCTGGTGGCGCCATCGCGCAATGCCGCCGCCTGCAGCGCCGCCACTTCATCCGACAGCTGGCGGGCGCGTGTCGAGGCCAGCGTGGTGTCGGCCTCGGTCTTCTCCAGCGTGTTGCGCAACAGGACGAGGTTGCGCGTCTGGTTCAGCACCTCTTCCTCGACGCGGTTCACTTCGGCCTGCAGCGTGTCGATGTCGCGCAGCCGCTTGATGCCGGACTGCCCGGCCACGATGGTGTAGAACAGCACCACCGCGCCGAAACCACAGCAGATGCAGTCGAGGAACGACAGGCTGAAAACCTCGACCTTGCGGCGACGTCCGGTGCCCATCAGTTCGCCTCGATGGCCACCAGCGGCAGTTCGATGCCCGGGTCGCCCAGCCGCAGCACACCGCCCGCCGGCAGCAGCGCGCGACCGCGCACGCGCGCGCCATCGACATAGGTGCCGTGGCTGGAATGATCGATGACCTGGGTGCGCTGGCCATCGCGGCGCAGGGTGCAGTGGCGGCGCGACAGTCCGGCGATGCCTTCGGGCAGCTGGATGGCGGAAGCGTCACCGGGCGCGCGACCCAGCACCAGGCCGGTCGCGGGAATGGCCACCACCCGGCCGCGGTACACGACATGCGTGGCCATCACGTGCGGAACGGCTGCGCCCAGCGCCAGGGGCTGCAGCACGTCGTCGGGCGCGGGCATGGCCAGCAGCGGCAGACGCGTGCGCCAGGGCACGCCACCATCGTCGCCGGCACCGGACGAAACCTGCAGGCTGGCGGCGCGGGCGGCCACATCATCGCCGCAGCGGAACAGCTGCACGAAACGCGCCCCGGCCATGGCCTCATCGAGGCCGGGAATGCCCAGCACCGATTCGGGCACCACCAGCACGGCTTCACCATGTGCCGCGGACAATGCCTGCAACGCCTGGCCCACCGGCGCCAGCACCGGCCGGGCCGCGCTGGCCAGCTGGTCGCGCGTCAGCGCCACTGTCACCGTCTTGCCATCGCCGGTATCCAGCGCGCAGCGACCCTGGCCGTCGCGCATCGCATCGGCAACCAGCTGCGGCAGCTGCGCGCGCAATGCGGCTTCGTGGCGCAGGTCATGCAGCGGATCGAAACGGGTCTGCTGGACCAGCGTGGCGGCCGCGAGGCGGATCCACGCATCCTGCAGGGCCTGCAGTCCGCCGGACAGCGGCACATGGCGGCGCAATGCCGCCACATCCGCTTCGCGGCTTGCCAGGCCGATGGCGAAATGGCGGCGCGTCAGTTCAAGCACGGCCAGTTCGCTGCCCACGTCCAGCCAGGCGGCCAGCAGCGCGGTGCGATCGACGAATCCCTGCACGGCATGGCCGGCGGCGCGCAGCTGGCGCAGCAGTTCACCAGGCACCTGTTGCTGCGCAGGCGGCGACAGCGTCACCCATAGCGCGTCCGGCTGCGCATCCGCGCCGGCAGCCGCGCGCAGCGCGGTCACCTGTGCGGTGATCTGTCCTTCCAGGTCACGCGGGGTGGCATCCACCGGCGCGGTGGCCGTGGTGACGCCATCGATGGCGCAGGCAACCAGGTGGTCGTTGAGATCGGCGCCGCGCATCAGATGTCGACCGGGAAGCTGAGGTTGTTGTCCAGCGACAGCCGTTCGCCTTCATCGCGTCCGGCATCCGCCGGCTGCGCGGCACGTGCCGGCGGCTCCGGCGCCGCGTCTTCGGCTTCTTCGGCAGCCTGCGGTTCCGGTGGCGGCGGCAGCGGCACCGCCTCCCCGGGATCGGCCGCGGCCTGCGGCGGCTCGGCGGCGCGCAGCGGCAGGTACAGCAGCGGCAAGGCGGCCGCGACCAGCAGCCAGCGTGTGCGCAACGGGTTCATGGCGCCTCTCCTGCATAGCGGGCAACACGGAAACCGACATCGGGCGCGGCATTGCCGCCGCGCTCGCGCCAGGCGGGACGCAGCTCGCCGATGCCGGAAGTGCGCCAGCTGGGCCCGCGGATGGCATGCGGTCCATTGGTGGCCGGTCCCATCGGATCGGTCACGGTGCCGGCGGCCGGCAGCGATTCATACACATCGTGCACCCACTCGCTGACATTGCCGCCGAGGCCGTAGATGCCCATCGGCGTCGGCTTGTAGCCATCCACCGGACCGATGGCCGGATGTTCGTCGCGATAGCCGGGCAGGTGGCCGCGCATCGTGCCTTCGCGCCTGGCGCGATCGGTCTCTGCTTCCTCGCCGGCGATGTTGGCGGCGCCCGGCGGCGGCGGCAGCGTGTCGCCCCAGGGATAACGCTGCCAGCGCTGGCCATCCACATAACGCGCGGCGTATTCCCATTCGGCTTCGGTGGGCAGGCGGTAGCCGTTGTTCACCGGCTGCACCAGCTGCCAGCGGCCATCGCGGCGTTCATAGGCCACCGGCAGGCCTTCGCGCAGGGACAGCCAGTTGCAGAACTCCACCGCATCGTTCCAGGTGACATTGCTGACGGCCTGCGTGTCCAGGTCCAGCGACTGGCCGGCGGCGATGCCCGCCACATGGTTCGGCCGGAAGGCGCGGAACTGCGCATTGCTGATCTCGGTCGCCGACAGATAGAACGGCCGCGTCAGCTTCACCCGGCGCTCCACTTCATTGCTGCGCCGGCCCTGCTCGCGCCGGCCGCTGCCCTGCGTGTATTCGCCGGCGGGGAACAGCACCAGCGTGCCGACCAGCGGCACGGTCAGTTTCGGTGCGGGCGGCGCGGGCGGTGGTGGCGGCAGCACTTCCGAGGCGGCGCTGAGCGGTGCGGTTTCGGTGGCGGAACCGGTCGGCGCCGAGGCCACCGGCGGCGGCGCCGGACGCGGTGCGCGCGCCAGGTCGACGCGGCCCAGGTCCAGTGTCTGCCCGGCAATGATGGCCACTTCACTGCGCCAGCTGCGGCCATCGGCAGCCGTGAGCACCACATCGTGCAGGCCGGCCGGCAGTTCCAGCTGCTTCGGCGCCTCGCCCAGCGCATTGCCATCGACGCGGATCGATGCACCCCGCGGATTGGTGTCGAGCACCAGGAAACCCAGCGAGGGTTCGAGCTGCGCGACCAGTGCCTGGCGCTGCCCGCCGCCCTCCACCTGCAGGCGCGTCACATGGTCCACATGGTCGGGTGCACGCAGGATCAGGTCGTGCACACCGGCCGGCACCTCGATGTCGCCGGGTGCCTTGCCGGCGACACGGCCATCGACCAGCAGTTCGGCTTCCACGCCACCGGTGTCGATGGTGATCACGCCCGGCAGGTATTCCAGTTCCACTTCCAGCGGCGTGGCATCGGCGAGCGCGCGGCTCACGTTCAGGCGCAGCACACGCGAGCGGTAGCCGGGATGCGAGATCTCCACCTGGCGCTGGCCGGGCAGCAGGAAGATGCGATCGCCGCTGCGCCAGTGCACCAGGTCCGGTGCGCTCATGCTGGCGCCATCGGGCAGCACCTTCACCGGTACCGGCACCAGTGCCAGCATCACGCCCACCACGACCAGCACCAGCGCCGCGGCGATGCCGAGCACTGCATATCGCAGGCCGCGGGACTTGCGCACCACCGGGGCCGCCACCTTCGGCGCATCGGCGGCAAACACTTCGCGCACGCCGGCTTCGACTTCATCACCGGGCAGCAATTCCTGGCGCAGCGGCGCGACGGTGGCATTGCCGGCCAGGTGCAGCACCTCGAGGCGACCGGCAGCCGGATGCACGATCACCTGCGCATCGCCGAGCGTGATCACGTCGCCATCCACCAGCGGCTGCGCGGTACGCGGCGGCAGGCCGTTGATCAGCGGTGCCGCGGATGAGGCGTCGGTGTGGAGCGATTCGGCCAGCCACTGGCGTCCGGCCGCGGTGATGCGCAGCGACGGGCCGGTGGCGCCGGGCAATGGCAGGTCGGCGCCCTCGCCGCCCAGGTCGAGCGGCAACGATGCGACGCGCTCGCCCAGCGGCTCGTGGATGTGGACGGAGGGGCTCATGCGGACCACTGCGACATCAGATGGGCTCCGTGCAACGCACCGACAATGCAGCTTCACGCTGCCCCGGAGCGAGGTTCAGTTCCAGCCGCACGTCGCGGTAGCCTTCGCGCTGGCCGATGATGGTGTACTGCCCGGGCGGCAGGTTCAGTTCGCGGCTCTCGAACCTGCCGAGCTCGCCCACCTGCGGCGTGACGCGCACTTCGGTGTTGTTGTCCGAAAGCAGTTCCAGCCGCACCGGTTCGCTGAGCGCGGCCAGCTGGTTGCGCAGCCAGTCCAGCTGCGCGGTCAGTCGCGGTGACCCGCCGGCGGTGGCGGTGGAACTGCCACGCGCCAGCGCGCGCTGCGCGGCCTGCCGCACCGACGGCGCGGTGAGCCGGTCGGGACGCGCCTGGTAATCGGCCAGTTCGCGGTCCAGTTCCAGGCGGCGCTCGCTGCGCGCCAGCCCCTCCTGCGCAAAACGCAACCCGGCCTGGCGCACCAGCACCCGCGCGTAATGCGCCACGGCTTCCTCCCAGCGTTCGGCGCTTTCCAGTTCGGCGCCCTGCGCCAGGTCCTCGGCGTTCTGGCGGTCGCGATGGATCTCGGCGATGCGCTGCCGGCCCTCGATCACGCGCGGATCGCGTGCACGCAGCGCGGCGGCGCGGGCGTAGGCGGCCTCGGCTTCCGGCACATCGCCACGGCGCAGCGCCTCGGCCGCGGCAGCCACATGCTGCTCGAAGGAAAGATCATTCAGGCGCGCTTCCACCCGCGCCAGCGCGTTGCGCGCCGGCGTGAATTCCGGATGACCGGCCAGCATCGACTGGTAATGCGCGCGGGCCTGCTGCAGCTCGCCGGTGGCCTCGACGCGTGTGCCCTTCGCCAGCTCGGCCAGCAGTTCCTGCTGGCGTACCGCGGCAGCCAGCCCCTCACGCGCCGTGGCATTTTCAGCCTGCAGCGCCAGCGCGCGGCGGAAGGCGGCACTGGCCTCGGCGGGACGGAAGGCCGCCAGCGCCTGCTGGCCGGCACGCAGTTCATCCTCCAGGGTCGGCACGGCAGGACCGGCATCGGCATCGGCCTGCGACCCGCCGTCCGCGACGGCCGCGTCCACTGCCTCCGGTTCATCCCGGATCAGTGCATCGGCCACACTGGGCACCGCAGCCGCTGCGGCGCGCTCCGCCAGTGCCGCTTCGGCGCCGGGCTTCGGCAGCCACAACACCACGGCAAGGCCGGCGACTGCGGCCGCCACCAGGCCCCACCACCACATCTGTCCGCCACGCGCGCCGCCCTCGGTGGCCTTCTTCGCGGCCGGTGCGGCTTCGACAATCGTCGCGCCTTCTTCCTCGGGCACCACCGCGGAAGCGAGCATGGCTTCGAGTGTTTCGATCACCTCCGGCAGCGCCGGCCGGCCAGCGGCCTCGCGCGCCAGCATCGCCTGCACCAGGTCGAGCAGCGCCACCGGCGCGGGCCGCGCCGGCACCGGACGCGGCGGATCCTGCTCCTGCACGCGCCGCGCATCGAAGTGCGGGTAGAACGGCGGATAACGCGTCAGCAGTTCATGCGCCAGCGCGCCCAGTCCATACACGTCATCGGCGGGACTGGCGGCCTCGCCGCGCAGCTGCTGCGGGCTGGCCGAGAATGGCGAGCCATTGGCCGGCGCATCACTGCTGCCGGTCTCGGTGGAGGTGCCGAAGTCGGCCACGCGCACGCTGCCATCGGCGGCGAACAGCACATTGCCGGGCTTGATGTCCCGGTGCACGATGCCGCGCGCATGCGCATGCTCGAGCACGCGTGCCACCTCCACCAGCACCGGCACGATGCGCCGCCATGAGGCGCCACGCAGCTGCGCCGCGCTGCCGCCGGGCGCGTATTCCATCGGCAGGAACACGGTATCGCCGTCGCGCAGCGGCTCTTCGACGCGCAGCACGCCGGGATGGTCGAGGAAACGCGCCATGCGCGCCTCATGGCGCAGCACCGGCAGCGCCTCCTCGACACTGCAGGCCCGCAGGTGCATGAACTTCAGGGCAACCAGCTGTCCGGACGAAGCGTCCTGCGCGGCCCAGACTTCCGCGTGCCCCCCGTCGCCCAGCCGTTCCTTCAGTACATAGCGCCCGGCGAGACCGCGACCTGCTTCAAGGCTCGCCATGGATGGAAGCGGCCTCCTCGGCCTCGTATTCGCGCAGCATCTCGCGCCACTGGCGGTACTGCTCTTCGGCGCTGCCGGTCAGGCGCAGCGTGCGGCCCTCGATCTCGATCACCTGTTCGCTGACCGAGTCCTGCATCGAGCGCGCCAGCTCGCCGAAGGCCTGCGCATGCGTGCGGGCATCGGCGTACTTCTGCAGGCCCGACAGGAAACCGGCGATGCCGCCGGCGGTGCCGGCGTAGCGGGCCACGCTCTCCAGGTCACAGCTGGCATAACTGCCGCAGGTGCTGGGGGCGAAGATGGAGGCCAGCACCGCCGCGGCACCGAGGAAGGTGCGGGTGCGGGCACTGGAGCGGGCGCGGTCCTCCTTGTCGATCTCGTCATAGGAGGTGCGGCGGAACTCGTTGTAGGAATCGCCCATCTGCTCGGCGAAGCTGGTGAAGTAGCCATCCAGCGTGTCGATCACCGCCGCATCGCGCTCGCGGATGCGCTCGACGCGCTCGACCACCGGATCGTTGTCGGCCGGCAGGCGCGCCACGCGCACCACCTTCGCGGAACCCTTCTTCACCGGCTCCTCGCGCAGGTAGCCGGACATGCGTTCGGGCAGCAGGTCGGTGCCGAACTTCAGCTGCGTGACATGGCGCAGCTCGCGCAGCGCGTTGGCGTCGAGCGCATCACGCGCCGCCAGCAGGTCATTGGCGATGTTCGAGTAGATGTTCTGGAATGGATCGCGCGCCTTCAGCGCCGCGTCGGTCTTGTAGCTGCCGATGTCGGCCAGGCCGCTGTAGCGCTTGCGGTCGATCCAGACGCGGCCGGCGGCATCACGCGCGGTGATCTCGATCTCGAGCTTCTTGCCGGTGGACTCGATGATGCGGCCATCCACCTCGACATCGACGAACTGGACGCTTTCGGGGGCGACGCGCACCGCGCCCCACTGGGCGCTGCGCTCGAGCGTGTCGCGCAGGCGCACCGGGATGTAGCGCGCCTCGGCCTCGCGCAGGTCGGGGTAGATGCGCTTCTTCGCCAGCGCATCGTCATCGTCGGCGATGTTCTCGGGGATGCCGGGATCGAAGGTGTGCACCACCACGTCCAGGCGCTGGTCGGCCGGGATCACCTGCACCGCCTGCTGGGGTTCGACGCGGGCCTGGGGCCGCACTTCCTGCACCACACAGGCAGGCAGCAGGAGCGCGGCCAGCGCCGCGAACGTCAGGCGGATGCCGAATGCTTCTGCACGCATCTCAGCCTCCTCGCTGCGTGTTCTGCTTGTAGTCGATGTATTCCTGCCAGAGCTTTTCCTTCAGCTCCGGGTCGGTCTCCGTTTCGGCAGCCCTGCGCAGGCGACGGGCGATGATGTCATCGTCGTCGCCGGCGGGAATCTCGCGCGCGGCCACGCCGCTGCGGCTGCCGCCGCCACCGGTGCCACCGCCGCCCACGCCGCCACCGGAACCACTGCCACCGGCGGTGTCGGCCGTGGCGCTGCCGCCGGGCCCGGCGCCGCCGGAGGCGCCTTCCGAACGCAGGTCACCGGCACGGTTGCGCGCCAGCGAGTTGTCGCTGTCGCCGAAACGATCCTGGTCATCGGCACCGCTGCCGGCGGCGGCCGCGGCACCGGCCGCACGGTCGCGCTGGTTGGCGGTGAGTTCCTGTTCCTTGCGCAGCTGCTCGTCGAACTGGCCCAGCGAGGCATCAAGGCGGCGATCGATGGCCGCGCGGCGCTCGGCCAGCGTGGCCGGCGCTTCGGTCTGCGCACTGCCGCTCCCATCGGCGCCGGACGTGCCGCTGCCGCTGGCGGCGGCACCCGTGCCCGCGCCGGCGTCGGCGCTGCCGGAGGCGCCGCCCGCACTGCCGCCGGGCGTGCCGGCCAGCGCGCCACTGCGCGCGCCGGACGCTCCGCCGGCGCCGGCAGCGCCCGCGCCCGCATCCGCGGTGCCGGCCGCCCCGCTGCCCGCGGCGGAGGAATTGGTGCCACTGGCCGTGCCCGCGCCGCCGGCTCCGCCGGCCGCGCCGGGTTCACTGGCCGCGCCCGCGGCACCGCCCTGTCCGGGCGCATTGCCACCGACCCCGCCGGGCTGCGCGGCGGCATCGCCGCCGCCACCTTCCACATCAGCGCCGGCGCCGCCGGCCTTGCCCTGCTGCGAACCGCTTGAATCGCCATCGCTGCCGGAGGACCCGCCATCGCGCTGGCTGGTCGTGCCGGCACCCGCGCCCTGGTCGACGCCCCCGGCGGACCCGGAGGCGCCGCTGGCACCGCCGGTCCTGCTGCCGGCGCCGTCGTCGGCGCCGGGCAGGCCACCGCCCGCGCCGCCGCCGCTGCTGCCACCGCCGGTGCTGCCGCCCGCGCTGCCCGCACCGGATGAACCGCCGGAGGAACCATCGGATCGGCTGCCGCCGCCCGAGCTTCCGCTCGAACTGCCGCCGCCATCCGAGGTGCTGCCGGAACTGCCGCCGGAGCTGCCACCGCCCGACGGCGAGGAAGAGCCGTCGTCAGGCATCTGGGGAATCGGGGGCATCGGCGGCGGAGGCGGCTGCACGCAGGCTGCGAGCAGCGCGGCGACCGACAATGCGAGCAGCGGTCTCATGTCAGCCTCCCGCGGACGAACCGCCCTCCAGGAAGGCGCGCAGCTGGTCACCCAGCTTGAAGCAGGCCGTGCTCTGCGTGTGCGCGACAAAGGGCAGCGGCACCACCGCGCCGACGATGGCCGAGGTGCCGGTGATGTTGGTGCCCACCGACCCCACCGAGCGGGCCTGGCGCAGGTCCCAGATGGTGGCTTCGTAGTCGGATTCCTTTTCCCACCAGCCCACGCCGAGACAGCCGGCCATGCCCGGCATCGCACCGCAGGCCAGGCTGCCGCCGCCATCGGTCTTGCGGGTGCCGCCGTCGAGCCAGACGATGTAACGCACGCCGGTGGCGGCGATGCGCTCGGCCACGCCGGGCTGCGCCAGCAGCGATTCGAGCCCCTGGGCGCGCGACGGCACGGTGCCCGGTTCGAACCAGGGGAACAGCTTGTCGGTGAACTCCTCGTTCGGGTGCACCTTGATGGTCTTGCGCCGGCCCGCGATGCGGTCGCCGATGCAATCGAGGAAGCGGCTTTCCGCACCGGCGCCCTCGATCTGCGGCTTGGCCAGCACCACGATGGATTCGGTGGATTCGATGCGGATGTCCGCCTCGCGGGTCTCGTCGATCTGGGCCCGCATGCAGGCGGCGAGCGGCAGCATGGCCGCCGCGAGGAGAACAAGTCTGGTGTTCATCTGCGCGCCACCCCACGAAAACAGATGCGAAACAGTATTGTACGCCGAATCTGCATTTCCATTGCCTGGCTGCCGGGGCATCAACCCCGTCCCCGGACTACCGAAAAAAGCACCCGGCGGCTGAACCAAGGCTGAACAATCTGAACGCGCCGGGCCGGAACCCGGGCCGGATCAGCGCCCGAGGAAGATGCTGTAGGCGGGGTTTTCCGTCTCTTCGACGTAGGGATAACGCAGTTCGTCCAGGTGCAGCCGCAGGTCGGCACGCTCGGCCGGCGGCACCTGCACCCCCGCCAGCACCCGGCCGGTGTCGGCACCGTGGTTGCGGTAATGGAACAGGCTGATGTTCCAGCGCGAGCCGACCGCCTCGAGGAAGCGCAGCAACGCGCCGGGCCGTTCCGGGAACTCGAAGCGGAACAGGCATTCATCCTCGAGCCGCGCCTGGCCGCCGATCATGTAGCGCACGTGCAGCTTGGCCATCTCGTTGTCGGTCATGTCGA
>CAYNEX010000031.1:0-23461 GCA_964396335.1 uncultured Steroidobacteraceae bacterium | reverse complement strand
TCGACAGCGATGACTCGATACCTCGTCGCGACGGCGGGAGTCCCCAAGGCCGCCACCGCGGGCAAGGCCGTTGCCGGCCGGGTCGGCCCGGCGGATGACGACGACGACGATGATGACGACTGGGACGACAAGTAAGTCCCCCGAATGAAAAAAGCCGGGCCCGAAGCCCGGCTTTTTCGTTGGCGCCCTCCGAAGGCTTCAGGCCTTGCGGGCCGCCTCGATGTTCCGGCGCATCGCGCCGATCACCGCGCCATAGTCCTTCTGGCCGAAGATGGCCGAACCCGCCACGAAGGTGTCGGCACCGGCGCGGGCGATCTGGCCGATGTTGTCTTCCTTCACGCCGCCGTCGATCTCCAGGCGCACATTGCGGCCACTGGCATCGATGCGCCGGCGCACCTCGGCCAGCTTGGCCAGCGCGCCGGGGATGAACTTCTGCCCGCCGAAGCCCGGGTTCACCGACATGATCAGCACCAGGTCGAGCGAATCGAGGGTGTGGTCCAGCCAGCTCAATGGCGTGGCGGGATTGAATACCAGGCCGGCCTGGCAGCCATGGTCATGGATCAGCCCGATGGTGCGGTCCACATGCTCGCTGGCCTCGGGGTGGAAGCTGATGATCGAGGCCCCGGCCTTGGCGAAGTCCGGGATGATGCGGTCCACCGGCTTGACCATCAGGTGCACGTCGATCGGCGCAGTGACGCCATGCTTGCGCAGCGCCTCGCAGACCAGCGGCCCGATGGTGAGGTTGGGGACATAGTGGTTGTCCATCACGTCGAAATGCACCACGTCGGCGCCGGCGGCCAGCACGGCATCGACTTCCTCGCCCAGGCGGGCGAAGTTGGCCGACAGGATGGAGGGGGCGATCCAGGGGGTATTCATGGGCGGGGATTCTACGCGACCCCGCCCCGGCTCAGACCTGGATGCGCGAGAACGACCAGGCGCCCAGCCAGGTGAACAGCGCCCCGACGCCCAGCAGCACCGCTGCATCGCGCAGCGGGCCGAAATGCGACACGCCGATCAGCGCGCCGCGCACGCCGTCGACGCCGTAACTGAGCGGATTGACCGCCGTGACCGCCTGCATCGCGCCCGGCAGGCCCTCCAGCGGGAACAGCGCCCCGGACAGGAAGAACAACGGCATCATCACGAAGCTGCTGACCATCGGGAAGGCCTGCATGTTCTCCAGCCGGCTGCCCAGCGCCGTGCCCAGCGCGCAGAACACGAAGGCAATCATCGCCATGAACAGCAATGCCAGCGGCAGCCCCGCAAGGTTGGTCGGCCGGAAGCCCACCAGCATGCACAGCACCAGTACCAGCAGGCCCTGCAGCAGCGCCACGGTGGCACCGCCCAGCGTGCGGCCGATCATCACCGCCAGCCGCGGCACCGGCGCCACCAGCGTTTCCTTCAGGAAGCCGAACTGGCGGTCCCAGATCAGGCCGATGCCGGAGAACATGGCCGAGAACAGCACCGTCATCGTGATCACGCCCGGCGCGATGAACTGGATGTAGTTGCCCTGCCCGGCGCGCTCGAACACCGGCCCCAGGCCGAAGCCCAGCGCCAGCAGGTACAGCAGCGGCTGGCCCAGTGACGAGATGACCTGCGCCTTCGAGCGCACGAAATGGCGCAGGCTGCGCAGCCACAGCACGTAGATCGCATTCATCGGCGCCACGCCTTCATGTACTGGCGCATCTGCTCGGCGGAGCCGGCCGCCTCATCACGCACGGCGGTGCCGGTGATCTTCAGGAACGCCGACTCGAGTGAATCAGCGCCGGTCTGCGCTTTCAGTTCCGCCAGCGTGCCCAGCGCCACGATGCGGCCGTGGTCGACGATGGCAATGCGCTGCGCCACGCGTTCGGCCTCGTCCATGTAATGCGTGGTCAGGAACACGGTGACGCCCTCGGCCTGGTTGACCGCCCGCACCTGGTTCCACAGCTGGTGGCGGCTCTGGGGATCCAGCCCCAGCGTGGGTTCATCCAGGAACAATACCCGCGGCGTGTGCAGGAAACCGCGCACGATCTCCAGCCGGCGTTTCATGCCGCCGGAGAAACCCTGCGTGACCTGGTCGCGCTTCTCCCACAGGTCGAACTGCCGCAGCAGCTGCTCGATGCGCGCGCGGCGCACCGCCCGCGGCACGCGGTACAGCGCCGCGTGCAGCTCGAGGTTCTCCATCGCGGTGAGCATCACATCGAGGCTGGGATCCTGGAACACGATGCCGAAACGGCGCCGCACTTCCTGCGGATGTTTCTCGACGTCGAGGCCATCGATGCGGATCTGCCCGCGCGTGGGCCGCAGCAGCGTGGTCAGCATCTTCATGGTGGTGGTCTTGCCCGCGCCATTGGGACCGAGGAAGGCAAAGACCTCCCCCGGCTCGACGCGGAAGCTGATGCCGCGCACGGCTTCAATGTCGCCGAACGAACGCGCCAGGTCCGTGGCCTCGATCATCGCGGTCATCATCACCCCATGCCGCGCTGTTCGCGCAGCAGTTCATACGCCTCGCGGATGGCCTGGGTGCGCTGCTTGGCGTGTTCCAGCATCGACTCGGGCAGGCCATTGGCCTTGAGTTTGTCCGGATGGTGCCGGCTCATCAGCCGGCGGTACACGCGGGTCAGTTCTTCGTTGGACACCGAGGCATCGATCTCGAGCGTACGGTACGCCGCGGCGGTGCGTTCCGCCAGATTGTGCGCCGGATCGACCCGCCCGCCGCGCATCGCCGCCTCCATGCGCGCCAGCAGCGCCGGGGCGATGCCCAGCAGCCCGGCCGCGCGCGTGATGCGCTGGCGCGCCGCCGGTCCCAGGTCGCTGCCGGCGATGGCGAAACGCAGCTGGATCTCGACGAAGGCGCGCAGGATCCCCGGCTGCGAATGACAGGCCGTGCGCAGATCGCTGATCTCCACGTCCAGGTCGAAGTCCGCCTGCTTGCCGCGGGTGAATTCGGCGATGGCCGCCTGCACCTGCTGCGGGTCCAGCAGCAGCTCGCGCATCACCTGCCGGGCCGCTTCGATCTCCCGCTCGCTGACCCGGCCGTCGGCCTTGGCCACATGGCCCATCACGCGGAAGGTGCTGAGGAAGAACTGCTCGGCGGCGGGCCGCGACTTGCGCTGCTGGATCAGGTCGTACTGGTGGCCGATGGCCACCCCGAGGGCGGCGCCGATGGGCCCGAGCGCCAGCCCCAGCGCCCCGCCGATCAGTTTTCCCGTCCACTGCATTCGTTTATGGTAGCAAGCTTGAATACCACCGCCCCCGCCGCCCTCCACGAGTCGCGGCTTACCACCCTCGAGCGCATCCACCGTGGCAAGGTGCGCGACGTCTATGCCATCGACGCCGACAGCCTGCTGATCGTCGCCACCGATCGCCTGTCCGCCTTCGACGTGATCCTGCCCGACCCCATCCCGGGCAAGGGCCGCATCCTGAACGCGATCTCGAACTTCTGGTTCGCGCGCACCCGGCACATCATCCCGAACCACCTGATCGACCGGCCGCTGGCCGAGGTGCTGCCGGATGCCGCCGAGCGCGGCCAGGTCGAGGGCCGCGCGGTGATCGCCCGGCGCCTGCAGGCGCTGCCCATCGAGGCGGTGGTGCGCGGTTACCTGATCGGTTCGGGCTGGAAGGACTACCAGGCCACCGGCGCGGTCTGCGGCATCGCCCTGCCGGCCGGCCTGCGCCAGGCCGAGAAGCTGCCGGAGGTGATCTTCACCCCGGCCACCAAGGCCGCCGTCGGCGACCACGACGAGAACATCAGCTTCGAGGAAGCCGCCGCGCGCGTCGGCGCCGACCTCGCTGCGCGCGTGCGCGACACCGCCATCGCGCTGTACCGCTTCGCCTCGGAGCACGCCGCCCGTCGCGGCATCATCATCGCCGACACCAAGTTCGAGTTCGGCCTCGCACCCGATGGCGAACTGGTGCTGATCGACGAGGCGCTGACGCCCGATTCCTCGCGCTTCTGGCCGGCCGACACCTATGCGGTGGGCACCAGCCCGCCCTCCTTCGACAAGCAGTACGTGCGCGACTACCTGGAGACGCTGGACTGGAACAAGCAGGCCCCGGGCCCGCGCCTGCCGGCCGAGGTGATCGCACAGACCGCCGCGCGTTACGAGGAGGCGCTGCGCCGGATCACCGGGCCGGAAACCACCCCGGCCTGAGGACCTGCCGATGTGGCAGAAGTTCTGGCAGATGCTCGACCGCGGACTGTTCGGTCCGCACACTGCCGGACCGACGCCACTGGCCCGCCTGCTGCGCATCCTGCGCTATCCCTACGCCATCCTGCGCGACCTGATCGGCGGTGAGCTGACGCTGCGTGCCACCGGCCTGGTGTATGCCACGCTGCTGGCATTGATCCCGGCGATGGCGCTGTCGTTCGCGGTGCTGAAGGCCTTCGGCGCGCACGGCGACATGGAAGCCTTCCTGATGGAGTTCTTCCGTCCGGTGGGCGAGAGCGCCGGCCTGATCGTGCACCGGCTGATGGAATTCGCCCAGCGGGTCAGCGGCGGCCTGGTGGGTGCGGTCGGCCTGGTGCTGCTGCTGTGGACGCTGGTCAGCACGGTCAAGAAGGTCGAGGACAGCCTCAACTTCGTGTTCCGCGTCGAGCGTGCGCGCAGCATCCCGCGGCGCGTGATCGAGTTCGTGATGCTGGTGACGCTGGGCCCGCTGGTGGTGGCGATGGTGATCGGCCTCACCAAGGTGGCCATCGACCAGGTCGCCTTCGCCACGCCTTCCGACTTCACGCTGGCGCAGAAGGCCTTGCAGCAGCTGCTGCGGCTGGCGCCCTTCGCCATCGTCACCTCGCTGTTCACCGCCATGTACGTGGTGATCCCGAACACGCGTGTGCGCATCGGCCCGGCGCTGGCCGGCGGACTTGCGGCCGGCATCACCTGGACCGCGGTGGGCAAGGCCTTCACCGCGATGGTGCTGTACACCTCCCGCCTCGAGCTGGTGTATGCCGGTTTCGCCGTGGTGGTGGCGGTATTCCTGTGGACCTACCTCGGCTGGCTGGTGCTGCTGGCCGGCGCGCAGCTGACCTTCTACCTGCAGAACCCCGACTACCTGCGGCTCGGCCATGCCACGCTGCGGCTGTCCAACGACGAGAAGGAACGCCTGGCGCTCGACATCATGGCGCGCGTCGCGCAGCGGCATCGCGCCGGTGATCCGCCCTGGGACATCGAGAAGCTCAGCCGCTCGCTGTCGCTGCCCGGGGTCGCGGTGGCCGAGATGGCCCAGCACCTGGAGCAAAGCGGCCTGCTGGCGCAGGCCGATGATGGCCGGCTGTTCCCGGCACGCGAGATCAGCCACATCAGCCTGGTCGACATCGTGCTGTGCGCGCGCCGCCGCCATGCCGGCGCCGACCTGCCGCCGCACCTTTCCGCGCCCGGCGTGCTCGACCTGCAGCAGGAGATGGAACGCGGCTGGCGCGATGCCTGCGGCACCCGCTCGCTGGCCGACCTGATCGGGGGGCATTGATGCGCATCCCGGTTGAAACCCTCGCGCCTGAAGTGTCCTACCAGGCGCAGCGCGGCCGCGGACCCGGCGGCCAGAACGTCAACAAGGTCGCCAGCTGCGCGCTGGCCAGCTGGAACTTCGAAGCCTCCTCGCTGCTCACCGACGAGGAGAAGTCCCGCCTGCGCATCAAGCTGGCGCGCTCGCTGAACAGCCATGGCGAGATCCAGGTGCGCAGCGACGAATTCCGCGACCTGGAGCGCAACAAGGCGCGGGCATTGCAGAAGATCGCCGAGCGCGTGGATGCGGCGTTGGTCATTCCCAGGGCACGCAAGAAGACCCGTCCCACCTATGCCTCGGTGGTGCGGCGGCAGGAAGCCAAGACCCGACGCTCGCAGGCGAAGAAGCTGCGCGGCCGTCCCGACTGGTGATCCTCCCGCAGCGGCATTTGTAGGACTGGAGCGACTCGACGGCACTTCGACCGCCTGCCTAGCATGCGGCGCAAGGAGGGCCTGGACATGTCGCACGCCGGTCGATCCCCCGGTCTCATTGCCATGCTTGCGCTGCCGTTGCTGCTCACTGCATGCGGCGGTGGCGACGAACAGGAAATGCCCGGCGGCGCGCCCGAGTCGCTGGCCACACCCGCGCAGGTGCGCGCGCACCTGACCTTCGTGCTGGCATTGATGCCGCTGCGCGCTGAACCGGATGAGGCGGTGGATTCGTTCACCTGCACCTCCGGCGGCACCCGCGAGGTGACCCAGGGCAGCACCGACTCCCCCTTCAGCCGCGATGACCTGCCGGTGGAGAGCATCCTGTTCCGCGACTGCCAGCAATACAGCGGCCCGGCCAGCGCGCCGCAGTCTTCATTCGCGCGCCGCCACGGCCTGCAGGAATCCGGCGCGGCGACGCAGCCCAACGGCACGCGCATCCGCTACGCAGGACAGGGCGCGGACTTCGGCACCCCGCTGGAAGTGCAGACCCGCTCGGAACTGCCCAATGGCATCTACCAGGAAGACCATTTCACCTGGAGCCGCCTGCACCACAGCGACCGCGCCGGTTTCCTCGGCCTGTTCCGCAGCAGCGAGACGCGCCTCGCGACGCGGCACGAACTGAGCATCCGCTACCCGGATGGGGCGCGCTTCGAGGGCAGCTACCGGGTCGGCAGCGCCGAGTCGCCATTCGTGTTCGAGAGCCGCAACAGCCAGTGGAAGCTGCGCGGCAATTATTCGATCGAGACCGAACGCTGCCTCACCGGCACGCTCACCGTGCAGTCCACGCAGGACCTCGCCTACGACGCACAGCGCGGCCGCTTCACCGGCGGACGCCTGCGCTTCTCCGCCGACGGCGCCAATGCCGAAGTGCAGTTCAATCCGGATGGACGCGTGCGTTTCGTGGGCGCACAGGGCGAGGAATTGCTCGAGCCCTGGGAGCCGGGCATCGAACCCTGGAATTCGGAGTGTTTCGGCGCGCGGTAGTGATCAGCCGCCGGCGATGGTCATCTCGCCGAGCAGCACCGGGCCGGTGTGGATCGCCCCGAGGCGATCGACCTCGCTGCCCAGCGCACGCACGCCGCGATACATCTCGCGCAGGTTGCCGGCGATGGTGACCTCGTGGACCGGGTAGGCAATCTCGCCGTTCTCCACCCAGAAGCCCGACGCACCGCGCGAATAGTCGCCGGTCACGCCATTCACGCCCTGCCCCAGCAGCTCGGTGACATACAGGCCGGAGCCCATCAGCCGCAGCAATGCCGGCGTGTCGAGCAGGCCCTCGCTGCTGTCCAGCAGCAGGTTGTGGATGCCGCCGGCATTGCCGGTGGTGCGCAGGCCCAGCTTGCGCGCCGAATAGCTCGACAGCACATAGCCGGTCAGCACGCCATCGCGCACCAGGTCGCGATCACGCGTGGTCACACCCTCGGCATCGAACGGCGCGCTGGCCAGCGCGCGCGGCAGGTGCGGCCGCTCAAGCATCTGCACGAACGACGGCAGCACCTGCTGTCCCATCGCATCGAGCAGGAACGACGCCTTGCGGTACTGGCTGGTGCCGCGCACGGCGCCGATCATGTGGCCGAAGAAGCCGCGCGCCAGCTCGGCCGCGAACAGCACCGGCGCCTTGCGCGTGCTGATCTGCCGCGCGCCCAGCCGCGCCAGCGCCCGCTCGGCGGCACGGCGGCCGATGCCGGCCGGCGCTTCCAGCTCCAGCGGCGAACGGCTGGCGGTGTACCAGTAGTCGCGCTGCATGTCCGGACCTTCCTGCGCCACCAGCGCACAGCTGATGCTGTGGCTGGTGGAGGGATAACCGGCCAGGAAACCATGCGAGTTGCCATACACCCGTACGCCGCGATGCGTACCCACCGAGGCGCCCTCGGAATTGGCCAGCCGGCGGTCCAGCGCCCGGCCTGCTGCCTCGCATTCGCGCGCCAGTTCGATGGCCTGCTCGGGGGTGATGTCCCAGGGGTGGTAGAGATCGAGGTCGGGGATGTCGCGCGCCATGTCGGCGGCATCGGCCAGGCCGGCGTATTCGTCGCGGGCGGTGTGCCGGGCGATCGAAACGGCCTTGGCCACCATGTCGCGCACCGCCGCCGGGCGCAGGTCGGCGCTGCTGGCCGAACCCTTGGCGCCGTTGAAATAAACCGTGATGCCAAGGCCGCGGTCGCGCTGGTATTCGACGGTTTCGACCTCGCCCAGGCGCACCGTGACGCTCAGGCCCTGTTGCAGGCTCACGTCGGCCTCGGCCTGGGTGGCGCCGGCCGTACGGGCCGTCTCCAACGCCAGGGCAACGGTATCGGCGAGTTCCGGGATGCGCGAGGCGTCGACAGTCTGGGACATAAGCGATAATTGTACGATGGAAGACCATTTCGACGACGGCGACGACAGGCCGCCAAGCAAGAGCCAGCGCAAGCGCGATGCACTCGCGGCGCAGAAGCTGGGCCAGCGCCTGGCCGGCATGCGCGAGCAGGAACTCAAGGGCCTGCCGCTGGACGAATCACTGCTGGAGGCATTGGCCGAGGCCCGCCGCCTCACCAGCCATGGCGCCCGCGCGCGGCAGTTCCAGTACATCGGCAAGCTGATGCGCGGCGCCGATGTCGCCGCCATCGAAGCAGCCCTGGCGGCCCGCGAAGACGCCCTCAAGGCGCGTGCTAGACTCCGCTAGATGAAACCGCTCGTCGGCATCATCATGGGGTCGAAGTCCGACTGGGAGACCCTGCAACCCGCCGCTGAATTGCTCTCGCAACTCGGCATCGCGCACGAAGTGCGCGTGGTCTCCGCGCACCGCACCCCCGACCTGCTGTTCGAATATGCCGAACAGGCCGAGTCGCGCGGCCTCGCCGCCATCATCGCCGGCGCCGGCGGCGCCGCCCACCTGCCCGGCATGACCGCCGCCAAGACCCGCGTGCCGGTGCTCGGCGTGCCGGTGCAGTCGAAGGCCCTGAACGGCATGGATTCGCTGCTGTCGATCGTGCAGATGCCCAGGGGTGTGCCCGTGGCCACCTTTGCCATCGGCGCGGCCGGCGCGGCCAACGCCGCCCTGTTTGCCGCCGCCATCGTGGCCCTGCACGACCCGCAGGTGGCCGCCGCGCTCGACCAGTTCCGCCGCGACCAGACCGACGCGGTGCTCGCCCAGCCCGACCCGCGCTCGCCATGACCATCGGTGTACTGGGTGCGGGCCAGCTCGGGCGGATGCTGGCGCTGGCCGGCTATCCCCTCGGCCTCGACTTCCTGTTCCTCGACCAGTCCGAAGGCACGCCCGCCCACCAGGTGGCCCCTTCACTGATCGGCAGCTTCACCGATCCGGCCCTGCTCGAAGAGCTGGCGCGCCGCTCGGAAGTGATCACCTTCGACTGGGAGAACGTGCCGGCCGACGCACTGGATGTGCTGGAAGGCCGCGTGCGCATCGCCCCGCCGCGCCCGGCGCTGGCCACCGCGCAGGACCGGCTGCTCGAGAAGGAACTGTTCGCGAAGCTGCGCATTCCCACCAACCGCAACCAGGCGGTCGATTCGCTGCAGGACCTGGAACGCGCCACGCGCGAGATCGGCCTGCCCGGCGTGCTGAAGACCCGCCGCCTGGGTTATGACGGCAAGGGCCAGTTCGTGCTGCGCAAGCCGGCCGATATCGAGGCCGCCTGGCAGGCGCTGGGCAAGGCCCCGCTGATCTACGAAGAAATGGTGCCGTTCGACTACGAGGTCTCGGCCATCGGCGTGCGCGGTCAGGACGGGCGTTTTGCCATGTACCCGCTGAACCGCAACCTGCACCAGGACGGCATCCTGCGGCTCACCCGCGCCCCCTGGAAGGCGCCGAAGCTCGAGGCCGCCGCCCGCAAGGTGCTGCGACGGGTGATGAATCATTTCGACTATGTCGGCGTGCTGGCGATCGAGTTCTTCGTCAGCCGCGGCCGCCTGCTGGCCAACGAGATGGCCCCCCGTGTGCACAATTCGGGCCACTGGACCATCGAAGGCGCGGTCACCAGCCAGTTCGAGAACCATGTGCGGGCCGTGGCGGGCCTGCCGCTGGGCGATACCTCCGCCCGCGGCCATTCGGCGATGATCAACCTGATCTCCGACATGCCGGATAGGACTCGTCTGCTTTCCGAACCGGGTCTTTACCTGCATGATTACGGGAAGCAACCCCGACCCGGCAGGAAGCTGGGTCATGTGACCATTGTCGAATCGACCGCGAGGAGGGCCGATCTGCGGGCCGCCAGGCTGATGCGGCGGATCCAGTCACGCAGGAGCTGAAAAAGACCCAGGGATGTATACCGATTTCTTCCAGCTACGCGAGCAGCCCTTCCGGCTCAGCCCCGATCCGGACTTCCTGTACCTGTCCAAGGCGCATTCGCGCGCCAAGGCCTACATGGAGTCCACGATCTGGTTCACCGATGGTTTCGTCGTCATCACCGGCGAGATCGGCTCGGGCAAGACCACGCTGATCGAGACCTTCCTGCGCGAACTGGAAAAAGACGTGGTGGTGGCGCAGATCAGCCAGACGCAGATCTCGCCGATCGAGTTCCTGCAGTCGGTGCTGGTGCAGTTCGGCTTCACGCCCTTCAAGATGAAGAAGGCCGAGCTGCTGGCCACGCTGAACAATTTCCTGATCGAGCAGTACGCCGCGCAGCGCAAGGTGCTGCTGATCGTCGATGAGGCGCAGAACCTCTCGCAGGGCACCCTTGAGGAAGTGCGCATGCTCTCGGGCATCGAGACCACCAAGGACAAGGTGCTGCGCATCATCCTGGCCGGGCAACCGGAGCTCAACGCCAAGCTCGATTCGCCCGAACTGGTGCAGCTGGCGCAGCGCGTGCGCCTGCGTTTCCACCTCACGGCGCTGTCCCCGGACGACACCCGCGGTTACATCCTGCATCGCCTCGAAGTGGCCGGTTCCGGCGGGCGCGAGGTGTTCACCGAGGAATGCCACCCGCTGATCTACCGCTACACCGGCGGGGTGCCGCGCCTGATCAACACGCTGTGCGAGACGGCCATGATGGCCGCCTTCACCGCCGACCGTGACCGCGTGCTGCTCGAGGATGTCGAAGCGGCCATCGAGGAGCTGCGCTGGACCGAGTTCAGCCAGCGGCCCAAGGGCATCACCTATGGCGAGGATGCCACCTCCAGCACCGGCCGTTTCGGCCGGCGCGGACCGGGACTGTATGTCGGCCCCGCCGATGGCGCTGCCGACGATCCGGCCGAAAAGCCGGTGATGGCCAAGCTGGTGGTGGTGGCCGAGGGCAAGACCGTGGGCGAGCTGCCGCTGTACATGGGTCGCACCATCATCGGCCGCACGCCGGACAACGACCTGCAGATCGACAGCCGCTTCGTCAGCCGCCACCACTGCCAGATCATCACCCGCGCCGATACCTGCGTGGTCGAAGACCTGAACAGCACCAACGGCATCGTGGTGAAGTCACGCCGCGTGCGCCGGCACAACCTGAACGATGGCGACGTGATCACCATCGGGCGGCACGACCTGATCTACATCGACCAGCGCAATGAACGCGCCGGGGTCACCGGCGATCATGCCGCGGCGCTGGTGGCCGATGCGCTGCGCGACCGCGAGCGCCGCGAGGCCGAAGTGGTGGCTGAAGACGCCACCCAGTCCGCGCACGGCAGCACGCAGCGGCTGTAACGCTCCGTCAGGAGAAATACAGCTTCAGCGCGGTGTCGGTCATGCGCCGGCGCTGCACCGGCGAGGGCACCCACTGCTCATACCAGCGCAGCGCATCGGCGTAGGCCAGGTTCTCGTGGCCGACGAAGGGACAGTCGCTGCCCCACACCAGCCGTTCCGGCCCGGCCTCGCGCAGCAGCCGCTCGGCCGTCGCCTGCGCCAGCTCCATCGCCACCGGATCGGGCCGCCCGGTGCTGCGTGATTCCCAGGTGAGGCGGAAGCCGGCCGACAGCTTCACCCAGGTGCGGCCCTTCTGGATCGAACGCAGCACGGCCTGGAATCCCTCGCCGTCCAGCCCCTGCTCCACATCCGGGTGCGCGAAGTGGTCGAGCACGATGCGCGCACCGCCCTTCTCCAGCTGCGGCAGCACCTGCGGCCAGTAGCGCCCCTCCAGCGCCACGTGCACATGCCAGTCGAGGTCGGCGATGCGCCGGAACAGCAACCGCCAGGGCTCGCTGTCGAAGTCGGGCAGTTCGCTGCGGCGGGACAGCTGCAGCCGCATGCCCACCACGCCGTCTTCCTTCATGCGCGAGAGCAGGTAGGGATCGGCGCTCGGGTCGACGTTGACCGTGCCACGCAGCCGCCGGTGGCGCCGCAGCGCCGACAGCATGTAATCGTTGTACTGGCCGAAGATGCTGATGCCGGCGATCACGCCGAAATGCACGCCATGGGCGTCGAGGACCTTCAGGTATTCCTCGGCCGTGAAGCCATAGTCGGGCACCAGCCAGGCCGAATCGGCCAGCGGCATGTCCTTCAGGAAGATGTGCGCGTGCGCGTCGACGACCGGTGGGTCATCCGCGATGCTGCTCAACCGCCGCCCTCCGGCATCGGGTATTCATCCGCATTTAACACCCAGCCGGCCATCTTCGAGAAGTCCATGCGCGGCGGCGCGAAGATGTCGATCAGCTGGTTGCCGTCGGTTTCGGTGGCCGCCGAGGTATGGATGGCCGGCGGCGGGATCACCGCGATCGACGGCGCCGGGCAATGCTCATGGTCATCCTCGCGCCAGTGGCGCTGGTCGGCCGTCCACGGCCAGCGGATGTGGTGCACGAAGGCGCCCTTCAGCGCCAGCGAGCATTGTTCGAAATCATCATGGTGATGCGGCGACAGGCGCGTGGTGTCGCGCGGCGCCGGCTCGTACGGCAGCACGTTCATCATCAGCGTGGTGCAGCGGAAGATGCGGCCGAAACGCCCCGGCTGCGGCGGCACATCCAGGCTGTAATGACGGATGCGATAACCACCCGGCGGCTCCGGCCAGGTCTGGTACGGCGGGATATGCGGATGCTGCGAGGCATAGGCATCGGCATTGGCGGCGCGCGCGGTGAGGTCGGTATTGCGACTGGAGAACACGCGCACCAGCATGCCCGGCTGGCGCACGCTGATCACGCTGTCTCCCGGCGGAATGATGGCCAGCGAATAGCCCGGCACGGCCACCGATTCGCCATTGGCCTCGATCAGCACGCCCTCGCCGGCCTCCGGCAGCAGCAGCATGAATTCATCCACCTGCCCGCGGCGCTCGAAACGCGCGCCCGGCTGCACCTCGGAATAAGCCACCACGAAGTTCTGGCCGCGGCCCAGCCAGGTGCGCGCCTGCGACGCGGTCTCGGTGGGCTCGATCTGGCCGAACTTCACGTATTCGGCGGCGGCAAATCCCAGCGGCTGCGCCGGCGCGGTCGCGGCCTTCGGCGCCAGCTTCGAACGCGGGTCATGTGATTCGTACATGAGGCCTCCTCACAGGCGGACGCGGTCGGCGCCCTTCAGTTTGAGCCGCGCGCGCGCCTCGGCGGGCGTGGCCGGCTCGAGCGAATGCTCGCGCAGGATGCGGACGATCTTGGCCACCTGCTCGGCATTGGAACGCGCCAGCTGGCCCGGGCCGATGTAGAGGCTGTCCTCCAGGCCCACGCGCACATTGCCGCCCAGCAGCGCCGCGTGCGTGCACATGGCCATCTGGTGGCGGCCGGCGGCGAGCACCGACCATTCCAGGTCCTGTCCGAACAGCCGCTGTGCGGTGCGCAGCAGGTGCAGCAGCTGGTCCAGCTCGGCGCCGATGCCACCGGGGATGCCGAGCACGAACTGGATGAACAGCGGCGGCTCATAACGCCGCCTCTCCAGCGCGATGGCCAGGTTGAACAGGTGGCCGGTGTCATAGCACTCGAACTCGAAACGCGCGCCATGGCCCTCGCCCAGGCGACGCATCACCGTGTCGATGTCCTCGAAGGTATTGCGGAACACATGCGTGCGCGCGATGGCGCGGCAGTCCTCTTCCCACTTGTGCTGCAGCGTCGGGATCTTCTCCAGCGCCATGAAGCCGGCGAAGTTCATCGTGCCGAGGTTCAGCGAGGTCATCTCCGGGCTGACCAGTTCGGGCGCCTTGAGGCGCTCCTCCAGCGTCATGCCCGGGCCGCCGCCGGTGGTGATGTTGATGATGGCATCGCAGCGTTCGCGGATCTGCGGCAGGAACTGCATGAATACTTCAGGATCCGCGCTCGGCCGGCCATCCACCGGGTCGCGCGCATGCAGGTGCAGCACCGCGGCGCCGGCTTCGGCCGCCGCCACCGATTCCTCGATGATCTGCGCCGGTGTCAGCGGCAGGTGCGGCGACTGGCTGGGCGTGTGGATGGAACCCGTGACGGCACAGGTGACGATGGGGGAACGCGCGGCCATGCTGCGAGCCTACAGCTTCGGGTTGGTCGGCGGGGTGCCGCCCTGGAACCAGGTCTCGAAGCGGCGGTAGCTGCACAGCCAGCGCCCGTCGGGCGCGCGCTGCATGCGGTCGGTCATCAGCGAGATGGTGATCGGCGGATGCGTCGGCAGCACCGGCACCCCGTCGGCGGCCCACAGCAGCAGGTACCAGGTGCACTCGGCGCGATCCGGCGAGGTGAAATGCGCGCGGAAATTGGTCACCGCGTGGATCACGGTGCGCGCGCCGCGCTTCTCGCGCCACTGGTAGAACTCGCGGATCTTCGCCTTGCCCACATAGGCCGCCTCGGCGCCCACGAACTCGGCATCGTCGGTGTAGTACTCATGGGCCGTGCGGCCCCAGTTGGTGTCGACGTCATGCCAGTATTCGTGCAGCGTCTCGATCAGCTCCTGGGTTGCGAGCAGGCGTTCGGTCCGGTCCATCAGGTCACTCCAGTCTCGCGGCCGGCCTTTTTCAGGTCGCGACCGGCGGTTTCAGGTAGCAGGAAGGTGGCGATGATCGCGCAGCTCATCGCGATCGACGCCATGATCAGCATGCCCATGCTGATGCGCGTGTCGAGCGCGGCGGCGGTGAAGGTCACGCCCATGATGAACAGGCCCGTCATCGCGCGACCCAGGTTGTAGGCGAACGCCTGGCCGGTGCCGCGCAGTTCGGTGGGGAACAGCTCGGAGAAGAACGGCCCGAACGAGGCATAGATGCCGAACTGGAAGAAGCCATACACCAGGCCCGCCGGCATCAGCGTCCACGCCGAACTGCCCAGCGGCGCCAGCAGGTAGAAGCTGACGGTGACCAGGAAGCCGATGCCGAACAGGCGGAAGATCATGCGGCGGCCCAGCCGGTCGCTCCAGTACGCGTTCACCAGGCAGCCCATCAGGCCGCCGAAGCTGTTGGCCAGGACATACAGGCCGGCGATCGACACCGACAGCCCGCGCTCCTGCTGCAGGAAGGTGGTGAGGAAGTTGCTGATCGCATAACCGGCGCCCTGCGCGCCCACCGCCAGCAGGGCCGCCAGCGCGGTGATCTTGATCAGTGCCGGCGAGAAGATGCCCAGCGGATGCGTCTTGCGGCCTTCCGCGCGCATGCGGCGCCTGGCCTCCAGGTAGACCTCCGAGTCATCGTCGGAGCGGCGCACGAAGAACACCAGCAGCGCCGGCAGCAGGCCGATCCAGAACACCATGCGCCAGCCCCATTCCTGCGGCAGCGCCGCCACCACCGGGCCGGCCAGCAGGGCGGCCAGCGCCGAACCGATGGTCACCGCGCTCTGCATCGTGCCCACGGCCTTGCCGCGATGCTCGGGCGAGACCATCTCGGCCAGCAGCACTGCGCCCACGGCCCATTCGGCGCCGAAACCCAGGCCCTGCAGGATGCGGATCACGAACAGCTGCTCGTAGTTCTGCGCGAAGCCCGACAGGAACGAGAACACCGAGAACCACAGGATGGTGACCTGCAGGATGCGCGCGCGGCCGAAGCGGTCGCACAGCCAGCCGCCCATCCAGCCGCCGATGGCGGTGGCGAAGTAGTTGGCGCTGGCGATGCTGCCGGCCTGCTCCAGCGTCATGCCCAGCGCCAGCACCAGCACCGGGATCAGGTACTGGTAGACGAGGCCATCCATCGCGTCGAGACCCCACGCGGTGGTGCAGGTCCAGAAAACGCGGCGCACCCGCGCATTGGCGGCGGCATACCAGGCGAACGGACCGCTGCGCTCGATGGCAGGCCGGGCCAGTGCCGGATCAGAAGGCACGTCGATAGATGTCACGCACATCCTCCGCTGTCACATCCCGGGGGTTCTGTTTCAGCAGCCGCTGCACCTGCATGGCCGCCGCGATCATCGGATCGAGCGCGGACTCGGGCACGCCCAGCTGCGAGATGCCGCTGGGCATGCCGCAACGGACCAGCAGCGCACGGATGGCCTCGACGCCACGGCGGGCCATGTCGAGATCGGAACCCCCCTCTTCCACACCCATCGCGCGCGCGATGGCTGCGTAGCGATCGGGCATGGCCTGCAGGTTGAACTCCAGCACATGCGGCAGCATCACCGCATTGGAGACACCATGCGCCACACCGTAATCGCTGCCCAGAGGATAAGCCAGCGCATGCACGGCCGCCGTATTCACCGGCCCCAGGCACAGTCCGCCATACAGGCTGCCCAGCGCCACGTCGGTGCGCGCCGCAAGGTCATCGCCCTGCTCGCAGGCCCGCGCCAGGCTGCGCGAGATGCGGCGGATTCCCTCCAGCGCCCACACGTCGGTGAACGGATGCGCCTGGCGGTTGGCGAAGGCCTCGATGCAATGGGTGAGCGCGTCGATGCCCGACGCGGCGGTCACCTCGCGCGGCGCACCGATGGTCAGCGCCGGATCGACGAACGCGGCATCGGGCACCAGGTGCGGACTGATCACCGCCTTCTTCTGGCCATCGGCGATGTCCTGCACGATCGCGATCGGTGACACCTCGCTGCCGGTGCCGGCGGTGGTGGGCAGGCAGGCCAGCGGCATCGCGCGCCCGGCCAGCAGGCCGATGCCGAACACCTCGCCGATGCGCTGCCGGCCATCGAGCAATGCGGAGATCAGCTTGGCCACGTCCATCGCGCTGCCGCCGCCGATGCCGGCAATGGCATCGGCGCGCGCCTCGCGCGCCACCTGCATGCCCTCTTCAAGGTCTGCCAGGCGCGGTTCGTGCTTCACGCCATCCCACACCTGCGCATTGCGGCCCTGCGCGCGCAGCGCATCAACCAGTGGCTGGCACACCGGAGCCAGCGGCGGCGAGGTCACCACCAGCACATTGGCGGCGCCGCGCGCGACGAACCAATCAGCGCAGGCCGCCAGCCCGTCAGGTCCGAAGCCCAGTCGGCGGGGAAGATGCAGGGCAAGCGGACGGTGCAGCGCCTGCGGATTCGCGACCATCATTTCTGCACTCACCGGAGCCCCCATCAATGCCCTGTCGTTCGCCGGGCCGATTCTGCCGAGGCGCCAAGCGCACTCGGTCCCGGCCAGGACGTGTCGAATGCTCACACGACGCGATGCGCCAAACTTGCGCAGGACGGAAGCGGCCTCCACCCGCGACGGCAAATCCCGGGTAGCGAATTTCCAGTTGCTGCCACCGTCAGCGGCGCTGCCGGAATCGTCAATTCCCCGGTCAAGGCAAGGGGCATGGGGCGTCGCTTATCATGCGCGCAGAGTCGAGGACGCAAGAATGCAGGCCACCAACGCCGAATCGCTGAGCCGGTCCATCAATCCCGCCACCGGCGAGACCATCGCCGAATGGCCGATGGCCGATGCCAAACAGGTCGAAGCCGCACTGGCGAACGCGCATCGCGCCGCCGCCGCATGGCGCAGGCAGTCCGTGCAGCAGCGCGCGCAATTGCTGGTGGCCATCGCCGCACAGCTGCGCGCGCGCAAGGATGAACTGGCGCGCACCATCACGCTGGAGATGGGCAAGCCCATCGGTGAAGCGCTGGCCGAAGTGGAGAAATCCGCATGGAACTGCGAATACGTCGCCGAACACGGGCCGGCCTGGCTGGCCGATGAACAGGTGCCCACGCAGGCGCAGGCCAGTTATGTGTCGCACCTGCCGCTGGGCGTGGTGCTGTCGATCCTGCCGTGGAATTTCCCGGTGTGGCAGATCTTCCGCTGTGCGGCCTCGGCATTGCTGGTCGGCAACACCATCGTGGTCAAGCACGCGCCGAATGTGCAGGGCGCGGCGCGCGCGGTGGAGCAGCTGGTACATGCCGCGGGCATGCCCGATGGCGTGTTCCAGAACCTGCACGCACCGGTGCCGGCCATCGGCGGCATCATTGCCGACCGCCGCGTCGCCGCGGTCACGCTGACCGGCAGCACCGCCGCCGGCATGAAGGTCGCCGCGCAGGCCGGCGCTGCCTGCAAGAAGAGCGTGCTCGAACTGGGCGGCTCGGATGCCTTCATCGTGCTGGCCGATGCCGACCTGGATGCCGCGGTGGCCGCCGGCGTGCGGGCCCGCTTCACCAACTGCGGCCAGGTGTGCCTGGCGGCCAAGCGTTTCATCGTCGAGCAGGGCGTGGCGGAGGAATTCGCCGCGCGTTTCAGCGCCGCCGCCGCCGCACTGCGCATCGGCGATCCGCTTGCGCCGGACACGCAACTCGGCCCGATGGCGCGCGCGGACCTGCGCGACGGACTGGTGGCGCAGGTGCAGGCTTCGCTGCGCCAGGGCGCGCGCCTGGTCACCGGCGGCAACACCCGCAATCCGGGCTGGTTCCATGAAGCCACCGTGCTCACCGATGTCACCGACGACATGCGCGTGAACATCGAGGAAACCTTCGGCCCCGTGGCCGCCATCCGCACCGCGCGGGACGCGGACCATGCCATCGACAGGGCCAATGCCTCGCAGTTCGGCCTGTCGGCAATGCTGTGGAGCAGTGACACCGTCCGTGCCGCGCGCCTCGCGCGCCAGCTTGATGTGGGCGGCGTATTCATCAACAGCGTCACCGCATCCGATCCGCGCCTGCCGGTTGGCGGCGTGAAGATGTCCGGCTATGGCCGCGAACTGGGCCGCGCCGGATTGCTGGAACTGTGCAACCAGCAGACGGTGTGGATCACCTGAAGCCTTCGCCCGCCAGCAGCAGCGTGAACACACACAGCAGCAGCCCCGGCAGCTGGCGCAATGACATTCCCGCTGGCATCCGCACGCTCCCCCTGGTCACAGCCCTCCGGCCACCGACAGGTTGGCACCGGTCACATAGGACGCGGCATCGGACAGCAGGAACATCACCGCCTCCGCCGCTTCCTGCGGCGTGCCGGCACGCTGCATCGGCGCGCGCTTCCCGGCCACTTCGAGCCGGCCGGGCCGGTGCATTTCCGTTGCGATCGGTCCCGGTGACACCACGTTGACGCGGATGCCCTCCGCTGCCACTTCGCGCGACAGGCCATTGCCGAGGCTGTCGATGTCGCCCTTCGAGGCGGCATACCAGACGAATTCGCCGGGCGAACCATAGAAGGTGGCGCGCGAGGACAGCATCACGATGGCGCCCCCCTGCCCGCCGAAGCGCGTCGACATGCGACGGATTGCCGCGCGGCAGGCGAGGATCGCACCACGCAGGTTCACGTCCAGCACCGCATCGATGGTGGCGGTATCCGCATCGGCCAGCGGCGAGTTCGCGCCGGTGATGCCGCTGTTGTACACCATCGCCGCAATCCTGCCGCGCGCATCGGCGGCCTCGAACAGGCGCTCGATGTGCGATTCCTGCGCCGTGTCGGCGTGCACGGCATGGGCCTTGCCGCCGGCGTCCGCGATGCGTTTCACCACCGCCTCGGCCCGCGCGGCGTCGCGCGTGTAACTGAACACCACCTCGTATCCACGCTGTGCCGCCAGCACAGCGATGGCCTCGCCGATGCCCCGGCTGCCGCCCGCCAGCACCATCACCTTGTCATGCATCGCACACCTCTGATGTCGGGCGCACACCCTACGATCCCCGGCCGCGCATCGCTTGTCCCAGCTGGAAATGTACGCGTTTTCGCAATGCTCTTGTCCAGCACGGCACGAGCTCTTGTCGATTCGGATCCGGCAGGACAGCAGCCACAATGTGCGCGCTAGACTCGGCCGATGCCGCTGATTTTCGACACCCACGCGCACCTGATCGCCGACGACTGGAACGCCTATCCACCGCGTCCGCTGCATCCGGACCTGCCCGTGCCCGAGCGCCCCGACTACACCGTCACCGCCGAGGCGCTGGTGCGCATGATGGACGACCATGGCGTCACGACTTCGTGCGTCGTGCAGCGCGGCCATCTCTACGGTCATGACAACAGCTACATCATCGATGCCGCGCGGCGCTTCCCCGGCCGCCTGCTGCCGGTGGTGATCCTCGACCTGCACGATGCCGCCACGCCGGCGAAGCTTGCCCGCATGGCGCGTGACCAGGGCGTGCGCGGACTGCGCCTGGCCAACACACGCCCGGCACAGCTCGACACCTCCTGGATGGCCTCGCCGGTGGCCATGCGCACCTGGCGGACCTGCGCCGAACTGCAGCTGCCGGTGGCCATCATCTTCTTCCAGAACCAGCTGCCGTGGACGCTGCCGCTGCTGCATTACATCGCACGCGAACTGCCCACACTGCCCATCCTGATCGACCATCTGGGCATTCCCTGGGGAGCGTCGGTGCCGGAGCTGGCCTGGGCACGCGAATCCGGCATCGACATCACGCTGCCCGGTCCGCCCGACTACGGCGTCGACACGCTGGCGCTGTTCGCCGACACGCCCAACGTCTGTTTCAAGTTCACCGAGATCAACATCGAGCGGATGCACGAACATCGCGTCGATCCGGCGCGCGTGGTGCGGCGGATGGTGGACCGCTTCGGCGCCGGCCGGTTGATGTGGGGATCGGATGTGGGCCAGAGCCTGAAGTCACCCTATGCCGACAAGGTGGCGCATGCGCATGCCGCCGCCGCGCTTCTTGATGCCGACGAGCGCGCCGCCTTCCTGCACGGGACCGCGGCACGCATCTATTCCGAGCGGCGATAGACAGGCTGCCGCCTGCGGCAAGCGACCCACCCTCGCGCTGTTGGACCGTAGGCCATCACCGCGCAACGCCCCACCGGCCTCGAACGCCATCCATGAAACCCCGTGCACCCACGCCCCGCCAGCCGCGCATGCTGCGTCGTGCCCAGGGCATCGTCGATGAAGTGTTCGAGCTGATCCGCGCCGACATCATGTCACTGCGCATCCCGCCGGACTCGCGCATCCCGATCGACCAACTGGCGCGCCAGCTGGGTGTCTCGCAGACTCCGATCCGCGAGGCGTTGAGCCGCCTGGAGGCCACGGGCCTGGTCACCAAGCAGCATTTCGTCGGTTACTGCTGCGCGCCGCAGCTGGATCGCCGCCAGCTTGATGAGCTGTACGAGCTGCGCCTGCTGCTCGAGCCCTTTGCCGCACGCTGTGCGGCCGAGCGCATGGACGAAGGCCAGCTGCAGCAGGTCGCGCGCCTGGCCAAGGCCATGGAACCGGGCCGCACCCGCCGTTCCTACGACCGCTTCGCCGTGCAGGATTCCGAACTGCACGACCTGATCGCCATCGGCAGCGGCAACCAGCTGGTGCGCGATTCGCTGGCACGGCTGCACACCCATCTGCACATCTTCCGCCTGCGCTTCCACAGCACCGTGACCCGTGAGGCCAGCACCGAGCATGCGGCGCTGGTCAGGGCGCTGGAAGCACGGCGCCCGGCCGATGCCGAGGCCGCGATGCGCGCCCACATCGAGCGTTCCTATCAGCGCCTGCAGGCCTTCGCCCGCGACTGAAGACGACCCCGGTGTTGACACCCGCCGACGATCCTATAGGATATATGAAACTATAAAATCGGCGGGGAGATGGACATGGACTTCATCGACAGCAGCAAGTGCCCGACCAGTCGCAACCGACTCTCCGCCTGGGCCGCCCAGTACAGCAACTTCGACCACAGCGAACTATTCGCCACCGACGCGCGGCACTTTGACGCCGACATGCATGTCGGCCAGCTCGGCGCGCTGCGGTTCGCCCGGCTGAGCTGCCGTGGCAGCTCGCTCGATCGGATGCCGGCCGGCGACCTGACCGAAGCCTCCGGCTATACCTTGATCGTGCAGATCGCAGGCCACGGCCGCCTGACCCAGTTCGGCCAGCACGCCGAACTCGGCCCCGGCGACATCGCGCTGTTCGAGAACAGCGCCCCGCATTGCCACCACATCGCCGCCGACTCCAGCCTGCTGCTGCTGCGCATGCCGGCCCAGGCGCTGCGCACCCACCTGCCCTCGCCGGGCCAGTTCTGCGGCCGCCGCCTCGCCGCCGGTTCCGGCATGACCGATGTGGTGTCCTCTCTGGCCCAGAACCTCTGCGCGCAGGCATTGGGCGGACTTCCGTCTACAATCCACGAATGCCTGTCGCGCCAACTATTGGAAAACGTCGCCCTGGCCTTCACGCACTCCTTCAGCCAGCTGATCGCCGCATCAGCGGTGGTCGGCGGCCGCTATGCGCGTGCGCGCCTGTTCATCGAACAGAACCTCGGCGATCCGGACCTGGGTCCGCACACCGTCGCGCGGGCGCTGAATGTCTCGGCGCGTTACCTGCGCATGATCTTCGCGCGCGAGGGCGAGTGCATTTCCTCTTATGTGCTGCGCCGTCGGCTCGAGGAGACCGCGCGGCAGCTGGCCGACCCGCGCTGGCGCGGACGTTCGATCTGCCAGATCGCGTTCACCTGGGGCTTCAACAGCGCACCACATTTCAGCCGCAGCTTCCGCGAACGCTTCGGCATGCCGCCGCGCGAGTACCGTGCGCGACAGTTCGAGCGTAATGGAAACGCGCAGCCCGATTCTCTGGCAGCCGCCAGCTGACCGCATCGCCGCCAGCAACCTGAGCCGCTTCGCGCAGTTCGCGCGCGAGCGCTTCGGTGCGCCCGGGCCGCATTCCGATCCGGCCGCTGCCTGGAAGGCCCTGCACCAGTGGTCCATCACCGACCGCGCCGCCTTCTGGGGCGCGCTGTGGGAGTTCGCCGGCGTCCAGGGCACCCGCGGTGAAGCCGTGCTGGAACACGGCGAGCAGATGCCCGGCGCGCGCTGGTTCCCCGGCGCGCGGCTGAACTACGCCGAGAACCTGCTGGCCGGCGACGACGCCGCGCCGGCCCTGATCGCGCGTGATGAAACCGGGCGACGGCGCGAACTGTCGCGCGGCGACCTGCGCCGCCAGGTGATGGCGATGGCCGCGGGCTTCGCTTCCCTCGGCATCGGCCCCGGCGATGTGGTCGCCGGCTTCGTCACCAATTCGGTCGAAGCCGTGGTGGCGATGCTGGCCACCAGCCACCTGGGTGCGGTGTGGACCTCGGTGTCACCCGAGTTCGGCGCCGCGGCGGCCGTCGAGCGTTTCGGCCAGACCGGCGCGCGCGTGCTGGTGGCCACCACGCGTTACCACTACGCCGGCCGCGGACATGACTGCACCGACAAGGTCCGGCAGCTCGCCGGAAGCCTCACCTACCTGCGCGCGCGGGTGGTGATCGACACCCCGGAACGCTTCTCGGGGCAGGCGCCCACGCTGGCGGGGGAGAAGCTGCTCGAAAAAGTTACTGAGTGCTTCTTCGGCCCGATGTGGGTGTCGGTGATGCTCGACTCCAACGGGTCGAACACCACGGCGGCCGCCACAGTGATTGCCGCCCGGCGGCATGTCGACCTTGCCGGAGCCGAGGTCGCCGTCCTG
>CAYNEX010000030.1:0-23463 GCA_964396335.1 uncultured Steroidobacteraceae bacterium | reverse complement strand
CAGGGCATGCGCCTGTCGGCCGACTACTACGACATCAAGGTGCGCGGCGGCATCTATACGCCGTACAACTTCGCCAGCCCCTCGAGCATCATCGAGAACTGCTGGCGCCTGAGCGGCAACAGCGACGAGGAAGACCATCCGAACTTCGGCAAGAACCTGCCGCCGGACCTGAGCAACCGGTTCTGTCGCGAGATCACGTTCGCGACCCTGCAGGATGGCAGCATCGACCCGACGGACATCCTGTTCGTGAACGCCAGCCGTCCTGACAACGGCCTGCCGTACCAGCGCCGCGGCATCGACCTGTCGTGGAACTACTCGTTCCCGCTGAACCGTGCCTTCGAGAGCATTCCCGGCACGATGTCGCTGACGATGCGCGCCTCGCGTGCGCTGGAGGCCTCGGGCATCCAGCAGACGGTGGCCCAGCGCGTGACCTCCACCGGCGAGCAGAACTGCACCGCGACCACCTTCATCGACGGCATCCTGATCTGCGATGAGGCCCTGCGCCGCATCGACATGGTCGGCCAGATCCGCTCGAGCCAGTTCATCCCGGGCGTGGCCGCCACCCCGAAGTGGACCGGCAACTTCATCGCCGCCTACATGATGGGTGACCTGTCGACCAGCCTGTCGGCCCGCTACATCGGCGGCGCCAAGATGGACAACACCTGGTGCGATGCCCGCCAGTTCGAGGCCGGCTCGTGCGACAACTACATGGACGAGCTGGGTCGCTACCTGGGCGGCAGCGTCGACAACAACTGGGTGAAGCCGTACGTGAACTTCGCCCTGAACGCGTCGTACAACCTGCACATCGGCAACATGCGCCGCTTCCAGGTGACCGGCACGATCAACAACCTGTTCGACAAGAGCCCGCCCTTCACCGGTGGCGGCATCTCGGGCGCCAGCGCCGGCTTCCACGACACCATGGGTCGCTCGTACCGCATGGGCGTGCGGATGGAGTTCTGATACGGCGGCAAAGCGGGCGGGTGGCAACACCCGCCCCTTCGGGCGACAAAAAGAATTTGCGGGGGAATTTCATGAAATCGATGATCAGCAGTTCGAAACTCCTGGCCACGGCCGCCGCCTGCGGCGCCGTGCTGGCCGGTTGTGATTCGATCAAGGACGTGCGTGAGGCGCCCTATACGGCCGTGCCCGACGAGACGGCGGTGCTGGGTGGCACCATCCGGGGACTGGGCAGCCTGCGGCCGCTGGTGCTGCAGAACAATGGCACCGACAGCTGCCTGGTGCTCGAGGATCCGAACAATCCGGGCGGACCCCGCGTCGTGTCGGAATGCCGTTTTGTCGGCATCCCGAACGAGGAGTACTCCACGTTCAGCCTCGGCGCACTGAAGGTGGGCACGCCCTACAACCTGACGGTCAAGAACCAGCCTTTCGGCAAGCAGTGCACGATCGCCAATCCCACCGGCACGGTCGGCCAGGGCAGCAACCAGATCCAGATCACCTGCGTGAACGATCCGTCACTGCAGCGCTACACGGTCACGGCCAACATCTCGGCGGCCGCCTCGGCAGTGCCCGGCCTGAAGGTGACGCTGACCACCGAGAACGGCAGCTGCCCGGTGAATGCCACCGGCCTGACTTCGTTCACCTTCGAACCCTCGCTGTGTCCGAATGGTCCGGGCGGCTTCCATGAGGACGCCACCTACGTCTTCAACAACGGCACCAGCCTGCCCGCCTTTGGATGGCGCGTCACCGCGACCATTCCCGGCGTCAACACGGCGGACGCGGATACCAATTGCTACGTGACCGGCGGTCCGGTCGCCAACACTGGTGGCAACATCGGTGACGACGGCAAGGCTACCGAAGCACCCAGCGCGGACGTCACCGTCAATGTGGAGGCTTGCTCGTTCACCGTGCGCGCCCAGGCCGTTTACAGCGTGCCGGACGTGGCGCTGACCGCAGCCCCGACCACCAGCTCACCGCCGGCGATTCCGGCCGGCGAGTCGATCAGGCTGGTGCTGCGCTCGCAGCCGACCGGTGAGGATGTGGCCGCGGCCGACATCACCTCGTTCAGCAATACCTTCATCCCGTTCATGGAACTGGATGCGGACGGCAACCCGGGCGCAAACCCGTATGCGGCGCGCAGCCACATCAATGCCTTCTTTGAAGTGGTGGTCACCCGGTCGCCGACCGGCATGGCCTGCATCCCGGGCGGCAGTGTGAGCAGCGGCAGCAACGTGAACGCCTCCACCGGCAACCGCACAATCGGCAACACCACTGATGGCGGCGCCATCCTGCTGCGTCGTCCGGCTTCGGCCCGCGTCGCCCAGCTGTGGGTGCCGGACGCGGTGATCCGATGCCGCACGCTGCCTGCCGCCGAGCGCCAGCTGCGCGGCGTGTACCAGCAGTCGGCCTACACCACGCGAATTGCCAGCGTGAACGGCGCGGCGCCGGTCACGACCTTGACGCGCGTGAACAACCGCAACTACCTGGCACTGTTCGAGGACGGCTCATACATGTTCGGCCACCACATCGCCGGTGTGTCGAACAACGGCATCGAGCAGGGCTTTTATCATTACGCACCCGAGCAGAACGCCATCCGCTTCATCCCGTTCACCGACACCTCCGGCAACTCCGGCTTGCATAACACGACCACGACCAGCGCCGGAACGGTGCCGGTGAGCCGGACGATCGAGGAATTCCAGATCACCAGCGAGAACGGTCGCAGCGTGTTGCGCGGCCTGTTCACGCCCTGGACCAACACCGTCACCACGGTGAGCGAGACCACCACGGTGGCAGATTCCAAGGTCGAGTGGATCTTCACAGAGGCCGGTGCCGATCCGCTGGTGGAAACCACAAACATCGTGGACGGCGCCTGGGTGCAGTGGGATACGCAGCGCGGCGTCGAGGATCCGCGCCGAGTGTTCGTGTACCAGCACGGCCTGTACAACGCCTTCCACATGGGCGTGAACGGCATCCCGAACCTGCAGGACGCCTGCTTCGTGGGCACCTTCGGGCTGACCGGCTCGTGGACCCGCCTCGGCGCACGCTCGGGCTGCAATATCCGCGTCTACACGATCATCGACAATGTCACGGAAGGCACCCTTGAGGAGGACTACTCGCTGCTGGATTCGGGATCGGGCGACATCCCGAACCCGACGGCGGTGATGCGTGACTACCCGGGTCGCTGGCCGCAGTCGCAGAACCCGTCGTTCACCGACGGCCGTCCGTACTCGCTGGTGGACTACGAGATCCGTCTCGCGGGCACCGACCTGTCGGACAATGTCTGCCCGAACGCGGACAAGCTGACGGTGTGGGATACCGCGCATGGCACGCGCAAGACCGAGCTGAATCCGCCGATTCCGCCGATCGTGATGTGCCGCATGACGGCCGCACAGTAAGACAGGCCACGGAAGCGCGCCCAGCGCTTCCACTTCAACGCCGCGCCGGGTACGAGCCCGTCGCGGCGTTGTCGTTCCACGGCGCTTGAATTGCCGGCTTGCCCCTGCCCACAATCGGGAAGAACGAGGGGGAAACAAGACTGAAACCGGCTGCGCTGCGGGCGACGCGTCGATCTCGCCTGCGGAATGTCCCGACCTGCGTGATGATTGCCTCGCTGCTCACTGCCGCGGCAGGTTGCGACGCCGTGCGCGATGTCATCGAGGAGCCGGCCATCAAGGTCCCGCCGCGCGACATCGTGCTGCAGGGGACGATCACCGGCGTCGGCACGCAGCGGCCGCTGGTGCTGCAGTACAACGGCCAGGACAGTTGCGGCTCCGATGGTGCGCAGCCCTGCCGCTTCTATGGCATTCCCGGACAGAACACCGCCACGTTCAGCTTCGGGTCGCTGCCCGAAGGCACGCCCTACCACATCACGGTGAAGACGCCGCCCTATGGCAAGACGTGCAGCGTGACCGATGCCCAGGGCGTGCTGGGCATGGCCACCCGACCTCCGGCGGTGATCTGCGTGAACGACCCGGCCGTGCCGCGGTTCCCCGTGACGGTCAGCGTGGCGCCGGCGGTGGCGGCCATTCCTTCTGCCAGAGTGCGCCTGACCACCGAGGAGGGCGTGCGCGAGCTGTCCGCCTACGGCGCCACCACGCTGGTGTTCCCCGATGCGCTGTTCGACACCGGCACCAGCCTGCCGATCTTCAAGTGGTCGGTCACCGCGACGATGGAAGCCGGCAATACGCGCAACAACTGCCAGGTGATGAACGGCACCAACGAGCAGCTGGACGCCCAGGGGGCGGACGTGACCACCCCTCCCACCGGACCTGCCGATGATGTGCAGGTCACGCTGTGCAGCTTCACCGTGCGCGCGGCGGTGGCTTATCTGCCTGAATCGGGCGGTACCGCGCTGCCGATGCCGGAAGGCGGCATGGAACTGGGCCTGCGCCGCGCCCGCACCGGGCAGATCGAGCGCACCGTCGAGGTGGGCGCTTTCTCGACCGTCGGCATCCCCGACGTGATGAGCAATGCCGACGCCATCTATGAGCTGGCCATCACGCGCCAGCCCGAGGGCATGCATTGCGTGGTCGGCAGCGCCAGCCAGTACCTGTGGGGCAGCGCGGTGCTGCTGCTGGACCCACTGGATGCCAACCGCGCCGTCAACCATGGCTGGATCACGCAGCGCAATGTGCGCTGTCGCGCGCTTCCGGACCCCGCCGCGCAGCTGCGAGGCAGCTATCGCGTCACCACGGTTTCTGCTTCCGGCGCGCTCACGCCGACCCGCAATTTCCTGACCTTCTTCGAGGATGGCACCTACCTGTATGCGCACCACGCCATCGGCACGGTGTGCAGCGCCGCCTGCGGCGTCGAGCATGGTTTTTATGCCTATGACGCGGATGCGGCCCGCATCCAGTTCTCGCCGGCCACCGACACCAACGGCGCCTCGGGCCTGTCGGGCACCGCGCTGGGGGTGGCCATCGCCACGCCGCTGACCGATGTGCAGCTCACGCCCGGCCCGCGCGCCCGCATCGACGCGCGCCTCGGCAATGTGGTGTGGCAGATGATCGAGCCCGAATCGATCGATGGCGAGATGGCCGGCGCCTGGGCCACCGCCGACCACCGCCGCGTGTGGATCTTCGACCCGGACACCTACAACGGCATGCATGCCGGCGTGAACGGCCTCGGCAACGCCCAGGATGGCTGCTTCAACGTCGAGGACGTGCACGCCCCGCAGGGCACCTACACCCGCCGCGGCAATGCCACCACCTGCGACCTGGGGGCCGGATATTTCACGCTGGACGTGCCCAGCGCCGCCACCGTGCCGCGCGCCCCGGACGGTTTCGTGGGCAAATGGCCGCAGTCCACCAGCAATGCCGACGGCCGGCCTTCCTCGCCGGTCAATTACCTGATCACCCCGGGCACCCCGGACCGCCTGCGCATCCGCGAAACGGTCAACGGCTCGGAAACCCTCGACGGGGTGACTCCCGTTTCGCCCGAAATCCTGCTGTATCGAATCCGCGCCCATTGAGCCGGTTTCCGGATCGATCCCCGCCAAACGTTGTATGGGGCAGAAACCGTTTTTCTCCTACGGCCAGTCGATCGATGCACCCGGCGCCGCACCCCCAACACGACGCTGGTCAATGCGCAGGACCGGAAAGCCACAGCTTCGCACCGGCGCTGCCGCCTTGCGGGCCTGCAGGCTGGGCGTAGGAGCCTTTTCTTGCTCATTTGAAAGACTCGCGTACACAATCGGCAGATGGGGGGAGACGGCCGGGAAACGAAGCCGGGGCCGCTGCATGGTCATGGACCGGCGGCCGGGGCGAGCGATGCCAGAGCGCTGGAAGTCGAGCGCCTGTTCCGCGATCACAACGATTCGCTGATCAGGTTCCTGACCCTGCGGTTGCATTCGCGGCACGAGGCGCGCGAGGTCGCGCAGGAGGCTTATGTCCGCCTGCTGCAGCTCGAGCGCACCGATGTCACGGGTTTCCTGCGCGCGTATCTCTTCCGCATCGCAGGCAACCTGGCCATCGACCGGTTGCGGCGACGCGCGACAGAGTCGCGCCTGCAGGAGTCCGATCTTTTCCCTGGCCTTTTCGAGAGACCGCCGGAGCCCGAGGCGCTGGCGATGGAGGGCGAGCGCGTGGACCAGATCCGGGGTTTCCTTCGCGAGTTGCCCGACCCGGTGCGAGAGGCTTTCCTCCTTTTCAGAACTGAAGACATGGACCAGGGATCGATTGCAAAGAAACTCGGCGTCAGTGACCGCATGGTGCGCAACCACATCACGCGCGCCCTGATGTACTGCCGCCTGCGGCTGGAGGGCCTGGCCCCGGCCGAGGCCTCCGCGCGCCTGAAGGGCAACGGGGGTTCGCGTTGAGCCAGAGTGCCCCCGCGCAGGATGTCGGCCGCCTGCAGCGCATGGAAATGGCCGCGGACTGGCTGCAGCGCCTGCACGCCGCCAACCCGGATGACGGCGCCCTCGAGGAATGGCTGGACTGGTGCCAGCGCGATCCGCGCAACCAGCAGGCCTTCGATGAGCTGGCCGCGGTGTGGCAGGCCAGCGGGCTGCTGAAGGAAGAACTGCAGCAGGCGCCCGAGGCGGAACCTGCGCCGGTGTCGACGCCGATCTCGATGACGGCGGCATACGCCCGGCCGCGGCGTCACACGCGCCGCTTCGCGCTGGCCGCCTCGGTGGCCGGCCTGGGACTTGCGGTCACGGCGGCGTGGATGATCAACCGTCCCGGCGCCACCGAAGTGGTGGCACGCGAATATGCCTCGCCGGTGGGCGTGAACAGCACCCGCACGCTCGAGGATGGCTCCATCCTCGAACTGGGCGGCGGCACCCGCGCCACGGTCAGCTTCAGCGACCAGGCCCGCCGCGTCGAACTGCATGAGGGCGAGATCTACGTCGCCGTGCACAAGGACGCGGCGCGTCCCTTTTCGGTCGAAGCCGGGCGCCTGAAGGTGGTCGCCACCGGCACCGAATTCAACGTGCTGCGCACCGACGAGCGCACCACCGTGACCGTGGCCGAGGGCAGCGTCGACGCGCTGTATGAAGGCCAGAGCGTCGAGACGCCCAATGTCAGCCTGCAGGTCAGCCAGCAGCTGATCTATTCGCATGCCACGCACCGCGTGACCGTGCGCGACACCGATCCGCGCGATGCGGTGGCGTGGCGCACCGGCATGCTCAGCTTCTACAAGGAACCGCTGTCGGAAGTGGTGGCGCGCATGCAGCGTTACATGGGCCAGCCCATCGTGATCGAGGATCCGCAGCTGGCCTCGCTGCCGATCACCTCCGGCGCGCGCATCGACAACCTTGATGGCTGGCTGCGCGCGCTGCATCACATCCATCCCGTGACCGTGCAGGTCCGCGACGGACGCTACCTGATCGGTCCGCAGCCCGCCGCCGGCGCGCACTGACGCTGCATCATGCGGCTGGCCGTCGCCGTGCTGCTGGGTTGTCTGGTCGTCGGGGCGACCCGGCCGGCAGCCGCGGCACAGGCGGTGGTGGAATTCGACATTCCCGCGCAGCCGCTGTCGAGCGCGCTGTTCCGTTTCACCGGGCAGAGCGGCATCCAGGTGCTGGCGGCCGACGCGCAGCAACTGGAACTGCCGGTGCGCGCGGTGCGCGGCCGCATGTCGCCGGAGGCGGCGCTGCGGCGGCTGCTGGCCGGCACGGGGCTGTCGTTCCGCCACGTGGGCACCGACACCATCGCGGTGGTGCGCGCGCCGGTCAGTGCGCGCGACGCCGCGCCGGCTGAAACCGCGCCGGACGCCGCGCCGGATGCGGGCGCAGGCACTTCGGCGGCGGATGTCTCGGACCTGATCGAGGTCCGCGAGATCCATGTCACCGGCACGCGCATCCGCGT
Source organism: uncultured Steroidobacteraceae bacterium (assembly GCA_964396335.1). Taxonomy (GTDB): domain Bacteria; phylum Pseudomonadota; class Gammaproteobacteria; order Steroidobacterales; family Steroidobacteraceae; genus ZC4RG30. The sequence continues at coordinate 15,697 of CAYNEX010000030.1, read as the reverse complement.
GCCCGGCACCTATACCGCGCCGAACCCGGTGGTGTCGGTGACCGGCGAGGACCTGCGCAACCTCGGCTACGTGAATGTCGGCGATGCGCTGTCGACGCTGGTGCCGCAGAACATCCCCAGCTACCAGCCGCTGCTCACCGGCGATGACCAGGGCGGCACGCTGCTGCGTTCGGCGTTCTTCATCGGCAACACCATCGCCAACCTGCGCGGCATGGATCCGGCTTTCGGCTCGCGCACGCTGACGCTGATCGATGGACGGCGCGTGGTGTCGACCTCGAACCAGGCCGATGTGGTGGACCTCAACATCGTGCCCTCGAACATGCTGGCGCGCGCGGACGTGGTCACCGGCGGCGCCTCGGCCACCTATGGTTCGGGCGCGATGGCGGGTGTGGTGAACCTGGTGCTGAACCGTCGTCTCATCGGCCTGCATGTCGATCTCGACTATGGCTTCAACGAGGCCGGCGACGGCAACAGCCCGCACGTGGCGATCTCGGGCGGCATCCCGCTGTTCAATGGCCGCGGCCACGGATTGCTGGGCGTGGAATGGCAGGACCAGCAGGCCATCCGCAGCTGCGCGGCGGCGCGTCGCTGGTGCGGGATGTCGCGCGTGCTGTACCAGAACTTCAGCGGCGCGTTGTCGGCGGACCCGGCCGATGTGCTGGTGCCGCTGACGGGCTTCGAGGATTATCCGGCGCGCTTCCAGATGGTGGGGCATCGCTTCAGCCAGTTCGCGCCCACCGGCACCATTCTTTCCAGCGATGCCGGCAACACGTCCGGATGGCGTTTCACCGCCGACGGCACCGGTGTCGAGGAATACGCCTTCGGCTATCGCGGCGGCACCGGCCGCAGCACGATGAATGGCGATGGTCCGCTGACCACCACGGCGGTGGCGATGCGGCCCAGCACCGAACGGCGCACCGGCTTTGCCAACTTCGAATACGAATTGCGGCCGGGGCTGACCGGTTACCTGCAGGCCAGCTTCGCGCGCACCGATTCGCTGAACCGCAATCCCTACACCATGGGTTCGGCCTGCGTGCGGTTCCACACCGCCGGCGTGGAGGCGCAGCCGGGCGGCTCGGCGCGTGCGGGTGATTTCATTCCCTACGGCGGCGGCGGTGAGGCCTTCACCGATCCGTACACCGGCGCGGCGCTGCCGGATACGCAGCGCAGCCCGCTGTGGAGCAATGCCAGTTTCCGCGCGATACTGGGCAATGCGCCCAATGGCCGCACGCCACCGTTCTTCGTGCCGCCGGGCGAAGCCGGCAGCACCGACACCACGCCGCCCACCTGGAATTTCGTCAATGGCAGCAACCCGGTGTGGCAGCGCATCCGCTCGGCGCGCGGCACCGATTACTGGAACCTGGTGGGCGTGACGCTGGATGTCGACTTCGATGATCCGGGCACGCCGGCGGCGCTGCCGCAGCTCGGGCGCAATGCCTATGCCTTCCTCGACAACCTGACCCCCGAGGCGCTCTACCAGCTGCAGCGCGCGTTCAACAACTCCACCACCACCGGTGGCGGGGCCGGCCTCGACAACCTGTATGGACCCACGCCCTGCCGCGGCCACACCGCGCTGCGCAAGGTCTGGAACCCGCAGATCCAGCAGTGGACCACGCAGCTGTCGGACACGATGCGCGCGGTGGCCGGCGTGCGCGGTGACTTCGGCGGCGATTGGCGCTGGGAGGCGTATTACCAGTACGGCCAGACCGAGAGCACCTCGCGCCAGAACAATGTGCAGACCAACCTGAGCTTCGCCTTTGCGGTGGATGCGGTGATCGATGACCGCGAGTTCATCGATGGCGTGCCGAATCCGACCTACCTGCAGCCGGTGTGTCGCATCACGCGCGATGGCATTCCGATCCTCGATGCCACCGGTCGTCCCACCAGCGATCCGGAAGGATTGGCGATGCTGGCGCAGGGCTGCAGGCCGCTGAACGTGTTCGGCACCGAGTTTGCCGATCCCGCCGCCGCGCAATTGCAGCGCGAGGCGCTGGCCTATGCCTTCAAGGACAATGTCTCGGACGGCAGGAACCACCTGCATGTGCTGTCTTTCACCACCTCGGGCACCTTGTGGAACGGCTGGGCCGGGCCGCTGACCGGTGCCTTCGGTTTCGAACTGCGCGAGGACAAGGTCGACAACAAGGGCTCGCGTGGCCCGTTCTACCTGCGTGCCGACATCGCGCGCGCCTGGGGTGATGCCTTCGGCGGCCGCACGCGTGTGGCCGAGGGGTATTCGGAACTGAACCTGCCACTGGTCAGCGATTTTCCCGGCGTGCGGCTGTGGTCGGTGAACGCGGGCGCGCGGTATGCGCGCTACAACAACAAGGGCGGTGCCGGCACCACCGGCCAGTCGGCCGACCAGGGCACGCTGAACTGGAAGGTGTCGACGGTGTTCGAGCCTTTCGACTTCGTGCGTCTGCGGCTGACGCGTTCGCGCGACCTGCGTGCGGCGGGTTATCGCGACCTGTTCCTGAGCCAGCCGGGCATTCCCGACAGCATCGGCGGGCAGCAGGCGCGCAATCCCTGGCGCGACCGCACCGCCGACAGCCAGGAGAACCAGTACGAGCGCTGGGGCACCGTGTCGGTGGGCAATGCCGACCTGAAGCCGGAGAAGAGCGACACGCTGACGCTGGGCATGGTGCTGTCACCGGGCGGCTGGGCGCAGGGCATGCGTTTCGCGGCGGACTACTACAGCATCCGCGTGCGTGACGGCATCTTCACGCCCTATATCTATTCCGACCCGGTGCTGGCCTGCTGGGCCAACAGCGGCAATGTCGAGGCGCGTTACATCGATGGCGAGGTCGACCCGGCGCAGCCGGGCATCAACGGACTGATCAACGATGCACTGCCCGAGTGCCGCGAGATCACCTTCGCCACCAACGAGGATGGCAGCCGCAACCTGCAGGACATCGTCTCGCACAACTCGCGTCGGCCGATGAACGGCCTGCCGTACCAGCGGCGCGGCATCGACCTGTCGTGGAACTACCTGCTGCCGATGCATTCGGTGCTGCCGCGTGTGCCGGGCATGCTGTCGTTGACCGTGCGCGCGACGCGCTCGCTGGAATCCTCCGGCGTGCGGCATGTCTGCGACCTGAACGCGACGCTGCAATGCGAGGACGAGTTCATCCAGGTCGACCAGGTCGGCCAGATCCGCAGCAATGTATTCATCCCCGGCGTGCTGGCGGCGCCGAAGTGGACCGGCAACATCATCGGCACCTACCGGCTCGACCGCCTGACGGCCAGCCTGTCGGCGCGCTACATCGGCGGTGCCAGGCTCGACAACACCTGGAGCGATGATCCGTCGGAGCCGCATTACCAGGATGCGCAAGGCAACTACCTGTTCGGCAGCGTCGACCGCAACTGGGTGAATCCGTACTTCAACTTCGCCCTGAACGGCTCCTATGACCTGCGGGTGTCGAACCTGCGCTCCTTCGAGCTGTGGGGGTCGATCAACAACCTGTTCGACAAGAGCCCGCCCTTCACCGGTGGTGGCATTTCCGGCGCAAGCGCGCAATATCACGACATCCTCGGGCGGGCCTACCGGTTCGGCGTGCGCATCCGGTTCTGATGCGCGGACAGCTTCCGGTTATGGGTTCGCCAGACGTTGTATTTCTCTGGTTCAGCAGATTTTCGGTTGGGGGACAGCGGTGCGTTATCCGCAGAAAACAATCATTCTTTCGATCCTGGCGCTGACGGCCTGTGCCTCGGCGCCGGCGCCGGACGCCTCCTCGTCGGCGTCAGGGGCCGCCGCGGCCACGGCCGCCGCCAATGGCATGCCGGGTGAACGCGCCGCCGGCCCGCGCGGTGGCGGCAGCGGTGCGCCGGCCCGGCCGCGTGACACCACGCCGCCGTATTTCGGCGGCGATACCAGCAACTTCTTCCATGTGATGCCGCCGGCGCCGAAGAATGGCGATGCCCGCGACCGCGCCGACCGGCAGATCTTCCGCCAGACGCGCAAGCTCGCCGGCTCGCCGCGCTGGCAGATGGCGGCCGATGACGCGGAGCTCGGCAACGCGGCGATGCTGAAGCACTACGCCTGCAGCCTGGGTGTCGAGGCCACGCCGGAGCAGCTGCCGAAGACCGTGGCGCTGCTGCAGAAGGCCACGCGCGAGGCGGCCCGCACGGTCGGCACCGCCAAGGAGTTCTACGCGCGCAAGCGTCCCTTCCTGGTGGACAAGGGCAAGACCTGCGTGCCGGAAGCGACCATCGGCAAGAGCTTCGACTATCCCTCGGGTCACACCACCGCGGGCTGGGCCTGGGCGATGGTGCTGGCGGCGGTCGATACCGAACATGCCGAGCCGATCCTGAAGCGCGGCCGCGCCATCGGCGACAGCCGCGTGGTCTGCGGCATGCACAATGCCTCGGCGGTGGAAGCCGCGCGCCTGCTGACCAGTTCGGCGATGACGGTGATCTCGGCGTCGGAGCTGTACCAGTCGGATGTGCGCGCCGCGCGTGAAGAGCTGACGGCCTTCCGTGCCACCGGCCCGAAGCCGGATCCGCAGCGCTGCGCGCTGGAAGCGGAACTGGTCGAAGCGAACTACTGGTAAATCAGTCGTTGCGGCCGCGGGGTTGCGCGATGCCGATGGCGGCAGCGCGCATCACCCGCCGCACCGCCTCGCTGTCGCGCGCGGCGCGGGCCCGCGCCAGGCGCAGCTTCAGGGCTTCCTGCACCTCGCGGCGCGTGGCGTCGGGCGAGACATCCAGCACCAGGTGCCAGTCATCCAGCGACGCGGCGGGCCGCAGTGCGCCGCGCGCCTGCGTGGCGGTGCTGGCACTGCGTGTGGTGATGGTGTTGCTGCGGGTCGATGGGTTGCGCCGGTTGCCCGGACGCACCGACGGATAGCCGGGGCGCGGCGTGCCACGCGGTCCCGGCGGCGTCTTCATCATGCTGCCGTCACGCATGCTTTCCGCCAGGTCCCCGAGCGTCTGGTGGCCCTGTTTCACGACATCCTGCGAGACCACCTTCTTCAGGATGCGCGTGATGACGTAGAGGAAGATCGCAAGGCCGATCAGGTCGCCGGGTGACATGACATCCCTTTCGATGCAAGGCGCGGCCTGCCCGATGCAGGCCGCGCTTCAGTCTTCAGCTGCGGGCCGCCGGAATGGCCGACCCCGGCACCCACCAGCCATGCACCTGGCCCGCGATGCGGGTGGGCATGCGCACGGTCGCGATCGGGCCGTCCTGGACCTGCTCGGCGTCGAGGATGAACAGGTCGGCGCGGTTGCCTTCCGCCGCCCAGGTGCCCACGGCCATCACGTAACCCACGCCCTCGGGCGCGTTGTCGTTCTTCGGCGCGAAGCACACCTCGGACAGTGACAGGCCTTCCGGCGCCTTCCACAGCTTGTAGCTGCGGTCCTGCAGGTCGAAACGCGCGATGCCGTTGCCGCGCTCGCTGCCCTCGGTGAATCCGCAGGACAGGAAGCCGTAGCGGTAGGGCGCGGTGTTGTAACGGTCATCCTGGCGCGGCAGCGCGCCGGTGATGTTCTGGTACAGCCGCTCCATCTGGTAATCCTTCGGCGTCTTCTTCGACAGTTCGGCCGACAGGCGGGTGATGTAGCTGGTGCCGCGCACCGGGTCCCAGCGCGAGCCGTCATGCATCGGCATGAACGGGAAGGGATTCGACTCGGACATCTCGACGTCGACATAAACGCGCTTGCCATCGTCGAAGGCGCCCATCACGTGCGTGGCGCTGCGCTCGGGTCCCTTGATGAAGCGGATGTCCTTGCCATCGCCGTTGCGGCGGAAATAGCCGAAGTAGGTCGGCTCGCCCGGCCACCAGGACCAGTGGATGCCGCCGCGCTTCATCTGCTCCTCGTCCATCATCATCGGGATGACGTAGAGCACCACGAAGTTCTCGGTGACGGCGAAGTCGTGCAGCATGCCGACGTAGGGCACCTTCACCCACACGTCCCATACCTTCCTGCCGTCGGGCGTGTACTCGAACACGTTCACGTCGGTGGTGCCGTGGCCCTTCGCCTCGTAACCGAAGCCGATCAGGTTGCCGGTCTTCGAGTCCAGCTTCGGGTGCGCGGTGAAGGTCTGGCTGTCCAGCTGGCCGTCGAAGCGGTACACGCCGTCGAGCGTCTCGAGCGTGTTCAGGTCCATCGCGGCCGGCGGGCTGTCTTCCTTCAGCGCCAGCAGCCGGTTGTTGTGATGGATGATGTGCGTGTTGTGCGTGCCGCGGCTCTTGCCCTTCACCGACGGATCGTCGAGGTAGGGGTTGCGGTACATCGGGAACAGGATCTTGCCGGCCTGCTCCTGCGCCACGTAACGCTCGTTGCGCACGAAGCGGCTCTTGAAGTGGGCGTTGCCGTCCTTGAAGCGGAACAGGCTGACATGGCCTTCGCCGTCGAAGGGGATGTTGCCCTGGCGCATCGGGAACTGCGCATCCGGACCGGTGCGGTAGAAACCGCCGTTCAGGTCGGTGGGAATCTTGCCTTCGACTTCGCAGTAGGCGATGTCCTGTTCGACGCGGAACAGCTGCGGGCCGCGCGCGGTCGGCGGTCCATAACGCTGTTCGATGCCACTGCGCGGCACCTCGCCGGACGGCGGTCCACCGGCGGGCGGCCCGGGGGGCTGCGCGGCGCTGGCGGCGCCCGCGGCAATGGTGGCGCCGGCGGCGGTGATGACCCCGCCCATGAAGGCGCGGCGGTCGACGGTGGTTGCGGATGCGGCGCTTTGGCCGGCCTTGCTTTCGTCGGACATGAAGTCCCCCACTGTGATCGGATTCGTCAGATGACTGATAGGTGCAAAGTCTAGCGCGGGCAGAGATTAATTGCCGTCGCAGCAGTCAGTTAGACGGGGATTACGCATATCGGTTCGGTCCCCGCAGGGCGGAATGTGTTACGGGAAGGTCTCGCGGACCAGCCGCGGCCAGGCCGCCAGCAGGGTCAGGGCGCGCAGCACCACCCAGCACAGGAAGGCGGTCCACAGGGCGGTGACGGACTGGTCCGCCCCCAGCAGCAGGTAGAGCACCCCGAAACCGCCCACCGAGACGATGGAGGCATTGCGCATGGCCGCCACCCGGCCGGTGCCGATGAAGATGCCATCCAGCTGGAAGGCGGCGAAGGACAGCGCCACGTAGGCCGCCACCCAGGGCAGCATCGCGCCGGCCTGGGCGCGCACCGCCGGCAGGCCGGTGAGCAGGGCGATGACGGCATCGCCGACCAGCAGCAGCGCCACGCCGAACAATCCGGCCGTGATGGCGGCCAGCTGGCTGGACTGGCGCACCGCAGCATCGAACACGTCGCGGCGCTTCGCGCCGGCGGCGCGGCCGACGAACCCCTCGGCGACGAAGGCGAAGCCGTCGAGGAAAAACGCGCTGAAGCTGATCAGCTGCAGCAGCACATGGTTGGCGGCCAGCACGGTGTCGCCGAACCGCGCGCCGGCATTGGTGAACCAGGCGAAGGCGCACAGCATCAGCACGGTGCGGATCATCAGGTCGCGGTTGGCCGAGAGCGTGGCCAGCAGCGCGCGGCGATCACGCAGGCGGGCCTTCGGCAGCAGCGGCTCGGCATCCTGGCGCCGTGCCTGCACCACGCCCCACAGCACCTTCAGTGCATAGAGAAGCGCCAGCCATTCGGCCAGCACGGTGCCCAGCGCGATGCCGGCCACACCCCAGCCCAGCGCGGCGGCGAACAGCAGGTCGAGCGCGGCGTTGAGGCCGTTGAGCAGCAGCTGGATGCGCAGCACATCGCGGGTGCGGCCGAGGCCGATCAGCCAGCCGGTGACCACGTAACCGGCGAGCGTGGCCGGCGCGCTCCAGATGCGGATCAGCACATAGGTGCGCGCCGCGCCCTCGACGGCCGCCGAGCCATCGAACAGCCGCATCGCCAGCCACGCCAGCGGCCATTGCAGGGCGAGCAATGTGACGCCGATGCCCACGGCCAGCAGCAGGCCACGCGCCGCCACCGCACGTTCCTCGGCGGAATCCGCCGCACCGGCCGCGCGCGCGGTGAAGCCGGTCGTGCCCATGCGCAGGAAGCCGAAGGCCCAGAACACGAAGTTGAACACCAGCGCGCCCAGCGCGATGGCGCCGAGTTCATGCGCGCCGCCGAAATGGCCGATGACGGCGGTGTCGGTCAGGCCCAGCAGCGGTGCGGCGCAGTTGGCCAGCACGATGGGCCAGGCCAGCGCCAGGATCTGGCGCCGCGTGGGGATCTGCATCGTTATCGTGCGCGGATGAAGCGGATCAGAGCGTGAAGGCGCCGATGATCGCGCCCATCACGCTGAAGTTCACAACCTGGTAACCGGCGTTCACCAGCCAGTGCACCAGCGGGCGATGTTCGAAGAGATAAATGACGCCCAGCGCCGGCGCGATGAAGAACACCGCGCCCATCAGGCCGACATGCAACGCAAACCAGATGCCGGTGTGGGTGCCGTTCTGCAGCGCGATGCCGGTGGCGGCGATGAAATTCAGCACATAGGCGCTGCCGAACACCAGCGCCGGCGGGATCCGGTCACCGGATTCCTTCGTGATGCCGGTGACGCGCGACCAGGCCTTGCCGCAGATCGGCCCGTACCAGGCCCAGCCGACCACGAAGCCCGACAGCGCGGCCACGAACACGGCCAGCCAGTTCACCATCGCGAAGCGGTCCATCCCGTTCTCCCGTTCGGATCAACCCGGCAGGCGCGACAGGTCGGCGATGCCGGAGAACAGCGCGCGCAGCTGGCCGAGCAGGGCCAGGCGGTTCTCGCGCAGCGCCGGATCCGGATCCATCACCATCACGCCATCGAAGAAGGCATCCACCGGCGCGCGCAGCTTGGCGAGCTCCGCCAGCGCGGCGTCGAACTGGCCGGCACCAGTGAACTCCGGCACGCTGTGCAACGCGCGCTGCATGGCGGCGTAGAGATTGCGTTCCGGATCGAGCACCAGGCGCGATACATCCACCGTGCCGCCACGGGTTTCACCGCCGGCCGACTTCTTCAGCAGGTTGGCGATGCGCTTGTTGGCGGCCGTCAGGCTGGCCGCCTCGGGCAGTGCCAGGAAGCCGATCAATGCCCGCACGCGCGCGTCGAAGTCGAGCGGTGAACGCGGCCGCGCGGCCAGCACGGCATCGCAGATTTCCGGCGTGATGCCGGGAATCGGCGGACCGCCATCCGGCGGCTCAAGCCAGGCATTGCGCAGGCGTTCCATCAGGTATTGGTACACCTCTTCCGCCACCGTCCCGCGCGACGGCGCCGGCTTGCCCTTGGCCGGCGCGGCGTCGAACACGGTGTGCGCGCGCACCGCGGCGTCGATCAGGTCGAACAGGTCCAGCGTCAGGCGGTGGCCGTACAGGATGCGACCGATGCCGATGGCGGCACGGCGCAACGCGAAGGGGTCCTTGGTGCCGCTGGGCTTCTGCCCGATGGCAAAGATGCCGGTGAGCGTGTCGAGCCGATCGGCCAGCGCCAGCGCGATGCCGGTCTTGGTTTCGGGCACGGCATCACCCAGGCCGCGCGGCTGGTAATGCTCGGCGATGGCGGACGCGACTTCCGCATCCTCGCCATCGGCGGCGGCGTAATAACGCCCCATCACGCCCTGCAGTTCCGGGAATTCACCGACCAGGTTGGTGACCAGGTCGCACTTGCACAGCGCGGCGGCGCGCTCGGCACGATCGCCATCGCTTCCGATCTGCTGCGCGATGGCGCGCGCCACCGGCGTGATGCGGCGGACCTTGTCGCCGATCGAACCCAGCTGCGCCTGGAAGGTGACGGCATCCAGCTGCGGCAGGCGCGCGGCCAGCGGCGCGGCGCGATCCTGCTCCCAGAAGAAGGCGGCATCGGAGAGGCGCGGGCGCACCACGCGTTCATTGCCGGCGCGCACCACATCCATGTTGGTGCTCTCGAGGTTCGAGACGGTGATGAAGGCGGGCAGCAGCCTGCCCTCTGCATCCTCGACCGGGAAATAACGCTGGTGGTCCTGCAGCACCGAGATCAGCAGCTCGCGCGGCAGCGCCAGGAAGCGTTCCTCGAAACGGCCGGCCAGCGGTACCGGCCATTCGACCAGCGCGGTGACCTCATCCAGCAGGTCATCGCTGACCAGTGCGCGGCCACCCAGCTGCGCGGCGATCTGCGACACGCCTTCGCGGATGCGTTCGCGGCGCGTGGCGAAGTCGGCGATCACACGACCGCTGGTCTCGAGCACACGCGTGTAATCCGACGGCGTGGCAATGCGCAGTGCGCCGCTGCTGTGGAAACGATGACCCTGCGTTTCCTTGCCGGAAGTCAGGCCGAGGATGTTGGCCGGAATCACCTGCCGGCCCAGCAGCATCACCAGCCAGTGCGCCGGACGCACGAACTGCGCCTCGCCGGCCCCCCAGCGCATGCGGCGCGGGATCGGCAGCGCATCCAGTGCTTCGGTGACAAAGACCGGCAGCAGCTCATGCGTGGCCGCGCCGGCCTTCTCGCCACTGAAGGACAGGCATTCATTGCCCTTCGGGTCCTTCTCGCGGCCCAGGGCCTCGATGGCGACGCCACAGCTCTGCGCGAAGGCCTCGGCGGCGCGCGTCGGCACGCCATCGCGGAAGGCGGCGGCCACCGGCGGGCCTCGGCGCTGGATCTTCTGCGCCGGCGCCTGCTGCGCCAGCTGCTCGATGTGCACGGCCAGGCGACGCGGCGTGGCATAGGCACGCACCTCGCCATGCGTGAGGCCGGCGGCATCGATGCGTGAAACCAGGCCATCGCGGAAGGCTTCGGACAGCGCGCGCAGCGCCTTCGGCGGCAGCTCCTCGGTGCCCAGTTCAACCAGGAAATCTGCAAAGTCACTCATGCCACATCACCCCGCGGCGTTTCGGCCGCATCGGCGATCAGCACGCGCGGACCGGCTGCCAGCATCGGGAAACCCAGCGCCTCGCGGCTGGCGTAATAGGCCTGCGCCACCGCGCGCGCCAGCGTGCGCACGCGCAGGATGTAACGCTGGCGTTCGGTCACCGAGATGGCGCGGCGTGCGTCCAGCAGGTTGAAGGTATGCGAGGCCTTCAGCACCTGCTCATACGCGGGCAGCGCCAGCTTCGCGGCCAGCAGGTCGTTGCAGGCCTTCTCGTGTTCCTCGAAATGCCGCAGCAGCACGGCCACGTCGGCATGCTCGAAGTTGTAGGCCGACTGTTCCACCTCGTTCTGGTGGTACACGTCGCGATAGGTCACGCGACCCAGCGGGCCATCGGCCCACACCAGGTCGTAGACGCTTTCCACGCCCTGCAGGTACATGGCCAGGCGCTCCAGGCCATAGGTGATCTCGCCGGTCACCGGCCGGCAGTCCAGGCCGCCCACCTGCTGGAAGTAGGTGAACTGCGTGACCTCCATGCCGTTGAGCCAGACCTCCCAGCCCAGGCCCCAGGCGCCCAGCGTGGGCGACTCCCAGTTGTCCTCGACGAAGCGCAGGTCGTGCACCAGCGGGTCGAAGCCGATGGCGCGCAGCGAATCGATGTACAGGTCCTGGATGTCGGCCGGCGAGGGCTTGATCACCACCTGGAACTGGTAATAGTGCTGCAGGCGGAAGGGGTTCTCGCCGTAGCGGCCGTCGGTGGGACGGCGCGAGGGCTGCACGTAGGCCGCGCTCCACGGCTCCGGGCCGATGGCGCGCAGGAAGGTGGCCGGGTGGAAGGTACCCGCGCCCATCTCCATGTCGTAGGGCTGCAGCACCACGCAGCCGCGGCTGGCCCAGTAGCGCTGCAGGGCCAGGATCAGGTCCTGGAAGGTGGCGGCCGGGGGGCCGATTTTGCTCGTGGCCATCAGGTCTTGCCCGCATCCGGGCGGCGAGTTTGGGGAAGCGCGGCAGTATATCGGCAAGCCCGAGGGACTGATCCGGCTGCCAGCCCCCCCGCCGGCGGCACCGAGTCAGTGCGTGGCCCGCCCGACGCACGCACCATTTCGATGCGCCCAATCGGCGCATGCACTATGATGGTGCAGAAGGCGCCCGAACTTGCAGCGGTCGCTCCCTAACCCGTTGATCCACAAGCCCCTGGAGGTTGGCACAGGGCCTGCAAAGCCCTGTGGCCGGCCAAAGAGCCCGACCGTATTCACCTGGAGGAGCCATGACTACACCGAGCGACGTCCTGAAGATCATCAAAGAAAAGGAGGTCAAGTACGTCGATTTCCGCTTCTGTGATACCCGCGGCAAGGAACAGCACGTCACCGTGCCCGCCAAGGCGATCAAGGAAGACATCTTCACCGACGGCAAGATGTTTGACGGCTCCTCCATCGCAGGCTGGAAGGGCATCAACGAGTCCGACATGATCCTGATGCCGGATGCGGCCAGCGCCGTGATCGATCCCTTCTATGAAGAGACGACGCTGAACCTGCGCTGCAACATCATCGAGCCGGCCACCATGCAGGGCTATGAGCGCGACCCGCGTTCGCTGGCGCTGCGCGCCGAGGCCTACCTGAAGTCGACGGGCATCGCCGACTCCGCGCTGTTCGGCCCCGAGAACGAATTCTTCATCTTCGACGACGTGAAGTGGCACAGTGCGATGAACAGCACCGGCTACACCATCGAGTCGTACACCGGTGCCTGGAACTCCAACACCGCCTTCAACGATCGTCCGAACCTGGGCCACCGCCCGGGCGTGAAGGGCGGCTACTTCCCGGTCCCGCCGGTGGATGCCTACCAGGACATCCGCGGTGCGATGTGCAGCGCGCTGGAGGAAATGGGCCTCGAGGTCGAGGTGCACCACCACGAAGTGGCCACCGGCGGCCAGTGCGAGATCGGCGTCGGCGCCGGCACGCTGACCCGCAAGGCCGACGAGGTGCTGATCCTCAAGTACGTGGTGCAGAACGTCGCCGCGCAGTACGGCAAGACCGCGACCTTCATGCCGAAGCCGCTGGTCGGTGACAACGGCTCGGGCATGCACGTGCACCAGTCGCTGCAGAAGGACGGCAAGGCGCTGTTCGCCGGTGACAAGTACGGCGGACTGTCGGAAACCGCGCTGTTCTACATCGGCGGCATCATCAAGCACGCGCGCGCGATCAACGCGTTCACCAACCCGGGCACCAACAGCTACAAGCGCCTGGTGCCGGGCTTCGAGGCGCCGGTGATGCTGGCCTACTCGGCCCGCAACCGTTCGGCGTCGATCCGCATTCCGTGGGTGTCGAACCCGAAGGCGCGCCGCATCGAAGTGCGCTTCCCGGACTCGCTGGCGAACCCGTACTTCGCGTTCACGGCGATGATGATGGCCGGCCTCGACGGCATCCAGAACAAGATCCACCCCGGCGATGCCGCGGACAAGGACCTGTACGACCTGGAGCCGGAGGAGGAGAAGGCCATCCCGCAGGTCTGCCACTCGCTCGACATGGCGCTGGATGCGCTGGACAAGGACCGCGAGTTCCTGACCCGCGGCGGCGTGTTCACCAACGACGTGATCGATGCCTACATCGCGCTGAAGATGCAGGAAGTGACGCGTTATCGCATGAGCACGCATCCGGTCGAGCTGGACCTGTACTACAGCCTCTGATCGGGGCCTGGTGGAAGCCGGCGGTCATCGCCGCCGGCTTTCTTGAATCGGCGGTAAATGGGACTATGCTGATGCCCTATGCGCGTGGTCGCCTCAGCCTTGTTGCTCGGATTTGCGCTCGCCGCGGGCGCGGCGGAGATCTGGCGCTGGACCGATGCAGACGGCGTGGTCCACTTCTCGGACAATCCGGTGCCCGGTGCGGTCAGGGTGGATATCGGCCCGGCGCCGAAGCCTTCCGGCAGCGGCCCGGTTCCCGACGTGCCGTCGATCGGCTCGCGGGTGACCGAACGCGTACTGCCCCCCGTCTTCCGCTACACCCGCTGCGGCGTGCAATCGCCGGCCGCGGACGAAACCTTCCATGGCGTGCAGCCGGTGAACATCGTGCTGCAGGTCGAACCGGCATTGCAGTCGGGCCATCGCATCGAAGTGCGCGTGGACGGCGCCCTGGTGCGCGACTGGCCGCCGGAATCCCTCAGTTTCACGCTGCCCGAGGTCGTTCGCGGCAGCCACACCGTGCAGATGCGCGTGCTGGATGCGGGAGGCGTGATCCTCTGCACCGCCGAGCCTCGCACCTTCCATCTGCGGCAGACCAGCGTGCTGCCGCCGGCGGGCCGCGGCCGCTGACTGCCCACTGTCGCGGGGAGGTCGCCCCGTGATGTCGGCAATCCGTGATCACAGCTGGTCCTCGCCGCTGTCGCAGTTCGAGCCCACCGAACTCTTCGATTCGCTGTCCACCGGCATCGTGGTGCTCGATGCCGAGCTGTGCCCGATCTACGCCAACGTCAGCGCCCAGGATTTCATGGCCGCGAGCCTGCGCCATGCGCGCGGCCGGCCGTTCTCCGAACTGTTCTACGACCCGCGGCAGCTGGTCGAAGTGCTGCGCCGTTCGCTCGATCGCCTCGAGACCTGCACACAGCACGAACTGGTGCTGAAGGCGGTCGGCTCGGCGGCCAACCGCGAGCCGGCGCTGGTCGACCTGATCGTCACGCCGCTGGAAGGCCAGGCCACCGGCACCTACCTGCTGCTGGAACTCTCGGATGCCGCGCAGCGCCAGCGCATCACGCGCGACAACCAGATCCTGGCCGACATGGATGCCAGCCGCCTGATGGTGCGGCAGCTGGCGCACGAAGTGAAAAACCCGCTCGGCGGACTGCGCGGTGCCGCGCAGCTGCTCGACAAGGAACTGGCCGACCCGGCGCTGCGCGAATACACCGCGGTGATCATTGCCGAGGCCGATCGCCTCGTGGCGCTGGTCGATTCGATGGCCGGCGGCAGTCGTCCGCCGCAGAAGACGCTGGTGAACGTGCACGAGATCTGCGAGCACGTCATCAAGCTGATCCGCGCCGAGGCGCCGGAAGGGGTGACGCTGGATCGCGATTACGATCCCAGCCTTCCCGATTCGCTGCTCGACCGCCACCAGGTCGTGCAGGCGCTGCTGAACGTGGTGCGCAATGCCATGCAGGCGGTCGGCAGCCATGGCCGCATCGTGGTGCGCACGCGCGTGCGCAGCGGCGTGAGCATCGGCAAGACCCGCCATCGCCTGGTCACCGCCATCGAGGTGGAAGACAACGGGCCCGGCGTGCCGCCGGACCTGATCAAGACGCTGTTCCTGCCGCTGGTCACCGGTCGCAACAACGGCACGGGCCTGGGGCTCGCCGTTGCGCAGGACCTGGCCACGCGCCACGGCGGCATCATCGAATTCACCAGCCAGCCCGGCCGCACCGTCTTCTCGATGCTGCTGCCGCTGGAGGGTAAACAGGAGTGAATGACATGCAACTTCGCGTCTGGCTCGTCGACGACGACGCCTCCATCCGCTGGGTGCTCGAGCGGGCGCTGAAGAACGCCGGCATGGCCCCGCGGTTGTTCGAGGCGGCCGAGTCGGCGCTCGCCACGCTGGGCAGCGAAGTGCCTGATGTGCTGATGACCGACATCCGCATGTCCGGCAAGTCGGGCCTGGAACTGCTGCGCAATGTGCACGAGCGGCATCCGGAACTGCCCGTGATCGTGATGACCGCGCACTCGGACCTCGGCAGTGCCGTGTCGGCCTATGAGGGCGGTGCGTTCGAATACCTGCCCAAGCCGTTTGATGTCGACCAGGCCGTGGACCTGGTGCGCCGTGCCGCGCAGGCCGGTGAACGCAATGCCGATGGCGCTGCCGCGCCGCCGCCCCCGCCGCCGATGCCCGAGCTGCTCGGCAAGGCGCCGGCGATGCAGCAGGTGTTCCGCGCCATCGGCCGCCTGTCGCGCTCGTCGGTGAACGTGC
>CAYNEX010000029.1:0-23947 GCA_964396335.1 uncultured Steroidobacteraceae bacterium | reverse complement strand
TGTCGACGAAGACGATGTCCGGCTGGTGGTCGGCGATCTTGGCCAGCGCGTCGAAACCATCGATCGCGGTGAAGACTTCACAGCCTTCCTTGGCGAGCAGGGTCTCGGCGGTGCGGCGGATGGTCTTGCTGTCATCGATGACCAGCACTTTCAGGCCCTTCAGGGCCCCTGTCTCGTCGCTCACCGGCATTGCACTCCCGACTGCATTCATAGCGGCTTGCAAATCCCTGAATCTTTTAACATATCGTAAACACGGCGACCATATTGGGGAGCCGCCGGCCGGCACCATTCGATTTAACCCGGTGGGCTACCATCCACACGTTGAACTGGTACTCGTTTCGCAAACTGGACTTAATGCATGTCGCAACGCTTCCGCCTGGCCGTGGTGATGGACCCCATCGAGGGGATCAAGTACGCCAAGGACACCACCCTGGCCATGCTGCTGGCGGCGCAGGCGCGCGGCCATGAGCTCTGGTACCTGACCCAGTCCGACCTTTACCTGCGCGATGGCGTGGCGCGCGGCCGCGCCCGGCCGCTGACGGTGAAGGCCGACCCGGCCGACTTTCATTCGCTGGGTGAGGCCAACGATGTGGCCCTCGGCGGCTTCGACGCCATCCTGATGCGCAAGGACCCGCCCTTCGACATGGAGTTCGTGCACACCACCTACATCCTGGAGCGGGCCGAGACCGCCGGCGCGATGGTGGTGAACCGCCCGCAGGGCCTGCGCGACATGAACGAGAAGGTCTACACCGCCTGGTTCCCCGAGTTCTGCGCGCCGACGCTGGTGACGCGCGACATGCACGCGATGGGCGAGTTCGCCAGCGAATTCGGCCGCGTGGTGGTCAAGCCGCTGGATGGCATGGGCGGCCGCTCGATCTTCGTGATCGACCGCGCCGACAAGAACTTCGGCGTGGTGTGCGAGACGCTCACCGCCAATGGCACGCGCTTCGCGATGATGCAGAAATACCTGCCCGAGATCGTCAGCGGCGGCGACAACCGCGTGCTGGTGATCGACGGCCAGCCGGCGCCCTATGCGCTCTCGCGCATGCCGGCCGCGCATGACAACCGCGGCAACCTGGCCGCCGGCGCCACCGGCGTGGCGCGCCCGCTGACCGGGCGCGAGAAGGAACTGGTGGCCGGCATCGGCCCGGTGCTGGCGGCGCGCGGCATGGTGTTCGTCGGCCTCGACGTGATCGGCGGCCACGTCACCGAGATCAATGTGACCAGCCCCACCGGCGTGCGCGAGATCCAGAAGGCCTTCGGCGTCGACATCGCCGACCTGTTCATCGAGGCGGTGGAACGGCGCCTCGCGGCGCGCGGCAGCATCCCCCGCCCGCTGGCATGACCCCGGCCGCCGACCCACTGCAGGTGCCGGTCACCCCGCCGCAGCAGATGCGGCGGCGGCGCATCGACGGCTTCGACGGCCGCACCACCCGTGACCGGCTGTCGACCATGCTGGTGCTGGCGGCGCTGCTGCATGGCCTGGTGCTGCTGGGCATCACCTTCAATGCGCCCGGCAGCCGCGGCGAGACGCGCCGCGGGCTGGAAGTGCTGCTGGTCTCCGAGGAACTGCCCGAGGCCGCCGACAACGACGACGCCACCTACCTGGCGCAGCGCAGCCAGGAAGGTTCGGGCAACACCAGCGAGCGCGTCGCGGCCGAACTGCCCGGCGCCGAGCCGAAGCCGATCGAGGAGCAGCAGCGCATGCCCGCGCAGCGCTTCGACGACCAGCTGCTGCATACCTCGGTGCCGTCGCTCTCCGCGGTGCAGATCGAACCGGTGCCGGAACCGGAGCTGCTGCTGACGCAGCGGGAACTGGAGCGGCTGCTGGCCGGCGATGACACGCTGCGGCTGCGCGGCGACACCCAGGAACAGCTGTACCTGTCGCCGGACACCCGCGCCTCGCGGCTGGCTCCATACCTCGACGCATGGCGACGCCGCATCGAACAGGTTGGCACGGTCAACTTCCCGGCGCTGGCGCGCCAGCAGGGCATGGCCGGCAGCCTGGTGCTCGAGGTGGTGATCAATTCGGATGGACGTTTGCGCAGCGCACGCATCGAACGCAGCAGCGGCCATCCGGAACTGGACCAGGCGGCGCGCGGCATCCTGCAGCTGGCCAGCCCCTTCGATCCCTTTCCGCCCGACCTCGCCCGCGATTACCGCAGCCTGCGCTTTGCGTATGAATGGCGCTTCGAGGGCGGCCGCGCCACCGGCACTTCGCTGAGCGTTCCCTGAGGCGCCCGCTCGCCTTGAGACTGCCGCCCGGCCACCCCATACTGGAGCCATGTCCAAAGATGGCTCCCTGACCAACCAGCTGCTGGTTGCGATGCCCGGCCTGGACGATCCGCATTTCGCCCAGACGGTCACCCTGATCTGCGAACACAGCAGTCGCGGCGCGCTGGGCATCGTGCTGAACAAGCCCCTGTCGATGCGGCTTTCCGAAGTGCTGGCGCAGATGAAGCTGCCGCCGGAATCCCCGGACGTGGGCGAGCAGATCGTGCTGCGCGGCGGCCCGGTGCACCAGGACCGCGGTTTCGTCCTGCATCGTCCGGGCGGCAGCTGGGAATCCACCCACCGCATCTCCGACCAGATCCAGGTGACCACCAGCCGCGACGTGCTGGCGGCCATGGCCCGGGGCAACGGCCCGGCCGACGCCTTCATCGCGCTGGGTTATGCGCAGTGGGAGGAAGGCCAGCTGGAGCGCGAGCTGCGCGAGAACTCCTGGCTGACGCTGCCGGCCACCGATGCAGTGCTGTTCGACCTGCCTTATGAAGACCGCTGGAGCGCCGCCTGGCGCTCGCTGGGCGTGGACGTCACCCGGGTGAGTCCGCACGCCGGCCACGCGTGAAGGCCCGGGTTGTCCTGGCCTTCGACTACGGCCTGAAGCGCATCGGCATTGCCGGCGGCGACACCCTGACCCGCTCGGCCGCCCCCCGCACCACCGTTCCCCACCATGCCGACGGCCCGGACTGGCCGGCCATCGACCGCGAGGTGAAGGCCATCGGACCCGACGTGCTGGTGGTTGGCGCCCCTTATAATGACGATGGTTCCCCCGGCAGCCTCGCCGCCCGTGCCGACGCCTTCGCGCAGGCACTGGGGCAGCGCTACGGGCTCACCGTCGACCGCATCGACGAGCGCTATTCCTCCCACGCCGCGGCCAGCCTGCTGCGCGAGCAACGCGCCTCGGGCCAGCGGAAGCGGCAGGTGGGCAAGGGCGATATCGACAGTGCCGCCGCGGCCGTGATGCTCGCGAGCTGGCTGGAGCAGCATTCTTGAGCAAGATTTCCCGCCGATGAGTCCGCAGCGCAATGCCGCAGGCCGCCTGCGCCATCTGATCACCCTCGAAGACCTCACCCGCAGCGAACTGGAGATGCTGCTGGAGCGCGCGCAGTACTACGCGCGCCAGCCGGGTGATGCCGCGCCGCGCACCGATGTGCTGGCCGGTGTCACGGTGGCCAACCTGTTCACCGAACCTTCGACGCGCACGCGCGTGTCGTTCGAGCTGGCCGCCAAGCGCCTCGGTGCCGACGTGGTCAACCTCGAGGTGCAGCTTTCATCGCGCGTGAAGGGCGAGAGCATGCTCGACACCATCTTCACGCTCGAGGCGCTGCACGTGGACGTGTTCGTGCTGCGCGATTCGGAAGTGGGCGTGCCGGCGATGGTGGCCGCCAACGTGGCGCCGCATGTCAGCGTGCTGTCGGCCGGCGAGGCGCATGTCTCGCATCCCACGCAGGGCCTGCTCGACGCGTTGACCGTGCTGCAGAAGAAGGGCCGCTGCGATGGCCTGTCGATCGCGATCGTCGGTGACATCCAGCACTCGCGCGTGGCGCGTTCGGCCTGGCAGGCCTTCCGCACGCTGGGCGCCCGGGACATCCGCATCGTCGCGCCGCCGGCGCTGATGCCCGAAGCCGGCGAGTTCGCCGGCTGCACGCGCAGCACCGACATCATCGAAGGCATCAGCGACTGCGACGTGGTGATGATGCTGCGCATCCAGAAGGAACGTTTCGCCAACGCCGAGATCCCGGCCGGCGATGATTATTTCCGCGAGTTCGGCCTGACCACGCAGCGCCTGGCCAAGGCCCGGCCCGACGCCATCGTGATGCATCCGCAGCCGATGAACCGCGGCGTCGAAATCGAATCGGCGGTGGCCGATGGCCCGCAGTCGGTGATCCGCCAGCAGGTGGCCAATGGCGTCGCCGTGCGCATGGCGGCACTTGAAGTGCTGGGCGCACCGCTGGCCGGAAGGAGCCGCTGATGGCCGAACCCACGACTTCACGCGCCCACCGCGGCACCATCTTCGTCGAGAACGCCGTGGTGGTCTCGCAGCAGGAATTCGCGGGCCGCCAGTACGTACTGCGGCTCACCGCGCCGGAGACCGCCGCGCGCGCCACCCCCGGCAGCTTCGCGCATGTCTCGGTCGATCCTTCCGTGCCGATGCGCCGGCCGCTGTCGATCATGCGCGTCGACCGCAACGAAGGCTGGATCGAGCTGCTGTACAAGATCCACGGCGAGGGCCTGGCGCACCTGGCCTCGCGCCGCGCCGGTGACGTGGTGAACCTGCTCGGCCCGATCGGCCAGGGATTCAAGCCGCATGCGGAACGGCCGCGCGCGCTGCTGATCGGCGGCGGCGTGGGCATCCCGCCGATGGTGTTCCTGGCCGAGGCGCTGCGCGAACGCGCCGCCGAAGGTTTCTCGGCGCTGGCCATCCTCGGCTCCGAACTGCCGTTCCCGTTCCGCGCCCGCCCTTCCACCATCATGGTGCCGGGCATGCCCGACGGTGTGATCGCCTGCATGCCGTTGCTGGATGAATGGGGCATCCCCAGCCGGCTGACTTCCAAGGCAGGTTTCCCCGGCTGCCACGACGGTTACGTCACTGATCTGGCCCGCCTGTGGCTGGCGCAGCTGGAACCATCCATCCTCGCCGAAGTCGAAATCTTCAGCTGCGGCCCGACGCCGATGCTGAAGGCCGTGGCGGCACTGGCCCGTGAGTTCAACCTGCCGTGTCAGGTATCGCTCGAGGAATACATGGCCTGCGCGGTGGGCGGCTGCGCAGGTTGCGCCGTCGAGGTGCAGACCCCGTCCGGCCCGGCCATGAAGCGCGTGTGCGTGGATGGACCGGTCTTCGAGGCGTCTACGGTTTTCGTAAATTGAAACGGATCGTGCCGCTACCGGGTGCGAAGCGCGTCCGGGCCACGTATCCTTGACAGCAAACCGATTCGAAGCGTGAGGGGTATCTCGATGATGAAATCCGTGTCGCGGCAGCTTGCCGCCACCCTGGTCCTGGCGGCCGCAGCCGCACTGACGACGTCGATGGCCCAGGAGGCCCCGGCGAACCAGGCACCCGCTGCTTCGCCGATCCCGCCCAAGGCCTACACCATGCCCACCAAGGGCATCCCGAAGCACATCCAGGAAGCCGTGCAGTCGCCGAACCGCAGCGAGCGCCTGAAGGAACAGGACGGCTGGAACCGTCCGGCCGAAATCCTCGCGCTGTCGGGCGTGCGCAAGGGCGCGCGCGTGATCGAATTCGGACCGTACGACCTGTACTACACCGAGATGCTGCTCGAGGCCATCGGTGAAAAAGGCGAGCTGTACCTGTACGAAGTGCCCGACGTCGACGAGCAGGTGGGCGAGCGCAACCGCGAATTCGCCGCCAAGCACAAGAACGTGAAGTACTTCGGCGCCGACTACAACACGCTCGAATTCCCGAAGCAGGTCGACCTGGTCTTCAACAATCTGTACTTCCACGAGATGCTGCTGCGTGGCGTGCAGCTCGAGGCCTTCCACAGCAAGCTGTTCAAGGCGATGAAGCCGGGCGCCATCTACCTGGCCATCGACCACACCGCCGTGCTGGGCACCGAGACCAACCACACCGGCACGCTGCACCGCGTTGACCCGAGCATCATGCGTGCGCACATCGGCGCCGGTGGTTTCCAGCTGGTGGAAGACAGCCGCCTGCTCGAGAACCATTCGGATGACCGCAGCTGGCCGGCCTTCGAGCCCGGCAAGCGCGTGCAGACCGACCGCACCGTCTACAAGTTCCGCAAGCCGGTCGTGTACTGATCCGGCCCCCGTCCGGATGACCGAAGAAGGGAGCGCCTGGCGCTCCCTTTTTCATTGGGCGGGAAGAATTCCGGCCTCCCGGCCTGCTGCCCGCCGGCCCGCGGACGCGTATGCTTGCGCCTCCGGCCGCGATCGCGCGGCCTGCCAATTCCCGGGGGAAATCCAGAACATGAACA
Organism: uncultured Steroidobacteraceae bacterium; assembly: GCA_964396335.1. Taxonomy (GTDB): domain Bacteria; phylum Pseudomonadota; class Gammaproteobacteria; order Steroidobacterales; family Steroidobacteraceae; genus ZC4RG30. The sequence goes on along the minus strand of CAYNEX010000029.1, from coordinate 17,711 downwards.
CGAACGTCCTGCGGCGCGCTGCCGCTGCCCTGATGCTCACCGCCGTCGCGGCCGTGGTGCCCGCGCACGCCGGCCAGGCGCCGGCGCCCGCACCGGCCAGGCCCTATGTGATGCCGGCCGGCATCCCGGACTACATCCGCAAGGCCGTGCAGTCGCCCGAGCGCGTCGAGGCCATGACCTCGCGCGATGCCGACCGCAAGCCGGCCGAGCTGCTGCAGCTGTCGGGCGTGAAGCCCGGCGACAAGGTGATCGAGTTCGCCGGTTTCGGCCTGTACTTCACCACCCTGCTGAGCCAGGTGGTCGGTGACAGCGGTTCGGTGCACATGATCGACCTGCCCTACACCGAGGCCCGCAACGGCGAGGCCAGCCGCGCCTTCGTGGCGAAGCACCCGAACACGAAGTATGAAGTGATCGACTACAACGAGGTGCAGCTGCCGTCCAACGTCGACGTGGTGTTCAACGTGCTCTACTACCACGACCTGATGCTGAACAAGATCGACGTGGCGAAGCTGAACACGAAGATCTTCAACGCCCTGAAGCCGGGCGGAATCTTCTTCATCGTCGACCACAATGCCGCGCCGGGCTCGGGCACGCGCGACACCGAGCGGCTGCACCGCATCGATCCGGAAGTGATCCGCCGCGAGGTGCTGGCCGCCGGCTTCGAGCTGGTCGAGGACAGCAAGCTGCTGGCCAACCCGGAAGACGACCACAGCTGGATGGTGTTCTCGCCGGGCAAGCGCGGCACCACCGACCAGGCGGTACTGAAGTTCCGCAAGCCGGCGCGCTGATCCGATCCACTGCCCCGTGCAGGCAAAAGGCCGGCGCAAGCCGGCCTTTTTGTCTGGATAACGAATTCAGCGCCAAACTGTTACTGCCAGTCACTTGACCTGATAGCCACGCCTATCCGAAATAGTCCCCGCCTATAACCATAAATCGATCAGGGGGGACAACATGCCCATGGAGTCCGCGCGTGCGGTGACGCCCGCGACAGCACCCAGGCCCGGCCCGCAGGTCAACCGCGAGCGCTCCAGCCTTCGCACCACTGTCGACCACCAGCGCTCGGAGTTCCTGCGCCAATGCCGGGCGCGCCTGGAACCGGAGCAGCTGGGCCTGCCGCTGGAGTCGCGCGCCCGGGGTGGCGGACTGCGCCGGCAGGACGTGGCCATGCTCTCCGGCGTCAGCGCCTCCTGGTACACCTGGCTGGAACAGGGCCGTGACATCCGCGTCTCCGACGAGGTGCTCGACCGCGTCAGCGACACGCTGCGCCTGAGCAGCGATGAACGCATCTACCTGTTCTGGCTGGTGCAGCGGCGCCCGCCGCCGCTGGGCGAGATCCTCAGTGAATGCCCGCCGGAAGTGGCGCGCATGATCCACCGCATGCCGATGCCGGCGGTGGTATTGAACCTGCGCTGCGACGTGCTGGCGTGGAACCCGATCAACAGCGTGCTGTACCGGGACTATGGCGCCATGCCCGTGCAGGACCGCAACCTGCTGGAGATCCTGATGGCCAGGCCGGTGGACAACATGTCACCGGAGCAGCAGGAAGCCATGGGCCGCAAGTTGATCCCGCGCCTGCGCTATGACTTCAGCCGCTGCGCCGGTGATCCCAGGTTCGAGGCCCTGTTGCGCCGCCTGCTGTCGATGTCGCCGGTGTTCCGCAAGCTGTGGCGCATGCCGGACGTGGCCATGCGCGCCTACGGACCGCATACCTTCAAGCACGAGCGCTTCGGCGAGATGACCTTCGAGCACACCTCGTATGTGCCCGACGGCCATCCCACCGTCCGTGTCGTGGTCTGCACTCCGCAGGACCTGGCGGCCATGAACGCGGTGACGGTGGTGAATGCCGAACTGGCTGCGGCCCAGCCGGCCCGGCCGGCTGGGCCCGCCCTGCGGCTCGTCTGATTCATCAGGGTTGACGCTCCGTAGCGATTCTGGCGGTAATGCCCCTCTCTGAATGGACTTGGGGCGGGCGATGCGGGCACGAGATGCCATCGGAACGGGCGCGAACACGTCGGCGAAACCGCCCGGCGCAGGGATGTCGAAGTCCCGATCACGCCTGCGCACCCCGCTGGACGCGCAGCGCACCGAGTTCCTGCGCCTCTGCCGCCAGCGGCTGAAGCCCGAAGACGTGGGGCTGCCCGCCAGCCAGCGCGCGCGCAATGGCGGCCTGCGGCGCGAGGACGTGGCCGCACTCGCCGGCGTCAGCGCCTCCTGGTACACATGGCTCGAACAGGGCCGCAACATCCGCGTCTCCGATGCCGTGCTCGAACGGGTGTGCCAGGCACTGCGCCTGAGCGATGACGAACGCACCTACCTCTATTCACTGGTGCAGCAGCGCCCGCCGCGCCTGGCACTGGACCAGGGCAATGAGGCACCGGCCGATGTGGTGCAGATGATCCACACCCTGTCGCACCCGGCGGTGGTGATGAACCTGCGCTGCGACATCCTGGCGTGGAATGACGCCAACAGCGCGCTCTACTACGACTACGGCCAGCTGCCGCCGGAACAGCGCAACCTGCTGGAGATCCTGCTGCTGCATCCCATCCCGAACCTGACGCCGGAGCAGCTGGAAAAAGCCGTCGGGCGGATGATCGGGCGGCTGCGTTACGACTACAGCAAGTGCGCGGATGACCCGAAGTTCGAGGCCCTGTTCCGGCGACTCATTTCGGCCTCACCGCTGTTCGCGCGACTGTGGCGCGTGCCGGATGTGGCGCTGAATGCCTTCGGCGTGCTGCGCACCCGCCATCCGCGCTTCGGCGACATCGCCTTCAACCACACCTCGTACATCCCCGACGGGCATCCGTACTTCCGCGTGGTGATCTGCTCGCCGGAAAACGACGCTGCCCGGCGCGCGGTCGACCTGCTCGCAGCCGAGCGCGCCGGCCGCGCCTGAACGCAGCGGGTATCTTCAGACGATCGAAACGCCCAGCTCGCGCGCGCGATGCGCAAGGCCCGGATAGGCATTGCGGATCAGCTGCGCGGGATCACCCCACTCCGCCTCGAACTCCGCGGCCGGCTTCTTCTCCACCATCTCGCTGGCACTCAGGCCCTGCGCCAGCAGTTGCGCCAGTCGCTGCCGCAGGGTCTCGAGCATCGCCGCCTCGGCCTTCACATGCGCCAGCTTCTGCGGCGCGCCCAGGCCCGGGATCACCTGCGTGCGTTCGTCCGCGAGGCCGGCGAGTGTGCCGGCAGCGGTGGCGATGCCACCGATCCAGCCATTGCTGTCGGGATCCACCAGCGGGAAACGCCCCACCGCCACCACGTCGCCCGCCACCAGCACATTGGCCTTGCGGAAGAACACGTAGATGTCGCCGTCGGTGTGCGCCTGGCCGAGGTGGCCGTATTCGATTCGCTCGCCGCCGAACGCCATCTCCTCTCTTGTGTAGAAGGTCTGCGAGGGCTGCGCATGCTTCGGGTAGGGCAGGAACACGCGCTGCTGCCAGCGACTCTCGATGTCCGTGGTCAGCCACTGGCGGGTGTATTCATGCGCGATGATGCGCGTGCCGGCCTGGCCCAGCACATCGTTCGAGCCGGTCTGCTCGTGGTGCCAGTGCGTGTTGAACAGCGTGTGCACGGCGGACCTGCCGGTGAGGCGCTGCACCTCGCGCAGCAGCGCCGGCGAATGTTCGGCGGAGCCGCCATCGACCAGCAGCACACCCTGCGGTGAGTCGAACACGGTGACATTGCCGCCGCAGCCGCTGACCAGCCACAGCTTGTCGGCCAGCGGCGTCACGACCGGTGTGCCTGACGCGACGTTCTGCGCACCGACGCGCGACGCGGCCACCAGCAGGGCCGCCGCCGGCACCGCGCGCAGGAAGGAACGACGATCCATCAGCGCGCGGTCACGCTGGCCGTGGACGTACCGGCGGGAGCCGGCTTCGCGGCCATCAGCTTGCGCAGCAGCGCCTCGGTCTCCGGCCGCGCCACCGCCGCGCCGGAGCGGCCGGAGGTGGCGGCCTCGCCCAGCGTCAGGTCCACGGCCATGCGGCCGCGCGCGTCCTTCGCGAACAGGTCGGCATCGCGTGCCGCCAGCTGCTCGATCACATCGTTCCAGCCCCAGGTGGCCGCGCCATGCAGCACGGTGGCGCCGGTGTTGTCGGCGGCGCGCACATCGGCGCCGGCATCCAGCAGCAGCTTCACGGTCTCGTGCACCTGCGCCTCGGTGCGATAACGGCCGCGGGTATCCAGGCCCGACGAGGCCACGCCCGAGGCGGCCAGCAGCGGCGTGATGCCGCGGGCCGTCGGCAGGTCGACGCGCGCGCCATGCTGCAGCAGCAGCTTCACTGCCTCCACAGCCGCGGCGCGCGCGGCGCGCAGCAGCGGCGTGGCGCCGACGGTCAGCATGGTGTCGGCGCCACGGTCATCGCGCAGCGAGCGGTAGGGCGGGAACAGCTTCAGCTGCATGTCCGGGTTGGCACCGGCCTCCAGCAGCATGCGGATCAGCTCGATGCCGCTGGTGCGGTCATCCGAGGGACGATCGGCCCGGCCACCGGTGGGCAGCGTGTTCATGTCCACCGCCGCATACAGCGGCGCGCGCCCCCAGGTGTCCCACTTGTTCACGTCGGCGCCGCGCCTCACCAGCAGCGCCGCGGTGTCGAAGCTGAGGTTGATGGTGGCCAGCAGCAGCGGCGTGACACGATCGGGATCGGTGAGATTGATGCTGGCGCCGGCGTCCAGCAGCGCCTCGGCACAGCCGGTGCAGCCGCTGCGCGCGGCATACAGCAGCGGCGTGAAGCCACCGGAGGGACGCGCCTGCATGCGCGGCTCGGCGGTCACCTGCCGCTCCCAGTCATTCACGCGCGAGCGTGCATCCACCTCGGCGCCATGCGCGATCAGCAGGCGCACCATCTCCGGCTGCGCCTCGGCCGCGGCCCACATCAGCGCGGTCTGCTGGCGCCATTCTTCACGCTGGTTCACGTCCGCGCCGCGCTCGATCAGCAGCTTCGCCGCGGCCACATTGGCGCTGCGCGCGATCACCATCAGCGGCGACTGGCCATCGGCATTGGTGGCGTTCACGTCGGCGCCGGCATCGAGCAGCCGGCGGATCACCTCGACATTGCCGCTCACGGCCGCCTCGGACAACGGCGTGGCGCCGTAGTCGTTGCTGGCATTCACCTCGGCGCCGGCCTTCAGCAGCCGCTTCACCGCCTCGACGTCATTGCGATACACCGCCCAGTGCAGCGGCGTGGTGCCGTCGGCATCGATGGCATGCACGTCCTCGCGCGGCGCCTTCGTGCCGGCAACCGTCCCCGCGCTGACGAGGCCAGCGACCGCCAGCACCACCGCCCGCATCATGTTCTGCTTCACGCTCATCTCACATCTCCGCGATCGCGCCGGTGCTGTCGCCGACCCTGTCGATGGCGATGCCGGCCCGCTGCAGCAGCGTCAGGTGCACATTCGCCAGCGGCGTGCGTTCGGCGAAATGGATGTGCTGGCCACCGCGCAGTGCGCCACCGCCCCGCCCGATCACGGTGGTGGGCAGCGGATACTGGTTGTGGGCGTTGCTGTTGCTCATGTTGCTGCCGAACAGCAGCATCGAGTTCTCGAGCATGTTGCCGTCGCCATCGGGAATGGCGCGCATCTTCGCCAGGAAGTCGGCGAACACGTCGACATGGTACTTCTGGATCTTCGCCAGCCGTTCCTTCTTCGCCGGGTCGTTCGCATGGTGCGAGATGGCGTGGAAGGCATCGGGCACGCCGATGTGGTTGTAGGTCATCTCGCTGACCTCGGGGGCCAGCATGAAGCTCTGCACGCGCGTCAGGTTGCCCTGGTAGGCCAGCAGGATCAGGTCGAACATCAGCCGCAGGTGCTCGTCGAAGTTCTCGGACGTGGCGCCCGGCACCTCCGGCAGTTCCAGCTTCGCAAGATCCCCCTGCGCATTGTTCTGCAGGCGACGCTCGATTTCGCGCACGCTGGCGAGGTAGTCATCGAGCGTTGAGCGATCGCGCGGCCCGAGCCGGCGCCCCAGCGAACGCATCTCGCCCTGGATCATGTCGAGGATGCTGCCGGTCTGCTCCATCAGGAACTGCCGCTCCTCGGCGGTATCGCCCGAGCCGAACAGCCGCAGGAACAGCTGCCGCGGATTGCTTTCCACCGGCAGCGGCGTGGTGGCATTGGCGAATGACAGCGTGCCGGTGTAGGTGCAGCCATAACCGCGCTCGCAGGCACTGCCGGTGCCCTGGCCCTGCGCGGTGGCGGTCTCCAGCGACGGCCAGGGTGTGTCCTGGCCGATGTGCTGCGCGGCGATCTGGTCGACCGTGGGGGCCATGTAAGGCTCGAGCGTCTCGCGCGGATGCACGCACGACAGCCACGTGGCCGGCACCAGCGCATGCACCGCGCGGCTCTCGGCCGGCTTGTTGCCGAGGTTGCTCACCACAGTGAGCAGGTCCTTGAACGGCGCCAGCGACTGGTTGATCTCGTTCAGCTCGAAGTCGCGGCCCACCTTGCCCGGCGTCCACTTCTCCATCACCGCGCCATGCGGGAAGTAGAAGAAGCCGAGGCGCGGCTTCGGCGCGGCCACGGTCTGCGACAGCGCCACGCCGGCCGGCACCATCGCATCGAGCAGCGGCAGCGACACGCTGACGCCCAGGCCGCGCAGCAGCGTGCGGCGTGACAGGTGTTTCCTGGTGATGAACATGCTTACCTCCCGGCTCCCGCATGGGCCACATGCGAGCCCTCCGCCCCGTCCAGCGGCGGCAGCCGCTTGCGGAACGCATCGCTGGCGACAATGCCCTGCACCAGCGTTTCCAGACGATAGTTCTTCGCCGCGGCCTCGCGCACGATGCGGCGCACCGCCGGCATGTCCTCGGCCCGCAGCGGCCTCCCCAGTGCATAGGTCATCAGCCTCTCGGTGAAGGCCTGCACGAACATTTCCGGCCGCGCCAGGATGGCGCGCGCCAGTTGGGCCGGGCCATTCACCTCGACGCCGCTGGCCAGCTGGCCGCGCGCATCGATGTCCTGCTTCGCGTCGAGGTCGACGTCGCGCCAGGCGCCGATCACGTCGTAGTTCTCCAGCGCGAAGCCCAGCGGGTCGATCACGCCATGGCAGGCGTTGCAGGACTTCTGCTGGCGATGCTGCTCGAGGCGCTCGCGCACGGTGGGCTGCTGCTTGCCCGGCTCATGCTCGGGGAATTGCTCCACGCCCGGCGGCGGCGCGGCCGGCGGCGTGCCGAACAGCGTGTCCATCACCCAGGCGCCGCGCAGCACCGGCGAGGTGCGGTTGCCGTAGGAGGTGGCCATCAGCAGCGCGCCCTTGCCCAGCAGGCCGTGGCGGTTGGCATCGGCCAGCTTCACCGGACGGAAACGATCGCCGATCACATCGCGCAGGCCATAGTGGCGCGCGAGGCGTTCGTTGACGAAGGTGGTGTCCGAGGCGATCAGGTCGAGCACGCTGCGGTCGGCGCGCAGCGTGTCGGTGAGGAACAGGCGGATCTCCTCGCGCAGCGCCTCACGCAGGTTGTGGTCGAAGTCCGGGTACAGCGTCGGGTCGACCTGGAAGGCGCCCATGCGTGCCACGTTCAGCCACTGGAAGGCGAAGTTGTCGACCAGCGCCGAGGCGCGCGGATCGCGCAGCATGCGCTGCACCTCGGTGGCCAGCACCTTCGGGTCCTGCAGCTTGCCGCGCGCGGCGCGGTCCACCAGTTCCTCATCCGGGCCCTGGCTCCACAGGAAGAACGACAGCCGCGTCGCCAGTTCCAGGTCGGTCAGCGCCTGCAGCCTGCCCGGCTCGTCGATGGCCGGCGCCGAACGCAGCAGGAACTTGGTGCTCGACAGGATGGCGGTCAGGCCGCCCTCGATGCCGGCATCGAAGTCACGCGTGGCGCGGGCGCGCTCGTAGAACGCCATCGGCGCCTCGAGGTCCGCATCGGTCACCGGCCGGCGGAAGGCCGCGGCGGCCAGCTTCGCCAGGATGCGGCGCGCGCATGCGGGCTCTTCGGCCGGCGTCTTCGGCTGGCAGATGAAGATGCGTCGGCGGCTGGGCGTATCGCCCACTCCGGTGACATCAAACGGCCCCGCCACGGTGAAGCCCGGGATGCGCGGCACGCGCTCCATCTCCGGCAGCATCGCGATCGGCTGCAGCGGCGAGTCCGACTGCGCGAACGAACGCGCGATGAACGTCACGCCCACACGCCGCACGCCGGCCTTCACCGGCACGCGGATCTGGTTGAAGCGGTTCTGGATCTCATCCGCCGCGATGGCCTGGCGCTGGTCCACATGCTTCTGGTCCAGGTCGCCGCCGTAGGTCTGCTGGAACACGCGCTTGCCGTCGATGGTGAGGATGACCACATGCGGGTCGTCCACCTTGGTGACATAGCCGGCACCCATCGCGAAGAACTCGCGGATGCTGAACACATATTCGCCGTCGGCCGGGAAGTGGTGGTCCACCCAGAAACCGCCGCGCGTGCCCAGCGGCAGGCCATCGACATGCTTCGACTGGTCCAGTGACGAGGGCGCGCGGTATTCGCGGCTGTTCGACTTGGCATCGGCGCGGCCGATGGCCTGGCGCGCCACCGCGCGCGCGGCGCCGATGTACTGGTCGAGGAACGACGGCGACATGCGCAGCGTCGCCGCCTGGTTGTCGAACCCGTCGCTGTAGACATCGCGCGGCAGCAGTTCGGTGACATCGACCTTCAGGTCGAGGATGCGCTGGATCTCGCGGCCGTATTCATTGCGGTTCAGGCGGTGCAGGCCGACATATCCCGGATCGGGCGGTGCACTGGCGGCGGCCGAATCCAGCCGGGTCTCCAGCCAGCCGACGAAGGCATCGATCTCGGCCTGGTCCGGCTGCGGTTCGCCCGGCGGCGGCATCAGCCGGCCGCGCAGCTTGCGGATGGTCTCTTCCCAGACCTCCGCATCGGCATGCAGCTGGTCGAAGTCCAGGGTGTCGAAGGCCAGCCCGCCGGCCCAGTCGGTGCTGTTGTGGCAGGCATTGCACTTCGATTCCACCAGCGCCGCATGCGCGGGCGGCGTTGCCGGAGCAGCCGCCAGCGCGGACCCGGACAGCAGCAGGGCCAGCCAGGCCACCGGCCTCCCCGGGCGGATCTCACTCCACGGACACTTCAACGCTGGCCACCCCTGGCGCCCTGCGGGCACCGCTGTCAGACGGAATATCAAGAGAGGGAGTTTCGGCCAAAGGTGCGTGCCGCTCAATGCGGCATGGCGCTTCAGGTAGCGCGAGTCATAGCCGGCTTCGTTATGCGGTCCGTACATTGCTGCTGCGGCAGTTGAACCATCCGCGGATGCACCGTCGTCACCTGCCGCGCTTAAGATCGCGGCCTTCCAGAATCGAGAAGGGGGATTCGATGCACCTGCCCGCCCTGCGCCCATGGCGCGCCCTGGCCATGGTCACCTTGCTGGCCGCGACCTCTTCCGCCGCGATGGCCGCCGCGCCCGCCACCGCGCCGGCATCCGCCCCGGCCGCGGCCGCCGCCACCCAGAAGACCGGCCGCCTTGAGACCATCCGCGTCTATGGCCCCTCCCTGGCCGGCAACCTGCAGGGCAATGACGCCACGCGCGACGTGCATGTCTACCTGCCGCCAAGCTACGACCAGAACACCAACCGCCGTTACCCGGTGGTGTATTTCCTCCATGGCTATGCCGTGACCGCCGACATCTATGTCAACGAGGTGCTGCGCCTGCCCGGCAACACCGATGCGGCAATGGCCGCCGGCGCGCGCGAGGTGATCGTGGTGATGCCCGACGCGTTCACGCGTTTCGGCGGCAGCTTCTATTCCAGCTCGCCCACCATCGGCGACTGGGAGACCTTCATCGCGAAGGACCTGGTCGAGGCCATCGACGCCCGCTACCGCACCCTCGCCAAGCGCGAGAGCCGTGGCCTGTCCGGCCATTCGATGGGTGGCTACGGCACCTTGCGCATCGGCATGAAGCACCCGGAAGTGTTCGGCGCGCTGTATGCGATGAGCTCCGCCGCCGACACGCGCACACCGCCGGATGCCAACGCCAGCAGGACGCAGCACGAACGCATGGCCGGCGCGGAGATCAAGGCCCAGCCGCGCACCATGACCGATGGCCCGCTGGCCCAGGCTTCGGCCTGGGCGCCGAATCCGCAGAAGCCGCCCTATTTCCTCGACCTGCCGTTTGATGCAAAGGGTGAGGCCGTGCCGCTGGTGGCCGAACGTTTCATCGCCAACTCACCGGTGGTGATGGCCGACCAGTACGCGGCGGCGCTGCAGCGCTACCGCGCCATCATGCTCGACTGCGGTGACCAGGACGGCCTGAAGGACGGCAACGCGCGCTTCAGCGATGCGCTGAAGCGCTTGGGCGTCGCGCACGACTATGTGATCTACGAAGGCAACCACGGCAACAGGATCGGTGAGCGTTTCACCGGTAACGTGCTGCCTTTCTTCGAGAAGCATCTCGACGCGCAGTAAGCGGCGTCGATGCGCGGCGCGGAGATGGACCGCGCCGCGTGAGGTCATTTCGCCATCATCCTGGATGGCGGAATGCCCGCCCGCTTTAGGGTACGGTGATGTACCCGATGCGGTTGCCGTTGAAGGTGCCGACCCAGACCTCACGGCCCACTTCCGCCGCAGCGGTCACGCCCTGCATGCCGGTGACCCGCTGGCCACCGACAAACTGGCGCACAGCCAGTGTCTCAGGATCAATCTCCTCCACCGCCCAGCCGCCACCCGGCGGACCGCCGGTGCTGCGCACGCCGCCGGCCGCCAGCACCTTGCCGCTGGCGCTCCAGCGCAGGTTGTCCGGCGTGATGCCCATCTTCACCACATCCTTGCGCAGCGCACCGCCGTCGCCGCGCTGGTAGCGCACCACATCTCCCGTGCCGAAGGCGGCGACGAAGATCGTGCGCCCATCCTCCGACACCACGATGCCGTTCGGTCCGGCCAGCTCGGTGCCCGCGATCGGCTCCACCTTGCCACCCGGATGCCATTCATACAGCTGGCCGTTGGGCCGACCGCTCATGATCTGCATGAAGGCCTGCTGCTCCGGCAGGCTGCGATCCATGAACTGCGTGGTGATGAATCCGCCATCGGGCAGGATGGCCACGCTGTTGGCCGACACTTTCTCCGGCAGCACCACGCAACCGGCCCAGGCGACGCTCGGTTCAGCGCCGGACGCATCGATGTCGAAGATCTCGATGGCTTCGCGCGCGCCATGCGAGGTGATGTACAGGCGATAACGGTTGGCCGACTGCTCGCGCAATGACAGGCCATGCGCGGAGAACGCGTCCGGATCCACCGGGCCCGGGCAATCCTTGAACAGCGTCGTGTCATGCCGCGCCGGCTGCGCCTTGCCCGGAAACCAGTCGATCCAGGTCTTCGCCTGCGTATCCACCAGGTACAGGTGGCCGCGCGCCGGGCCGCCGCCATTCAGCGGACCATCCATGCCCGAGGTGATCAGCCAGCGCGAGTTGCCGAGGCGGATCACATCCTCGGCATTCACCGGCCCGCACACGTAGTGCAGGGCTCCGTCCGGATCACAGCCGGCCGCCGCGACAGCCGGTTGCGCGGCCTGCGAAGGCGCCTGGAAGGCCATCGCCGCGGCCAGTCCCATCCATGCCGCGCCCGCCACCTTGAAATTGCGCATCGTCCCCTCCTTGATCGATCCTGCTGTCGATCCTCCGCCGTTCAGGGCTGGCGGCGATCCTCGTAGCAGTAGCCCACCCCGTAGACGGAGTGGATGAATTCCTCGCCCGGCGCCACCTCGGCGATCTTGCGGCGCAGTTTCTTCACATGGCTGTCGACGGTGCGGTCGGCCACCACGCGCTCGTCGCGGTACATGTGGTCCATCAGCTGGTCGCGCGTGAAGATGCGGCCCGGCTGGCTGGCCAGCACCGACAGGAGCTTGAATTCCACCGCCGTCAGCTCGAGCACATGCCCATCGAGCGTCGCGCGCCAGCCGGATTCATCCAGCGACAGTCCACCATGGCGGACGGTTCCGGAAGCCGCCGTGCTGGCACCAGCCTGCTGCCGCCGCGTCCGCCGCAGCACCGTGGCCACGCGCGCCACCACCTCGCGGGGCGAGAATGGCTTGCAGATGTAGTCATCGGCGCCCAGCCCCAGGCCCAGCAGGCGGTCGATCTCGTCGACGCGCGCCGTGACCATGATGATGGCGGCGTCGGAGAAGCTGCGCAGCGCGCGGCAGACCTCCATGCCATCGAGTCCGGGCAGCATCACGTCGAGCAGCACCAGGTCCACCGGATGCTCGCGCACCCAGGCTTCGACCTCATCGCCGCGCGCGAGGCGATGCGTGTCGTAGCCATGCTGGCGCAGGTAATCGCGCAGCACTTCGGCGATCTTGTCCTCGTCCTCGACGATCAGGATGCGTGCGGGCGGCGGGCTGTCGGCTCTCATGTGCGCGAGTTTGCCGCCAGCGGCAGCCGGATGCACCAGCGCAGGCCACCGAGGGCGGAATGCCCGGCCTGCATGCTTCCGCCATGGCCGCTGACGATGGCCTGCACGATGGCAAGGCCCAGGCCGCTGCCGCCGCTGCTGCTGGAGCGCGAGGCATCGACGCGATACAGGCGCTCGGTCAGACGCGGCAGGTCGGCATCCACCACACCGGGAGAGGAATCTTCCCAGTCGATGCGCGCCTGGTTGCCTTCGAGCGAGGTGCGCACGCGCAGTGTCGCGGGCGCGTCGCTGTAACGCAGCGTGTTCTGCAGCAGGTTGCCGAACACCTGCGCAAGGCGGTCGTCATCGGCCTCGACCAGGATGCCGGGATCCAGCTCCAGCTCCACCTTCAGGCCCGCCTGCTCGATCGCGGCGCGGCTGGTGAACAGGGCATCCTCGATGCTGTCGGCCAGGTTCAGCGGCGCCTTGCGATAGTTCAACGCGCCCAGGTCCGACAGCGACAACGTGCGCAGGTCTTCGACCAGGCGCGTCAGCCGACCCACTTCCTGCGCCACCGAATTGATGCTCGACTGCGTCAGCGGCCGCACACCGTCCTGCACCGCCTCGATCTCGGCACGCAATGTCGTCAGCGGCGTGCGCAACTCATGCGCGATGTCGGCGATCCATTGCTGTCGTCCGCGCTGCGCGGCTTCCAGTGCCTCGGCAAGGTGATTGAAATCGCCGGCCAGCCGGGCCAGCTCGTCGTAGCCGCGTGCCGGGATGCGGGTGCTGTAGTCACCGCGTGCCAGCGCCGTGGCGCCCTGCCCCACCGCATTGAGGCGCCGCGACAGCCAGTTCGCGATCAGCGCGGCATTGAGCAGCACCGCGGCCAGCATGCCGATGCCGATCACGCCGAAGCGGCGTGACTGCTGGATTGCCGTAATCGATTCGAGCGACTGCACAAACCGCAGCCGCGGCACATATCCCAGGTAACCCACCACGCGGTTATCCACCTGGATCGGCAGCTTGACCGCCAGCTCCGCTTCCTGCGGATTGCCGAAACGCTGCCTGATGAGAATATTGCCATCAGCATCAAACAACATGACCCGCCAGTCGAAGGTCAGCGGCGGCAGCGGGCCGTTGTCGTCATCGAAGGGGCGGGGCATCCGCTCCAGGTTGGTCCGCCAGTCCTGCTCGTCCCAGGGGCGGCCGTCCTTCATGAAGGCCACCGGTCGTGCACCCAGCACATCGCTGAGAACGTGGAACCAGCGTTCACGATCTTCGGCGACCCAGTCCCAACTGCCGGTCTGGCGGTAGCCCTCGGAGAGCTGCGCGATGACCGGGGCCAGGCGGGCCTGTTCGGACTGGTTCACATACTCAACCAATCCCTTGTCGAAGCTCCAGCTATAGATGAGGTAGACCGCCGCGACCAGCACCAGGTGGGCGCCGGCGATGGCAAGGAACAATTTGACACGCAGCGTGTCTAATCCCCGCCGCAGCGGGCCGGGGGTCGCGATTCGGGGCGCTGCGGTATTGCTTGGCCGGGCTTCCATGTCAAGCAAGCCTAATGGGGGATAAAGCAAATTTTGTGTAAGGCCGCATCCAAAATTCTTCCTTACTCGCCGGTCATCCTGCCTCCCGCACGGTGGGCTGTACTGCATCGCCGACCGTTCCACACAACCTGACGGACCAAGACATGAACGAATCTGCAACCTCCGCCCGCCGCCGTCGCCGCCCCAGCCGCGGCAAGATCGCCATTGCGGTGGCCGCGGTGGCCCTGGCCGGCTATGGCGCCTGGACGTACTTCGCCGGTGGCGAAGAAGAAGCCGGATACCTCTATGCCACCATCAACTTCGGTGACATCGAAGACCTCGTGACCGCCACGGGCACGCTCGAGCCGCGCGACAAGGTGGACGTCGGTGCGCAGGTGTCCGGACAGATCGAAAAGCTGCTGGTCGAGGTGGGTGACCAGGTGAAGGCCGGCGACGTGCTGGCCGAGATCGATGCCACCACCGCGATGGCCCGCGTCGAGGCCAACCGTGCCTCGCTGCGCGCGCAGGAATCGAACCTGCAGGACCGCTACACGCAGCTGGAAAAGGCCGAGCGTGACTTCAACCGGCAGAAGAACCTGCGCGATGCGGGCGCTTCCACCGAAGAGCAGTACCTGAACGCCGAGACCGCGCTGAAGAACGCCCGGCAGTCGATCGAGACGCTGAAGGCGAACATCGAGCAGCAGAAGGCCTCGATGCGCGTGGAAGAAGCCAACCTGCAGTACACCACCATCAAGGCGCCGATCGACGGCACCGTGGTGTCGATCGCGGCCAAGCAGGGCCAGACCATCAATGCCTCGCAGTCCGCGCCGACCATCCTGACCATCGCCGACCTCAACACCATGACGGTGCGGGCCGAGGTCTCCGAGGCCGACTACAACAAGCTCAGCGTCGGCATGCCGGCCTACTTCACCACGCTGAACAGCACCACCCGCCGCTGGCAGGGCACGCTGAAGCGCATCGAACCCACGCCGAAGGTGCAGAACTCGGTGGTGCTGTATTACGCGCTGTTCGACGTGCAGAACGACAACCTGCAGCTGATGCCCGGCATGACGGCGCAGGTGTTCTTCGTCAGCGCCGAGGCCCGCAATGTGCTGGTGATGCCGGTGGCGGCCATGCAGCAGGGCCAGCAGCTGGTCCGCGAACTGGGCCTCGAGGTCCCCGGCCGCAACAATGGCGCCGGTGGTCCGCCTGCCGGCGGCCCGCCCGCCGATGGCGCTCCGGCACCCACCGCCGGCAGCGCGCCCGCCGGCGATGCGGTGGCGGCCGGTGCTCCGCCCGCTGGCGCCCCGCGTGGTGAAGGTCGTCGCCAGGGTGGCGGCGGATTCCCGCCGGGCGGCCCGGGCGGCTTCGATCCGTCGACCATGACTCCCGAGCAGCTCGCCGAGATGCGCGCCCGCATCCAGCAGAACGGCGGCGGCCGCGGCGGCGCCGGCGGATTCGGTGGCGGCTTCGGCGGCGGCATGCGTGGCATGGGCGCCGGCAACGGCCAGCAGCAGACCCGCCGCGGCGTTGTGGTGGTCAGGAAGGGTGAGGACCAGTACGAGGCGCGCCCGGTCGTGATCGGCGTCTCCGACCGCGTCCATGGCCAGGTGCTCGAAGGCCTGAGCGAAGGTGAGGAAGTGATCGTGGGTCGCCGTGACACCAGTCCGGCCGCGGCCACCAACACCCAGAACCAGATGCCGAACAACTTCCGTGGCCAGGGCGGCTTCCCGGGCGGCGGCGGCGGCTTCCGTCCCTTCTGATGAGCGCCTCCAACACCCACGACCCCGCAGTTCCCATCATTGAACTGCGGGGCGTCACCAAGACGTATTTCAACGGCGACATCTCCACGCAGGTCCTGCATGGGGTGGACCTGAAGATCTACCCGGGCGAGTTCGTGGCCATCATGGGCGCGTCCGGTTCCGGCAAGTCGACGATGATGAACATCCTCGGCTGCCTGGACCGGCCCACCACCGGCCAGTACCTGTTCAAGGGCCGCGATGTCTCGGACTTCGACCGCGACGAGCTGTCGGACCTGCGCCGCGAGTCCTTCGGCTTCGTGTTCCAGAGCTACAACCTGATCCCGCAGAACACAGCCGCCGAGAACGTCGAGGTGCCCGCCATGTACGCGGGCGTTGAGCTGCAGGACCGCCACGAGCGCTCGCGCCAGCTGCTGGCCCGCCTGGGCCTCGGCGAGCGCGTCAACTTCCGGCCCAAGCAGCTCTCCGGCGGACAGCAGCAGCGCGTGTCGATCGCGCGCGCGCTGATGAACGGCGGCGAGATCATCCTCGCCGACGAACCCACCGGCGCGCTCGACAGCAAGAGCGGCATCGAGGTGATGAAGCTGCTCGACGAGCTGTCGGCGCAGGGCCATACCGTCATCCTGATCACGCACGCGCAGGAAGTGGCCGACCACGCCCGCCGCGTGATCGAGATCAAGGACGGCCGCATCGTCGCCGACCCCGGCCCGCAGCCGCCCGAGAATCCCCCGGTGGTCAGCAGCTGGACCGCCCGCCGCAATGGCATGGGCGCGCTGGCGGAGGCCTACGAGGCCGCCAAGAACGCCGTGCGCGCGCTGCGCGCCAACATGCTGCGTTCGTTCCTGACGCTGCTGGGCATCGTGATCGGCGTGGGATCGGTGATCACCATGCTGGCCATCGGTGATGGCGCGAAACAGCAGGTGATCGAGGCGATCAGCTCCTTCGGCGCCAACCTGATGAACATCAATCCCGGCGCGGGAGGCAACCAGCGCGGCGGTGACCGCGGCACCGGCAGCCTGACCCTGGAGGACATCCAGGCCATCAACGAGCAGGTGCCCAACATCATCGCGGCGATCCCGAACCAGGAAAGCACCCGCACCTTCCGGTACCGGGACCGCGACATCCGCGCGCAGGTGATCGGCACCTCGCCGAAGTTCCAGGAAGTGCGCAACTGGCGCGTGGCGCTGGGCGCCTTCTTCGAGGACCAGGACGAAGAGGAATACGCCCCGGTGGCCGTGCTCGGCCGCACCGTGGCCGACACCCTGTTCCCGGACGGCGAGAACCCGCTCGGCGAATACATCCTGATGGACAACCTGAACTTCAAGGTCATCGGCGTGCTCGAGCGCAAGGGCGCCTCGGCCAACGGCCAGGACCAGGACGAAGTGGTGGTCATCCCCTACAAGACCAACCAGCTGCGCGTGACCGGCCAGCGTTTCGTCAGCCGCGCCCAGGTGGCCGTCGAGGACGTGAAGCAGATCAACCAGACGCAGATCGACATCGAGAACCTGCTGGCCGACCGCCATGGCCAGGTCGACTTCCGCATCTTCAACGCCGGCGCGATGCTCGAGAGCCGCGTCGAGCAGGAAAAGACCATGACCATCCTGCTCGGCTCGATCGCGGCGATCTCGCTGCTGGTGGGCGGCATCGGCGTGATGAACATCATGCTGGTGAACGTCACCGAGCGCACGCGCGAGATCGGCATCCGCATGGCCACCGGCGCGCGCACCAAGAACATCATGCAGCAGTTCCTGATCGAGGCGCTGGTGGTGTCGCTGATCGGTGGCCTGCTCGGTGTCGTGCTTGGCCTGGGTTCGGCCGCGGTCGTCGAATATTTCTTCGACCGGCCGGTGGCCTACACCGTGTTCCCCGTGATCCTCGCCTTCGGATCCGCCTTTGCCATCGGACTGATCTTCGGCTGGCTGCCTGCCCGCAAGGCCGCCCTGCTGGATCCGGTGGTTGCCCTGCAATCGGAGTGATCGCTTGACTGCCTCGACCTTCATCCGCCGGCCCCGCGCCGTCCTGAAGCCGCTGACCGCGGCCGCCGCCGTGGCGCTGCTGGCCGGCTGCTCGTACAGCCTCCGTCACACCGACAACCCGGTCGCCATGCC
>CAYNEX010000028.1:10029-24376 GCA_964396335.1 uncultured Steroidobacteraceae bacterium | reverse complement strand
CGAACCGACCATCAGCACGCCCTTGGGGATCTTGCCGCCCAGCTTCTGGAACTTGCCCGGGTCCTTCAGGAAGTCGACGATCTCGGCGACCTCGGTCTTGGCCTCATCGACGCCCGCCACATCGGCGAAGGTGACATTGACCTGGTCCTCGCCCAGCAGGCGCGCCTTGCTCTTGCCGAAGGACATCGCGCCGCGGCCACCGGCCGCGCCCTGCATCTGGCGCAGCATGTAGACAAAGACGAGGATCAACAGCAGTGCCGGGGCCAGCTGCAGCAGCAGCTGGGTGAGGAAATGCGGCTGCTCGGGCGCGCGGCCCTCGATGCCGACCTTGGCATTGCGCAGCGCGCCGATCAGGGCGGTGGCGTCGGTCTCGGGGTTGTAGGTGCGGAAGCGCGTGTTGTCGCGCCGCAGGCCCTCGATGGTCTCGCCCTGCAGGACCACGTAGTCGACACGGCCGGTCTCGACCTCATCGAGGAACTGGGAATAGCGGATGTTCTCGGCCGTCGGGGCCGGGGGCATGAAGCGGCTGAACAGGAACAGCATGGTCCCGATGACCACTACCCAGATCAGCACCTTGCCAGTCATGTCATTCAATGGAGGACTCCTTGGGTAGGGACGCTACACCATCGCCGGGCGCCTCGCCAGCAAGCGGGGCACGGGTTCGCAATCCGCCATGCGTACTCGGGATGTGGGATTCGGCCGACGCACCCAGGTTGGGCAGGGGGGACTGTGCGGGAGGTGGGGGCCGTCGAGCGCGTTTCAAGACCCCGCTAGGGTTCAATGGCTGAAGCCTGCAGCAATCGCGCCTGCACATTGATGCCATTGAGCCCCTGCACTTCATAAAGGGCCTCGAAGGCGCCCTCGCCGGCCAGTTTCGCCTGCATCTCGTTGAGCCGCGACGGGTCGGCGGCCGCTTCGGCGGCCTGCATCAGGCCCACGTCACGGGTCCCGGCCAGGATCAGGTGGCGGTGGCCGCCGGGGCCGGTCAGTGATGCCAGATAAGCGTAATCCCGATAGCGCGTTCCGGGCGGTTGTGGATCACCGGCCTCGCTGACATGCGCGGTGCCGGTGACCGAGTCGATCAGCTCGTCATAGGAGCCACCGAGCGAATAACGCGAACTGCCCAGCACCAGGTCCTCGAGCATGCCGAGGCCGGAGAGGTACCCCAGGTAGATGATGTGCGTGCTCTTCAGCGTCGCCGGGTCCAGCTCCGAGGCCAGAGTCAGCATCACCGGCTTGCCCGAGGCGATCACCACCGGCAGCACCTCGCGCAGCGCATGCGCGCTGGAGGTGGGCAGGTAGCCCAGGTTCATGTCGGCATAACGGCCGGCATCCGGGTCGAACTGCTGTTTCTCGGCCAGCTGCTGGCGCGAGTTGATGTCGAATTCGCGCACCAGGCGGCGGATGTCGCCGCGCTCATCGCGTTCGCCGAGGATGTAGTAGTCGCCCAGCACCAGCTGCACCGGCAACGCGTCGTCGAGCACGCCGGCCCACAGGGCGCTGGAACGCACTTCGGCCAGCGGCCGGCTGTCGCCGCGGCTGCCGGGCGTCAGGATCCACACGGCCAGCGCAAACACCACCGCCGCGGCGGCGACCAGCACGGCCAGGCGCTCGCGTGGCGTCAGCGCCGCCCTGCCCGGCGGTTGGTCCGCGGCAGCCGCGTCTTCGGGCGCCGCCAGGGCCAGCCGGTATTCCCCGCGCGGGATGGTCAGCCGCGGCGCCTCGCCGGCATCCCGGTAGAACTCCTCCAGCCGCTTGCGCAGCTTGTGCGCGGTGACCCGCACCGTGGCGTCCTGGGCGGCATCGGGCCCGGGCTGCCGCTCGAAGCAGTCGATGGCCACCTCGATCTCCTTCGGCACCCGGCCGCTGGCGCGGCAGGCCACCAGGAAGTCGAACAGCCGCTGCATCTGCATGCCGCGTCCCAGCGCGCCGCTGGAACGGATGCGCTCGACCTCGCGCATGAAGTCGTCGGGCCGGGGGATGGCGGGGTCTGCGGCTTGCACGGGCACAAGTGTAGGCAATGCGGCGGGGTACAATGCACATCTTATGCAGCTCAGCGAACGACAGCGCCGGCACCTGAAAGGCCTGGCACACCCCCTCAAACCCGTCATCCTGATGGGCAATGCCGGCCTCACCGACGCGGTGGTGGCGGCGACGGCCGAGGCCCTCGAACACCATGAACTGATCAAGGTGCGCCTGCCCGGCCTTGAGCGCGAAGAGCGCGATGCCACGCTGGCGGAGCTGGCCGGGCGCACCGGCTCGACCATGGTGACGCGCATCGGCCATGTGGCCGTGCTGTACCGCCCGAATCCCGACGTCCCCCGCATCGTCCTGCCGGGCTGAAGCGCTTCCGACGCGCCGGACGCCACCGTTAACGTGGCGTTAACCGTTCCCAACCGTCCCTTTCGCGATGGCGCAGGCCGCTCGTGGTCACATGGCCATGGCGGTTCCCTACCGAGGAATGCGCCTTGCCTCAAGGAGAATGGAACGGATGCGAAAGATCGGGACGATGGCGCTGCTGCTGGCAGCCGGCATGGGCGCACAGGCGGCCGGAGCCGACGATGACCTGGACGAGGTGGTGGTCTACGGCCGCGGCGAGCGGCTGATCGGGACAGCCACTGCCGCCAGCGAAGGCGCCATTGCCGGCGCCGACCTGGCCGTTCGCCCATTGCTGCGGGTGGCCGAACTGCTCGAGGCCGTGCCGGGCATGATCGCCGTGCAGCACTCGGGCAGCGGCAAGGCCAACCAGTACTTCCTGCGCGGCTTCAACCTCGACCACGGCACCGACTTCACCACCCTGATCGACGACGTGCCGATCAACCTGCGCACGCATGGCCATGGCCAGGGATACCTGGACGTCAACGGGCTGATGCCCGAGACCGTGGAGCGCATCGACTACCGCAAGGGCCCCTATCGCGCCGACCTCGGTGACAACGCGCTGGCAGGCGCCGCGCTGATCCGCACCGTTTCGCGCTTCGACCGCCCGTTCGCCGCGGTGGAAGCCGGCAGCTTCGGCTGGCGGCGCCTGGCGGGCGGCGGCAGCGTGGCGCTGGGCAGCGGTGAACTCTCCGCCGCCGCGCAGTGGAAGACCTATGACGGCCCGTGGGAACTGCCCGAGGACCTGCAGCATTTTTCAGGTTTCCTGAAGTACGCGGCGAGCACCTCGTTCGGACAGCTGGAAACCACGCTGATGAGCTATGACGCCAGCTGGCGCCCCACCGAGCAGATTCCCGAACGCGCCATCGGCACGGCGATCTGCGCCGATGCCTTCTGCGCCCTGGATGACACCGCCACCGGGCAGACCCAGCGGCACATCGCCACGCTGCGACTGTCAGGCGAGGACTGGCGCACCACGCTGTACGGGCAGTACTACGACTGGGACATGTACTCCGACGCCACCTACAGCTACCAGATCCACCAATGGGACAGGCGTCATACCGTCGGTGGCCTGGCGCAGAAGCAGTTCCGTGCCTCCGATGCAATGGCGTTCACGCTGGGCGCGGAATCGCGCTACGACGACATCCGCAACGTGCGCGTGGACCATACGGTCGAGCGCGAACTGGTCGGCATCCTCGGTGCGCACCGCGCCCGTGAACTGTCGGCGGCGGCGCATGCCGAGGCGGCATGGACACCGGCGCAGGGACTGCGCCTGATGGGCGGCCTGCGCGCCGACTGGTACGACTTCAACACCCGCGCGAAGCGCGATGCATTCCTCGATCCCGAGGATGACTCGGCCACCGTGCCGGCCCTGCAGGGCAAGGAGGACGACGCCATCGTCTCACCGAAGTTCGGCCTCGCATGGCAGGCCACCGACATGGTGGAGCTGTATGCGAACTGGGGCCGCGGCTTCCATTCGAATGACGCGCGCGGCGTCACCGCCAGCGACACGCCGGTGCCGGGCCTGGTGAAGGGCACCGGCAGCGAGATCGGCGCGCGTTACCAGCGCGGCGGATTCTCGTTCACGGCCACGCTGTGGGAGCTGGACGTGGACAGCGAGCTGCGGTTCGTCGGCGATTCCAACTCGGTCGAGCCTGGTGCCGCCAGCCGTCGCCGCGGTTACGAGCTGGTGGGCTTCTGGCATCCCCTGCCCGGCCTCGCCATCGACGCCACCTGGACCGGCTCGCGCGCCCGCTACCGTGGCGAGCTGGCCGAACCGGGCGAGACGCGCATCGCCGGCGCGGTGGAGACCGCCGGCGAACTGGGCGTGTCGTGGCTGAAGGGTCCGTGGGAATTGTCGGCGCGCCTGCGCCACCTGGGCGAGTTCCCGCTCACCGAGGACAATTCCGAACGCGCCGATGGCGAGAACTGCCTGAACCTGCGCGCGGCCTGGAACCGCCGCGGCTGGACCGTGTATGGCGAATTGCTGAACGTGTTCAACAAACGCGGCAAGGACATCGTCTACTGGTACGAGAGCTACCTGCCGGCCATCGACGCCGAACCGGTCGCCGGCCGCGTCAGCCGGGTCGAGGAGCCGCGGACCGTCCGGGTCGGCCTGCGGTACCGGTTCTAGCCCCCTGCCCGGCGCTCCTCCAGCGCCGGGCCTTATTTTGCACCGCTACCTTGCGACGACAAGGTAGCTTTTGGTAATGTCTGTTCCGTGGACCTGAACGAAAAATTCATTGCCGTACGCAAGGGCCTGCTGGAGTTCGCCGTATTGCGCGCGATCGCCGGCGAAACCCTGTACGTGGCGGACCTGCTCAAGCGGCTGGCGGGCACCGAGTTCGCCACCCAGGAAGGCACGCTCTATCCCCTGCTCTCACGCCTGCGGCGCGAGCAGCTGGTCGATTACGAATGGCGCGAGTCCGAAGCCGGTCCGCCGCGCAAGTACTACCGCCTCACCGAAGCCGGCCAGCGGGCCCTGTCGGAACTGCAGGGGTATTGGACCCACCTCACCGAAACCCTCAACCGGATTGGTCAATGACATGCGAAAAGTCACCGTAGTCAGCCTGGGTGGCAATGCCTACCAGCTCGAGGAAGGCGCACATGTGGCGGTCGCGGCTTACCTGGATCGCGCCTCGCAGGTGCTCGCCACCAATCCCGATCGCGCCGAGATCCTCGCCGACCTGGAGCAGGCGATCGCGGACAAATGCGACAGTTTCCTGGGCAAGCACAAGAACGTGATCTCCGAAGGCGAAGCGGCACAGATCCTGCGCGAGATGGGCCCGGTGCAGGCCAGTGGAATTCCCGCCGATGAACCCGCTGCCACGGCGCAGGACAGTGCCGGCGACACATGGAAAGACGCCGACGGCACTGCGGCCCTGGCGGCGCGCCGCCGGCGACTGATGCGCATTCCCTCCGAAGGCATGATGGGCGGCGTGTGCGCCGGCCTCGCCGCCTACTTCAACATCGATGTGGTGTGGGTACGCCTCGGGATGGTGCTGATGCTGATCCCCACCGGCTCGCTGTGGTTCTTCGTGTGGCTCACCATGCTGATCGTGATGCCCGCCGCGCGGACGCCGGAACAGATCGCTTCGGCGCGCGGTGACGCACTCAGTGCGCGCGAGGTGATGGAGATGGCGCGGAAGAAAACCGCCGACATGGGCCGCGCCGCGGCCTCGGGCCTGCGCGATGTGCAGCAGAACCTGCGCGAGACCTTCGGGCCGCGCAGCTAGGTCAGATCGACTCCAGCGCCTGCAGTCTCTCCAGCAACCGGTTCAGGGTCGCCAGTTCAGCCGCACTGAACAGCGACTTCATGCGCTGCTCATGGGCGTCGATGCGCTGGCGGATCCGGTCCAGCAGGCGCTGGCCGGCGGCCGTGGCATGCAGTTCACGCCGGCGCCGGTCGATGCGCGAGCGGGCGCGCCGCAGCAGGCCCTTCTCCTCCAGCCGGTCGACCAGCACCATCATGGTGGCGCGATCCATCGACAGCGCCGCGCCGACGGTGCCCTGCGCAACACCCGGGTTGGCTGCCACCAGCCACATCACCGCGGTCTGCTTCTGCGTCAACTTCAGCTTGTCGACGGAGTTCAGGTAATCACGATGCACGGCACCCTGCGCGCGGCGCAGGCGATAACCCAGCAACTGGTCGAGTCCGGCGAAGTTGAGCGGCGGCGTTGAGACGGCAATTGATGCCGCGCCGTGGGAATCCGACTGACGGGAATCCATAAGAGGCCTTGTGGCAAACAGAGCGGAACTGTAGTGCCTTGCCCCTGATCGAGCAACGCAATTAGTATGCAGTGCATACAACTGAAGTCGTAAGGCTTTGGTTATCTCGCACGAAGGATCGGAAGCGAACAACAGGGGAATGGACATGCCAGTCGCAAGAAACGGCTCCCGCACGACGGGATGCCTGGTACTCGGATTGTCATTGGGCGCAGGCGCCGCAATGCCCGCGCAGGCCGCCTCGCCGGCAGCGCCCGAGGCGGTCGAACTCGAGGAGATCGTCGTCACCGCCCGCCGCCGCGAGGAAAGCCTGCAGGACACTCCGGTGGCCGTGACCGTGGTCACCGCCGAGATGCTCGAACGCATGCAGATCGAGGGCACCACCGACCTCGACAAGATCGCGCCCAACCTGCAGTTCCACACCTACGGAACCCTCACCGGCAACAACTCCGCCGCGCAGGTGTTCATCCGCGGCATCGGCCAGACCGATGCCACCGCGGCGGTCGATCCGGGTGTCGGCCTGTATATCGACGATGTGTACATGGGCCGCTCGGTGGGCGGCGCGATGGAGATGCGCGACATCGCCAACGCGCAGGTGCTGCGTGGTCCGCAGGGCACGCTGTTCGGCCGCAACACCATCGGCGGCGCGGTGCTGCTCACCACCAATGGACCGGGTGAAGGCGCCGGCAACCTGCTGCGCGCCAGCGTCGGAGAAGACAATCTCTTCGATGCCTTCGCGGCCGCCGACCTGTTCGACACCGGTGTCTGGTCGGCGCGTGCCTCCGCGGGCCTGCGCAAGCGCGACGGCTATGTGAAGCGCGAGTTCGATGGCGCCGACCTCGGCGATGAGGATTCCCTCAACGCCCAGGGCGCGGTGCGCTTCCGCCCGAACGAGAACCTCTCGTTCACGTTGCGCTACGACTACTCGAAGGAGGATGAGAACGGCTCGCCGTTCGTGTTCCATTCCATCAACGAGGAGGCGCTGTTCGTCGGCGTGGCCAGCCTCGATTCCGGCTGCCCGGACGTGCCCGATCCGTTGCCGCCACCGACGCGGGTCGGCCCGCTGGCCGATCCACGCTGCGGCAACGACGCGCAGTACAAGGGCCCGTTCGTGAACGGCGGCACCGCGCCGGCCTTCAGCGAACTGCGCAACCGCGGCGGCTCGCTGGTGGCCAGCTGGCAGGTGAACGACCGCCTGACGTTGAAGTCCATCACCGCCGATCGCACGCTGCGCTGGCGCGGCGCGCGCGATGCCGACAACACGCCGCTGCTGGTGCTGCACACCAACTACAGCAGCCGCAGCGAGCAGTTCAGCCAGGAGCTGCAGGCCAGCTATGACGGCGATCGCCTCGATGGCGTGGTCGGCCTCTATTACTTCGACGAGGATTCCTTCGACCGCGTGCTGGTGGCGATCTCCAACCCCGGCACTTCCTATGACACCCAGCGCGTGTCGCTGCGCACCAAGGCCAAGGCCGCCTTCACCGAATGGAGCTGGGCCTTCACCGACCGGCTCAGCGCCACCGCCGGCCTGCGCTACACCGACGAGAAGAAGTCGCTGCAGGGCACAATGTTCAATGTGTCGCCGGCCACCGCGCCGGAGCCGGCCACGCTGCCCACCGCGCTGTGCCCGTTCAACGGCGCACCGCCGACGCAGACCGGCTGCCTGTTCCTGACCACCGATCCCTTCCGCCTCAAGTTCGACGACACCACCATCTCCGGCAGCGTGCAGTACCGCTGGAACGACGCGGTGATGACCTACCTGAGCTATGGCGAAGGCTTCAAGAGTGGCGGCTTCAACCAGCGTTACAACGCCGCGCCGCCGGGCAACGAGCCGATCGCCTTCGGTGCCGAGACGGCCACCACCATCGAGGCCGGCGTGAAGCTGAACCCGCGGCCGGGCCTGCGCATCAACGCCGCGGTGTTCACCACCGACTACGACGACATCCAGATGACGTACCGGCTGGGCGTGGTGCCGCTGCTGTTCAACGCCGGCAAGGCCTCGATCGATGGCGGTGAACTGGAGCTGGCCTGGTCGCCGACCCGGCGCCTGCAGTTCGACGCCAGCGTGGGTTACCTGGATTCCGGCTTCGACCGCATCACCCCGCCGCCGCCGTTCGGCGACGTGGCGCCGACGGCCACCGCCAACCTCGACAGCCGCCTGCCCTTCACGCCCGAGTGGACCACGCATGCCGGCATCTCCTACCAGTTCCTGCTTGCCAATGGGTGGTCACTGACCCCGCGGCTGGACGCCAGCTATACCGGTGCGCAGTACTTCGACGCCGGCAACTCGGCCGAGATCTCGCAGATGGGTGGCGTGACCCTGTGGAGCGGATCGGTGGCGCTGGAACCGGCGGATTCGAAGTGGCGTGTGGCGCTGAATGCGCAGAACCTCGGCGACAAGCTGTATCCGGTGGCCGGCACCTCGTCATTGAGCACCTCCTCCGGTTATGCCGAGGTGATCTATGCACGGCCGCGCACGCTGTCGCTCACGGCCAGCTACCGTTTCTGAGGAGCTGATGCGCAACGGTGGCATCCAACGCAGGCTGGCCGCCTTGCTGGCGGCCGGCCTGCCTTACCTTGCGGGCGCCGCCGCGCTGGATGGCGATCCGGCGATGCACGATCCGTCCACGGTGATCGAGCATGCGGGTCGTTATTACGCCTATGCTACCGGCAACGGCCTGCCGTTCTCGGTGTCGGATGACGGCTGGACCTGGCGGCGCGGCGGTTCGGTGATGCAGTCGTTGCCGGGCGGACGACCGGGGCCGGCCGTGCTTGAACGCGGCGGCAACAACACCTGGGCGCCGGACATCATCCGCCAGGGCGATCGTTATTACCTGTATTACTCCGCACCGGGCACGCAACCGCGCGCCGCCATCGGATTGCTGATCGGCCGCTCGCTCGATCCGGATTCACCGGACTATGGCTGGGAGGATGCCGGGCCGGTGGTCTGGTCCGACGGCATCGAGGACAGCAACGCGATCGATCCGGGCGTGTTCCGCGACCCGGATGGCCGCCTGTGGCTGACCTATGGGTCGTACTTCGGTTACATCCGCCTGGTGGAACTGGATCCGAAGACCGGCCTGCGCCGTCATCCCGACCGCAAGCCGGTGGACATCGCGATCAACTCCGAAGCCTCGATCATCATCCACCACGACGGCTGGTATTACCTTCTGGTCACGCATGGCTCCTGCTGCCAGGGCGCGAACTCCAGCTACAACATCCGCATGGGCCGCTCGCGCAAGGTGACCGGCCCCTACCTGGACAACATGGGCATCGACATGCTGCAGGGTGGCGGCAAGCTGTTTGCCGGCTCCAGCGGACGATTCATCGGGCCGGGACATTTCGGCCTGCTCGACCTCGGCGATGGCGTGCAGAAGTTCTCGCTGCATTACGAGGCGGACCTGGATCGCGGCGGCATCAGCGTGCTCGACATCCGGCCGCTGCTGTGGCGCGATGGCTGGCCGGTGGCCGGCGACAACCTCGAACCCGGTGAATACACCATCGAATCGGCGCGTACCGGCACCGTGCTCGAACTGGCCGTGCAGGGCGTGCCCGTGGGGGGCGCAAGGCCGCCACGCCCTCCGGGCCCCCCCGGTGCCGCGCCGCCACCGCGCGATCCGGTTCCCGTGCAGCAGGCCGCCGATGTCGAAAGCAGCTGGCCGGCAGGTGCCGTGGAACCCCGGCTGGCCCCCGCCATGCTGCAGGCCCAGCAGCGCTGGCAGATCGAGCCGGTGCCGGGTGCAGGCGGCGTCCCGGGCGCGCCCTGGTACCGCATCCGCATCGCCGGCACCGAACGCACGCTGGCGGCCACCGCCGATGCCGAACTCACCGTGCTGCCGGCGTTCACCGGCGCACCCGAGCAGCTCTGGCGGATCGACCAGCTCACCGATGGCAGCTGGCGCCTGATGCCGCGCGCCATTCCCGGCCGCAGCGCCAGCATGGCGCTGTCGGCGGTGGGCAGCAGTTTCGCCACGCTGTCGGATTTCGATGCCGCCTCCGACAAGCACCGTTGGGTGATCCGCAAGCCATGAAGTCCCTCACCTCGCGCCGCCAGCTCCTTGGCGGACTGCTGATGCTGCCGCTGACCGCGCTGCACGCGGCCGCGCCGACGGCGGAAGGCCCGCGTCCGCCCCCCGCCACGCTGCGCAAGGCCGGCAGGACGCCGGCACGCGTCGACGCTGCCGGCTTCATCCGCCGCTGGACGGTGCTCGACCCGATCAGCGTCAGCGGCCAGCTGACCCAGCCCGCCATCGAGTCGGTAATCGAACAATGGCGCCTGCCCGGGGACGAGGTGCCCACGGATGGGCAACAGGTGACGCTGGGCGGCGACCAGTCACTGACATGGCATGCGCTGGACACCACGCTCTACAACCTGAACCTGTACCATTTCGCCTGGTCGCGCGGCCGGCCCACCAGCAATGTGCTGTTCTGGGCGCACACCGTCATCGAGACGTCGCGCGCGCTGCGCGATGCGCGGCTGTCGATCGGCTCCAACGCCGCCTCGGTCTGGTGGCTGGATGGCCAGCGGGTGATCTCGCTTTACAATGACCGGCAGACCGTGATCGATGACGGGGTCTCGCGGCGCCTGACGCTGGCGCCGGGACGCCACGTGATCCGGGCGGCAATCATCAACGGGGGCGGCGCGACGGATTTCTGCGCACGCGTACTGGACGCCAGGGACCGGCCGATCACGGATTTGACCGTGCGATCGGGAGACTGATGGACACGATTCGGATACGCGGCCGCGCCCTGGCGGCCTGCCTGCTGGTTTCTTTCTTCCCGTTATGCGGCACTGCCTTCGCGGCAGATGCGGCCGCGCGTCCGGCGCCGGGCACCGAACTGCGCCTGTGGCCGGGCGCGGCCCCCGGCAGCGAGAACTGGACACAGCCTGAAACAGTGACCACCTCGCAGAGTGGCGACCGCATCATCTCGAACGTGCGCGACCCCTCGCTGACGGTCTACCTGCCGGACGCGACGAAGGCCAATGGCACCGCGGTGGTCATCGCGCCCGGTGGCGCGCTGCGCCTGCTCGGCTTCGACAACGAAGGCGTGAAGGTGGCGCAGTGGCTGAACGAACGCGGCATTGCCGCCTTCGTGCTCAAGTACCGCACGCTGCAGCAGGCACCGGGTGGTGCACGTGGTGGCCCGCCGCCTGGTGTGGGCGGAGCCCCTCCGGGCGCCGGCGGCCCCGGCGCCGCGCCGCCGCCACGCCAGGAACTGGTGATCCGCAACGCCAATGCCAACCCGGCGCCGAATGACGCGGCACTCACCGAAGTGCTGCACATGGCCATTGCCGATGCGCAGCTCGCCATCCGCATGGTGCGCGAGCGCGCCGCCGCCTGGAGCATCAATCCGGAGCGCATCGGCATCATGGGTTTCTCGGCCGGCGGTGGCGTGGCGGTGGGAACCGCACTGGCGGAAAAATCCGCCGCCTCGCCCGACTTCCTGGTTTCGCTGTATGGCCCCTCGCTGATGGATGTGAATGTGCCCGGGCACGCGCCGCCGCTGTTCATCGCGGTGGGCAGCACCCATTTCAATGTCACCAATGGATGCCTTGCGTTGTTCGCCGCGTGGAAGGCCGCCGGCAAGCCAGCCGAGATCCATGTCTACGACCAGGTCAGCGCCGGCTTCGGCCTGTCGTCGCGCGGCCTGCCGGTGGACGGCTGGATCGAACGCATGCATGAGTGGATGAAGGCTCGGGGACTGACATCATGAGCAAGGTGAATCTGCGCCGGCACGCGCTGCGCGTGCTGCCCTGGCTGTGCGTGGCCACCGCGGTGGCCGCCAGCGAACGCTTCTGGTGGTCGCCCGGTGATCCGGATCCGCTGCCGGCCTACGTGGAATACGACAACGAGTTCGGCAAGCTCGGCGTGCTGAACACCGCCGGCACGATCACCACGCGTGGTCATGCCTTCTTCGAGCCCATCGGTCCCACCGGCCGCGCCTGCGTGTCCTGCCACCAGCCCGGCGATGGCATGTCGCTGTCGCTGGTCAGCATCCAGGACCGGTGGAAGGTGACCGGTGGCAAGGATCCGATCTTCCACATGTTCGACGGCGCCAACTGCCCGAACCTGCCGCCGCAGCAGGCCTCCTCGCATTCGCTGCTGCTGGAGCGCGGACTGTTCCGCATCGCCCTGCCCTGGCCGCCGCGCAACGAGCGTGGCGATCCGGTGGAGCCGGAGTTCGACATCGAAGTGGTGCGCGATCCCACCGGCTGCAATACCGATCCGGTGTATGGCATCAACGGCCAGCGCAAGGAGATCTCGGTGTACCGCCGGCCGCGACCGGCCGCCAACCTGCGCTACGTCAGCTCCTCGGGCTTCGGCGTCACGCCATTCATCGGCAAGACCGGCATGCTGGCCGCGATCGACCCGGACACCGGCAAGCCGGTGAACATGAACATGATGGCCGATGCGCGTGAGCCGACGCTGCGCACGCAGGCGCATTCGGCGGCGCGCACGCACCTGCAGATGGGCATGCCGCTGACCAGGGAACAGCTGGACCAGATCGAGTCCTTCGAGCGGCAGCTGTACGCCGCACAGGTGGAATCCCGGCATGGCGTGCGCATGGACGAGCCGGATGGTCCCTCGGGACTGGGCCCGCATGCGATGGCGAAGGGCGAGGATGGCGTGCTGGGCAACAACACCACCCGCTTTGTGTTCCCGATGGAGGACAAGTGGGCGCCGCCGGAAGGCCAGGAACCGCAGGATGAAGCCGCGAAGCACCGCGCCTCGGTGCAGCGCGGCCATGACGTGTTCTTCTTCCGCACGTTCTGGATCAGCGATGCCATGCACATCAACACGGTGGGCCTGGGCAATCCGATCAAGCGCACCTGCGCCACCTGCCACGGCATGCACATGACCGGCATGGACACGGCCAATGGCTGGATGGACGTCGGCACCACCAACCACCCCTGGGCGATGGAGCCGCCGGAAAGTCCGTGGGCGAAGGAACTGCCAGCGCTGCCGCTGTTCAAGATCACCTGCCGCAGCGACCTGCCGCCGCATCCGTTCCTGGGCCGCACCATCTACACGCAGGACCCGGGCCGCGCGCTGATCTCGGGCAAGTGCGAGGACGTGGGTGCGATCGTGATCCAGCAGTTCCGTGCGCTGGCCGCGCGCGCGCCGTACTTCTCCAACGGCTCGGCGGCCAACATCCGCGAGCTGGTCGACTTCTACGACCGTCGTTTCAACATCCGCCTGACCGAGCAGGAACGACAGGACCTGGTGAACTTCCTGGAGGTGCTGTGATGCGTCGCGCCGCACAGATCGGGTTCCTCGCCCTGTTCAGCAGCGCGGTGCTGGCCGCGCCCGCGCCCGGCTCGCGCATCAGCTTCGTCGCCTGCCCCATCATCCGCGACACGCGCACGGTGCCCTGCTGGCTCAGCGAATACGACGGCCAGCTGTATTACCTGACCATCCAGAGCGATGTCAGTGCGCCGGTGCAGCCGCCGATGCTGGGCCACCAGGTGCTGGTGGAAGGCGTGGTCAGCGATGCGGACGCCATCTGCGGTGGCGTGGTGCTGTCGCCGGTGAAGCTGTCGGTGATGCCGGAGCAGGATGCCAATTGCCGCACCATGCTGCCGGCCGACGAGCGCTACACCATCGACTTCCATCCGCGCCCGCCGGGACCCAGTGCCGGCCGCCTGGCCTTCGCCGGACCGCCGCCGGGTCCGCGCCAGCCGGCGCCCCCGCCTGCGGGCGAACAGGTGATCGACATCCACTTCGATTTCGATCGCGGTGTGTCGTTCCGCCATCCGGACGAGCTGATGACGGTGCTGAACCGCGCGCGCCAGATCAAGGCGAAGCAGATGCGCATCGTCGGCTATCGCGGCGCGCACCGGCTCAGTGATGGCACGCTGCTGCGTGAGTCCGGGCAGGTGGCGCAGCGGCGCGTGGACGAGATCGCCAAGCTGCTGGCCGGCGCCGGCCTGACCATTCCCGCGCAGCGCGAGACGCGCGACGCCATCGATGAAGCCGATGGCGTCGATGACTGGCAGAGCCGTCGCGTGACGGTGGTGCTGACGCCCTGATGAAAGCGCGGACCAGGCCTTACGGCCTGGTCACGCTGCAGGAGAAGCTGGCGGCATCCGAGGCGTCGCCGCCGGTGTAACGCGCGACGGCCGGATAGGGACACAGCGGCCGCGTGATGCCCGGGAAGGCATTGCCGCTGGCGATGACCCGATCGGGTGCCTTGCCCTTCTCCACCCAGTCCTGGATGGCGCTGAGCATGTCGAAGCGGTCGG
>CAYNEX010000028.1:1420-9929 GCA_964396335.1 uncultured Steroidobacteraceae bacterium | reverse complement strand
GCCTTGCCCTTCTCCACCCAGTCCTGGATGGCGCTGAGCATGTCGAAGCGGTCGGTGGATTCCCCGCCGCTGCAATGGGTCATGCCCGGCACCAGGAACAGTCGCGCGTAATCCTGCGGCCCCTGTTCAGTCCGCGGCGTCACGGCCTCATACCAGTCGGTGAGCGCGCCGGTGGACATGGCCTGGTCGGACAAGCCGTGGTAGAGGATCAGCCGGCCGCCGTTGGCGGCAAAGCTGCCCAGCAGCGTCGCGACGGCATCGTTGATCGCCTCGGTCTCGCGCGTGCGCGGCACGTCGCGGTCGAAGTCGAAGGCCAGCGGATCGAGGGTTGGATCAGGCGGCGTCAGCGAGAAATCACGCAGCGTGTCGCGCCCCAGCGAGGCATTGGCCGGCTGCGAGGTGGCCGAACCCAGGTGCATCGAACGCCAGGCGGAACCGGCGATGCCGGTATCGAAGCTGTAACTGCCATAGAGCTTCTCGCCACGGCTGTTGCGCGCGCCGGCGAAGATGGCGGCCAGGCCCTCGGCCTGCTGCGGTGTCAGGCAGGCACCGGCGGCCGGCGCCGTGGGCTCGCCGCACACATGCATGCGCGGCTGGAAGTCGCAGGCCTTGTAGTCATTGATCATGCCGTCCTTCAGGCCGTCCAGCGCATCACAGCGCTCCAGCAGCGTCGCGCGGATCGCCGACAGCTGCGCATCGCTGAAGGCCGCATGCAGCATCGGCTTGCCGTCGGCATCGCGCGGCGCGATGCGCGTCACCGTCTGCAGGCTGTACACCTGGTTCATCGCGATGCGCGTCAGGTTGAAGGAAGGATTGCCCGCCACCACGCCATCAAACAACAGCGGCAGGCGCTGCGCCGCCATCATGGCCTCGCGGCCCCCGGTGGAGCAGCCCATGAAGTACGAATATTCGGGCTTGCGGTCATAGAACCGCTGCAGCAGGTTCTTCGCCTCGCGGGCGGTGCGGTCGATCGACTGCCAGCCGAAATCAAGCTTCGCCTGCTGGTCGGCGCCGAAGCGCGTGTCGATGTTGTTGCGGCCCCGATGGCCACTGTCGGTGGACACCACCGCAAAACCACGCGCCAGTGCGGACGGAAAACCCGCCACGCTGCCCAGCGCCGGGTTCAGCGTGCCATTGAGTCCGCCGCCACCCTGGAACAGCAACCGGCCATTCCAGTCCTCCGGCAGGCGCAGTTCGATGCCGGTGCCATAGGTCATGTCCGGCAGGCCGGACTCGCGCGGTTCGATGGTGACGCGGAACAGGCAATGCGCCGGCAGCTGTTCGGCGGAGGCACCCGGCCTTCCGGGCGCAGGGCCCGCGGGCACCCATTGCACGCCATCGATGCGGTAGTCGGGGGCGGCAAGGCCTGCCAGCGCGCTGCAGCGTGCAGCGGCCGCACCCTGCGGAGACTGTGCGGCGGTGGAAACCAGCAACGGGGCCGCCACCAGCCCCAGGCAGATCATCACGTTTCTCATTTGCTCCCCCTCACGTGAAAGGACCGGCTTGCGCCGGTCCTCTCCCATCACTTACTTCTTGCGGTGCTTTGCGAAGAACTCGTAGATGTCCTTCTGGCTGGTGGTGATCACCGGGCCATGCGTCACTCCGGGCTGTTCGATGTACACATGCTCGGCGTTGATCTCCTTCAACGTGTTCGCCCACAGGCGGGTGTTGTCGGGAGACACCACTTCGTCGGCATCGCCGGTCAGCAGCAGCACCGGCACGCCGGCGTCCTTGATCCTGCCCAGGATCTCGGCGCGGTTGTTGTTCATCATGAACGAGGCCGGCGCCACCGGCGCAATCGCCGCCCACAGGTTGGCGTGCTTGGCGCCCAGGAACAGCGTGCCCGCGCCGCCCATCGAGTGGCCGGTCAGATAGATGCGCTTCGGATCGATGTTGAATTCCTTGCGCACCATGTCGAGCACGTTCATCACGTCCTGCTCGCTCCACTTCTCGATGGTGGCGTTGTCCGGCGTCGGACCGGCCGCGGCCGTGGCCGGCGGCGGTCCGGGCGGACGTGCACCAGCGGGCGGCGCACCGGCACCGGGGCCGCCCGGTCCGGCGCCCGGAGGGGCCCCTGCGCCGGGTCCACCCGGGCCGCGACCCGGACCAGGACCCGCACCGGGACCAGGGCCTGCGCCCGGCGCGGCGCCGGCACCGGGGCCCGGGCCGGGGCCACGTCCGCCAGCTCCCGGGCCGGGGCCGGGGCCACGCGCACCCGGCGGGCCCAGGTTGATCACCGGCGAGCCGTACCAGCCGGTGGTGCTGTAACCCATCGGTGCCACCAGCACGTAACCGCCCTCTTCAGCGAGGTCGACCGCGGTCGCGTTGCACATGATGTCGGGCGTCGCGCCCATGCCGTGCAGCGACACGATCAGCGGCGCCGGCACGTCCTTCTTCACCTTCGAGGAGGCGAACACGCAGTAAGGCATGTCCTGGCCGGCGTCGGCAAAGTGGTAGGTGCGCTTCTCGGCGCGTGGATCGATGCCGAAGCCACCGCCACCGCGCGGTGCACCCTGGCCCGGTGCCGCGGCGCCCGGACCGGCTCCCCGCGCAGCCGGCGCATCGGCAGCCACCGCCGAAGCAGCCAGCAACAGGGCAGCCAGGCACGAGGCGCCCTGGGCGAATATCGAACGAGAATTGATCTGCATGTCCCCCTCCGTCAGGCGGTGCCTGATTGTATGCACTGCATACTAAGGCACCGGCTGCCGGGGAGTGAAGTCAGCCCGCCGGCTTCGCGCTGACCACCTGCTGGTCGATACAGCCGAACGGTTCGCTGCCGTCGGGCAGGCGCGCCGCCATGCGCACGCGGTCGCCGAAGGCCATGTACTGCGTCTGCGCCGCGCCCTGCGCGATGATCTCGATGGCGCGCCGTTCGGAGATGCAGCTGGAACCCACCGTTGCGTATTCCTTGTTGGCGATCGTGCCGGATCCGATCACCGTGCCGGCCACCAGGTCGCGCGTGGCGGCGGCATGCGCCACCAGGTCCTGGAAGCCATAGCCCATCTCGCTGCCGTTGGCACGGCCGAAGGCCTGGCCATTCCATTCAATGTGCAGCGGCAGCTCGAGCCGGCCACCGCGCCAGTACGGCGCCAGCGAATCCGGCGTCACGGCAAATGGCGCCATCGAACAGGCCGGCTTGGCCTGGATCCAGCCGAAACCGGTCTTCATCTCCGGCACTGCAAGGTTGCGCAGCGACCAGTCGTTCACCTGCACCAGCAGGCGGATGTGCCGCGCGGCCTCTGCCGGCGTGCAGCCCATCGGCACGTCATCGACCACCACGGCATATTCGCCCTCGAAGTCGATGCCCTGGGTGGCATCCGGGAACGGCACCTGGTCATAGGGTCCATAGAAGCGGTCGGACATGCCCTGGTACATCAGCGGCTTGTCGTGCTTGATCGGCGGCGTGGCAAAGGCCACCTGCATCAGCTCGGCATGCACCGGGAAGGCGGAGGCATCCAGCCATTGCCAGGTGCGCGGCAGCGGCGCGCGCAGTTCGGCGGCATCGATGCGCAGGCCCTCGCCGGCCGCAAGGCGCGCATCGAGCACGCGCAGGTCGGCCGCGGCAGCCTGCCACTTGCCGATGGCGGTCAGCAGGTTCGGCCAGCGCGCGCCGGCCGGCAGCCAGCGCGTGCCATCCGCGGAAACCACCATCAACTCTCCATCCGGTGTGCCATTGGCACGCGTGGCCAGCTTCATGCCTTGTCCTCGAATTCGTATCGACCATCGATCAGGATGAAGGCGATGCGGCAGTTGCGGCCCGAGCGGTTGGCCCAGCCATGGTTGGTGCCGCGCTGGATGACGATGTCACCGGCGCGCACCACGGTCTCGCCCTCATCCATGATCAGCGTGATCTCGCCCTCCAGCACGATGCCATAATCGATGGTCTCCGTGCGATGCATGAAGGCGTGGCGGCGCTTGCCGGCCTGCTCCGCCTCGAAGGGGGCTTCCGCGGCGCCCACCTCGGCAAAATGCGCCTGGATCTGCTCCGGCGTCAGCGCCTCCAGTTCCGGGTCATCCGGCGGCACGTCGAGCACGCGGATGCGCGTGCCGTTCTTCGGCGGCGCCAGCTGGATGCCCTCCTCCGGCGGTTCGCCCGAATCGCGGTCGATCGGCGCCGGCGTGGCACGCGTGTTCCAGATCTCGTGGAACAATGGCCCGCGTTCACCGCCGATGCGCTGCACGCGCGGCACCGGGCCGTCCTGCTGGATCACCGCGCGCCCATTGGCATCGTGGCCCGTGACGATCCTTCGCACCGGCACTGGTTTCATCTTGTCCTGCCTCCCAGTTGTTCGGCCAGCCAGTCGGCGATGAAGTCGCGCGCGAAGGACATGTTGTCCGCGCCCACGTGCTCCACCCCGCCCTCGCGCTCGGTGAACAGCTTCAGCTCGCGCTTCGGGCTGTTCACCAGTTCGGCATGGGAGGCATGCGCGTACTCCACCGGGATCTGCCGGTCCTTCGCGCCATGCGTCACCAGGAAGGGCACGCGGATGCGATGCAGGTGGCCTTCCAGCGTCATGTCGGCGGCCTTCTGCAGGAAATCCTCCATGTCCTTCGCGCCGAAGGCCCAGTGCACGTGCTTCCAGTAATGCGGCACCGGGTTCTCGCCCTCGCGCCGCAGGCGGCGCTGCTGCACCTCGGCCCAGTTGTGGTTGGCGCCCCAGACGGCACCGGCGGCGAAA
The DNA here is from genome assembly GCA_964396335.1 of uncultured Steroidobacteraceae bacterium. Classification (GTDB taxonomy): domain Bacteria; phylum Pseudomonadota; class Gammaproteobacteria; order Steroidobacterales; family Steroidobacteraceae; genus ZC4RG30. Next base: position 5,250 of record CAYNEX010000028.1, on the reverse strand, counting down.
CGCGGCTCGTAGGCCACCGCACGCGGCACGAAGTGGCCACCCAGCGAGATGCCGGCCATGCCGATGCGCGCGGCATCGACATCGGGCTGCGCGATCAGCCAGTCGACACCCTTCGAGGCCCAGTTCTCCGAGTGCGGATCGACCGGCAGCTGCTGCAACCGCAGTGCCTCGCCGCTGCCGGGCTGGTCGACGCAGAGCGTCGAGACACCGCGCCGGGCCAGCGCCTCCGGCAGGCGCGACCACCACAGCAGTTCCTTGCAGCTGTCGAGGCCGTTGCAGTAGATCACCACCGGGCGACGCCCTTCGCCGGGCGCGCGCGTGTACAGCGCCGGCATCGTGCCCTTCGCCAGCGGGATCTCCACGCGCTCGCGCGGCAGGCTGCCCAGCCGCGTCGAACGGTCGAAGCTCTCGCGCGCCAGCGCATAGGTGGATTCACGCCGCGGCGACCCCTGCGCCTGCATGCGTTCGGCCACCAGCAGGTACAGCGCGGCACGCTCGAGCTTGGCCGAGGCCGAAAAGCCGCGTCCCAGCGCCTCGTCCTCGTCGGCCAGCGAGATCAGCCGCTCGGCCACCTCCACCCAGCGCTGCATGAACTCGACGGTACCGGCGTCCTCGCCGCGCGCCGCCGCCTCACGCAGGGGCCTGCACATGTCCTCGATCTCGCCGATGCGCGCGCCGCTTTCCAGCGCCATCGCCACCGACAGGTTCCAGACGTAGTTCGGGAAATATTCGAAGAGCGCCATGGTCAGACCGGAGCCGGCTGGAAGAGACGAAGGTCGGGTGCGGGAGCGGGCATCGTCTGCGGCCCGCCGGTGCCGATACCCCAGATATCCATCGTGCGCGGCGCCGGCGGATGCACCTGGTGCACATGCGTGTCGAAGTCCACCTCTTCGAGTTCAGCGGTGTATTCCACCGCGAAACCGCCGGGCGTGACGAAATAACTGAAGGTGTTGTTGCCGGCCTTGTGGCGGCCGGGACCCCAGCGCAGGTCGACACCCGCCTGGCGCAGGCGCGTGATGCCGCACATCATGCCGTCCACCCCTGGCACGTCATAGGCCACGTGGTTCAGGCACGGCGGCCCGGGCAGGATGGCGATGCGGTGGTGGGCGCGATTGCAGCGCAGGAAGCACATGAAATCCCCCAGCCAGTCGCTGACACGGAAGCCCAGCACATCGGTGAAGAAGGCCACGGTTTCCGGCGGCTTCGGCGCGTGCAGCACGATATGGCTGATGCGCTCGGGAATGCCCTCGAGGGCCTGCACCGCGCGGCCCGGCACACGCTCCACGTCGCTGGAGATTTCCAGCGGCAGTCCGTCGGGCGTGAAGCAGCGGAAACCATATCCGCCGCCCGGGCTGCTCAATGCGCGCGGCGCGTGCACGATGCGGCAACCGGCTTCGGCCACCTTCGCGTGCAGCGCGTCGACATCGGCACGGCTGTCGGTGGCCAGCGCGATCACATCCACATGGTTGGCATCGGAGCGGCGCAGGCGCAGCGTCGCCGGCTCATCGCCGCCCTCGGTGCGCAACCACGCCAGGTCGCCCTCCGCGGCGACGGGCTTCAGGCCCCATTTCTCCTCGTAGAAAGCGCGCTCGGCATCGAAGTCCTGCACGCCATATCCGATGTAACGGATCTCGGTCACTCTGCTCATGGGCATCCCCTAGATGGGTTGCGCGGTCAGCGCGAACATTTCTGCGGTGGCCCTGGCGTTGTCCACCGCGGGTCCCTTGCCGAGCTGCCCGAGGCAGATCGCAAGGCTGGAACGGACAATGTATTCGCAGCGGGCGTGGCGCCGCTTGCGCCAGGCCTGCAACGCGTCCCCGATGGCCTCGTGGCGCTGCAGTTCCTCGGCCAGCACCAGGCTGTCCTCGATGGCCATGCCGGCGCCCTGGCCCAGGTGCGGCGTGGTGGCATGCACGGCATCCCCCAGCAGCAATACGCGGCCGCGATGCCAGGGTCCTTCGACGAACACCCATTCCAGCGGCCGGTACACCACCGCGTCATCGTCGGTGATCAGCTCCGCCAGCTCGCGGATGGCCGGTGCACAGGCCGCGGCCTTCTCGCGCATGCGCGCCGCAAGGCCTTCGCGCGGATAACGCGGGTTGTCCGGCTCGGGCGTGGTCAGGAACATGTACATCAGGCCCGAGCCGATCGGCACCAGCCCGGCGCCGATGGGACCGTTGTAGGCCTGCAGTGCATCCAGACCCGGCAGTGCCGGCAGGTTGCAGCGCCAGACCGACTGGCCGGTGAACTGCGCCTTCGGCGCCTCCGGCAGCACCATGCCGCGGATCTGCGAATGCACGCCGTCGGCGCCGACCACCAGGTCATAGCGCCCTTCGCTGCCATCCGAGAAACGCACCTGCACCGAATCGCCGTCGTCCTGCAGCGTCTCGACGGTGAGGCCGAGCTTCAGCGTCGCGCCGGCGCCCAGGGCCGCCTTGCCCAGCACATCCTGCAGGCGGCGGCGGCTGATGCCGAGGTTGGCCGGATGGTCCGGCAGCAGGCGCGGCGATGGCACCCGCGCCACGCGCTGGCCATTGGGTGCGAACACTTCCACCGCATCAAAGCCGGCCCCGGCGTCGACGTAATGATCGAGCACGCCGAGCTGGTCGATGGCACGCAGCACATTGCCCTGCTGGATGATGCCGACGCCATACACGGACCAGGCCGGATCCTTCTCGATCAGGTGGACCTTGAAACCGCGCTGGCGGAGCGCGATGGCGCTGGTCAGGCCGCCGATGCCGGCGCCCACGATCAGAATGGACAGTTCCTTCACTGCATCCCCCTTTTGGTGGCGCCGAGGATACCCCAGCCCCTCCGCCGGGGAGAAAAGCAAAGAACTGATGGTCGGCGATTGACGCCGCTTATGGGCTCCTGACCTGTTCCTGCAGCTGCAGGCGCAGCCAGCGCAGGCCTTCGTCGGACTCGCGCGCGCGGTGGTACTGGATCATCTCGCGCATCACCGGGAATTCGAACGGCATCGGCGCGATGGCCAGCGGGAAGGCCTGTGCCAGCTGGCGCGCCAGCCGCTCATGCATCACCGCCAGGCGCGAGGTCCCGCACAGCAGGAAAGGCACCAGCGTGAAACACCCGCAGGTAACCTCGATGCGACGGCCCGCTTCCATGCGGTCCAGGTGCCGGTCCGCGAATGAAGGCACCTGGTTGCTGCCCACATGCACGGCCACGTGCCCCAGGCGCAGGAAGCTTTCGGCATCCAGCCCCTTGCCGAACACCGGGTTCCCGCGCCAGCCCAGCACCACCTGCGGTTCCTCGCACAGCAGTTCGGCCGGCTGGTCCGGATCGACGAAGTCATCCGGCGTGATGATGAGATCCGCCTGGCCCTGCATCACCAGCTGTGCCGATTCCTCGCTGGGCAGCATCATCTCCAGGCGCACGCGCGGTGCGATGGCCGACAGGCGCGCCGCCAGCGGCCCGATCACCGAGGCGGTGATGTAGTCGGAGGCCACCACGCGGAAGCTGCGCTGGGTGGTCGCCGGGTCGAAACGCGCCGAACTGGTCAGCAAGGCATCCAGGTCGGCCAGCATCTGCCGCACCGGCCCGGCCAGCCGCTCGGCCTGCGCAGTGGGATGCATCTGCCGCCCATGCGCCGTCAGCAGGTCGTCCTGGAAATAGTCACGCAGTCGCGCCAGCGCAGCGCTCATCGCCGGCTGGCTGATGTTCAGGCGACGTGCCGCGCGCGTGACATTGCGTTCCTCGAGCAGGACCTGGAAGGCCACCAGCAGGTTCAGGTCCAGACCGTTGAAGCGCATGGGCGGCAATTTAGCAGGAGATGGACGCCAGCACCCTGCCGGGCCATCATGGGCAGCGAAGGG
>CAYNEX010000028.1:0-1320 GCA_964396335.1 uncultured Steroidobacteraceae bacterium | reverse complement strand
GGGGACCTGGTCATCGCGCGCATCCGCGGCGAACCCACCGAACAGCTGCTGCGCGAGACCCAGGAGCAGGTGCTGTTCCTGGTGCGCGATGCCGGACGCGGCGGGTCTTCTACAACGACATCGTCTCGGCCATCACCTGGCTGAGCACCGAACCGGCCCCGGTATCGCTGACGCGGATCAAGTAGCGCCGCGCGGCATCACCGCCCTCGCGGCCAGGTGGTGCAGGTATTCGCGCCAGCCGCCGTACGAGGAGATGTCGCTGGCGCCGCGGGTGCCGGCCGCCTCGCAGACAAAACCCCAGACATCCCCACCACCTTCGACCTGCACCCGCCCGATGCCCAGCGGCGCGGGAATGCCGGCCACGAAGTCGGCGAAACGTTCCGCCGGCATGCGCCAGACTTCGATGTGGATCGCGGTGCCGCCCTCTTCCACCCGCAGCATGCCGGGACGCATCGGCGGCCCGCCCGGCAACGCGTACAGGCGATAGATCGGCAGCGTGCGCGTCTCGGCGATGCGCCATGCGCCGCGCGCGGTGAGCTGGCCGTTCAGCGGCAGGCCGTGCATGTGCGCGCCGCAGACGGCGACATCCATGAAGCTGTCGGCGTCGGCGTCCGGGAAGCCGGCCGGGGGTTCCGGAATCTGCGCACCCAGCGCGCCCAGCGAGCAGCCGGTGACGGCATGCAGGCGCGCGGCAAGACGCAGCAGGTCGCTGTCCTCGAAGGCCGGCGCGACCAGCGTCACGCCGAATGGCAGGCCACCGCGGGTGAATCCCGCCGGCACCGCCACCGCCGCGAGATCGAGCAGGTTGACGAAATTGGTGTAGTGGCCGAGGTTCGAGTTCAGCTTCACCGGGTCGGCCTGCACCTCGTCGATGCGGTAATGCGTGCCGGCCGTCGGCAGCAACAGCACATCGGCATGTTTCCAGATGACTTCCGCGGCACGGCGCAATTCATCCAGGCGGTAGCGGGCCGCGAACGCGTCGCGCGCGGAAGGACCGGCACCTGCGCCGATGATCTGACGGATCACCGGCAGCACGGCATCCGGCTGCCTGTCGATCAGTGCGCCGGCGGTGAGGTGGCGTTCGGCCACCCAGGGGCCGCCATACAGCAGGCGCGCCGCTTCAAGCAGTGGCGTGATGTCACATTCGACGATCTCGCAATCCGCGCGCCGCAGTGTTTCGATCGCGGACGCATACAGCCTTGCATATTCCTCGTCGCCGAAGAACTCCCGCTGCGACGCCGGCGGCACGGCCACGCGCGGCGCGGGCCGCAGTGACCAGCCGCGGCGGGGTGACGGGCGATGCGGCCGCGACGCCGGGTC
>CAYNEX010000027.1:0-24899 GCA_964396335.1 uncultured Steroidobacteraceae bacterium | reverse complement strand
TCGCGCTACAAGTCCGAGTTCCTCGCCAACATGTCGCACGAGCTGCGCACGCCGCTGAACTCCATCCTGATCCTGGGGCAGCAGCTCTCGGAGAATGCCGACAGCAACCTCTCGCCGCGGCAGGTGGAATTCGCCAAGACCATCCACGCCGCCGGCACCGACCTGCTGAACCTGATCAGCGACATCCTCGACCTGTCGAAGATCGAGTCCGGCACGGTGACGGTGGAATCCGAGGACCTGCTGTTCACGCACCTGCGCGAGACCGTCGAGCGCAACTTCCGCCACGAGGCCGAGGCGCGCAAGCTGTCCTTCTCCACCGATTTCGACCCGGACGTCGGCCGCTACATCACCACCGATTCGAAGCGCCTGATGCAGGTGCTGAAGAACCTGCTGTCGAATGCCTTCAAGTTCACCGCGCATGGCGGCGTGCGCCTGCATGTGGGCACGGCCGAGGGCGGCTGGAGCCCGGACCATCCGGTGCTCAGCCAGGCGCCGGCGGTGATCGAGTTCGCGGTCAGCGACTCGGGCATCGGCATCGCGCCGGAGAAGCAGAAGATCATCTTCGAAGCCTTCCAGCAGGCCGATGCCGGCACCTCGCGCAAGTACGGCGGCACGGGCCTCGGTCTTGCCATCAGCCGCGAGCTGGCGCACCTGCTGGGCGGCGAATTGCGCCTGACCAGCACGCCCGGCGTCGGCAGCACCTTCACGCTGTACCTGCCGGCCGCGTATTCCGGCCCGGCCTATCCGCATCACCAGGCCGCCAACCCGAACACCGGCGATACGGGCCGCTTCCGCGCCATCAGCCTGCCGCCGGCGCGCACCGAGGAGCTGCTGGATGACGCCGCCTCGATCGAACCGGAAGACCTGGTGCTGCTGGTGGTCGAGGATGATCCGCACTATGGCCGCGTGCTGCTGAACGTGGCGCGTGACTGCGGTTTCAAGGTGGTGGTGGCCAAGACCGGTGCCGAGGCGCTGCACCTGGCGCGTCGGCATGTGCCCACCGCGATCACGCTGGACGTGTTCCTGCCCGACATGCTGGGCTGGACGGTGCTGAACCAGCTCAAGCACGACCCGACCACCCGGCACATCCCGGTGCAGATCCTCACCGTGGAGGAGGAGCGGCAGTACGGGCTGGAACGCGGCGCGTTCTCGTTCATGAACAAGCCGGCCACCACCGATGGACTGGAGGATGCGCTCCGCCGCATCAAGGACTTTGCCTCCAACCGCCAGCGCCAACTGCTGGTGGTCGAGGACAACCCGGCCGAGCAGCTTTCCATCTCCGAACTGCTGGGCTCGAAGGACCTCCACATCACCACGGTGGGCAGCGGTGCCGCGGCCCTCGAGGCACTGCGCACCGGCTCGTTCGACTGCGTGGTGCTCGACCTGCACCTGCCGGATACCTCCGGGTTCACGCTGCTGGGCGAGATCCAGCAGCTGCCCGAGGCGCACGAGCTGCCGGTGGTGGTGTTCACCGGGCGCGAGCTCACCGAGGACGAGGATGCGCAGCTGCGGCAGAAGGCCAAGAGCATCGTGCTGAAGGGCGTGCAGTCACCCGAGCGCCTGCTGGACGAGACCGCGCTGTTCCTGCACCGGGTCATCTCGGACCTGCCGGAATCCAGGCAGCGCATGATCGAGTCGCTGCACCAGGGCGATGAGCCGCTGGTGGGCCGCAAGGTGCTGGTGGTGGATGATGACGTGCGCAACATCTTCGCGCTCTCCAGCGTGCTGGAACGCCATCGCATGCAGGTGATCACTTCCACCAGTGGCGAGGATGCGATCGAGATCCTCGAGCACACGCCCGACCTGGCGCTGGTGCTGATGGACGTGATGATGCCGGAGATGGATGGCTACGAGACCATGCGCCGCATCCGCGCCAACGCGCGCTTCCGCCGCCTGCCCATCATCGCCCTGACCGCCAAGGCCATGAAGGGCGACCGCGAGAAATGCCTCGAGGCCGGCGCATCCGACTACGTGGCCAAGCCCGTCAACACCGAGCAGCTGCTGTCGCTGCTGCGCATGTGGTTGCATCGTTGAAAATGAGCGCAGGGGCCGGGGGCGTGGACGCGAAGGTCAACATCCTGCTGGTCGACGACCAGCCGGCGCGGTTGCTGTCATACCAGTCGGTGCTGGAGGAACTGGGGCACAACCTGGTGTGCGCGCATTCCGGCGCCGAGGCGCTGTCATGCCTGATGCACATGGAGTTCGCGCTGATCCTGCTGGATGTCAGCATGCCCGGCATGGACGGCTTCGAGACCGCGGCGATGATCCACGAGCATCCGCGCTTCGAGCGCACGCCCATCATCTTCGTCACCGGCGTGCACGACACCGAGTTCGACCGCCTGAAGGGCTACAAGCTCGGCGCGGTGGATTATGTGTCCATCCCGGTGGTGCCCGAGGTGCTGCGCGGCAAGGTGTCGGTGCTGATCGAACTGCACTGCAAGCGCCGCGACCTGCAGGTGGCCAACCGCAGCCTTGCCGATGCCAACCGCGCGCTGGCCGAGGCCAATGCCGCGCTGGCGGAGGCCAACGAGAACCTGCAGCTGGAGAAGGCCCGCGAACTGGAGGCGCTGAACCGCAACCTGCAGGTCAGCAACCGGGACCTGGCGAAGTCGAACCAGGCGCTGCAGGCGCAGGTGGCCGAGCGCAACCGCGCCGAACGCGCGTTGAAGGAAGCGGATCGCCGCAAGGACGAGTTCCTCGCCATCCTGGCGCATGAACTGCGCAATCCGCTGGCGGCGCTGTCGGCCTCGGCGCGGCTGCTGGGCCTGCAGGCGCAGAAGCCCGAATTTGCCGCGATGGCCAGCAGTTCGATCCAGCGGCAGGTGACGCACATGGCGCGGCTGCTGGATGACCTGCTGGATGTGTCGCGCATCTCGCATGGGGTGATGCAGCTGCAGCTGGACAAGGTGGAGCTGGCCGATGTGGTGCGCTCGGCCGGGGAGATGGTGCGGCCGCAGCTCGAGGCCAAGCAGCAGGCGCTGGATACCGTGCTGCCGGATGTGCCCGCGCCGGTGATGGCCGACGCGGTGCGCCTGATCCAGGTGCTGGCCAACCTGCTCAGCAACTCGGTGAAGTATTCGCCTGATGGCAGCCGCATCGAGATGCGGCTCGAGGTGCAGGAACGCGAAGTGTCGGTGGCGGTGCGCGACAACGGCGCCGGCATCGAGCCCGGCAGGCTCGAGCAGGTATTCGACATGTTCTACCAGGTCAGCAAGGCGCAGGGCGGCCTCGGCATCGGCCTTGCGCTGGTGAAGGGCCTGGTGGAACTGCATGGCGGCCGCATCCGCGCGCACAGCGACGGCGCGGGGCAGGGCAGTGAATTCGTGCTGACGCTGCCGCGCGTGCACGAGGCGCCGCAGCTGGTGGGCCTGCCAGGCGGCGAGGGCGCTCACGCCGAAGCGCTGCCGATGCGCGTGCTGGTGGCCGATGACAACCGCGACAACGCGATGAGCTGGGCCATCCTGATCGAGGGCATGGGGCACCAGGTGGCGGTGGCCTACGATGGCCTGTCGGCGGTGCAGTCGGCCTCGTTGATGCAGCCGCAGGTGCTGCTGCTGGATATCGGCATGCCGCACCTGGACGGCTATGAGGTGGCCCGCCGCATCCGCGCCACCGACTGGGGGCAGGATGCCTACCTGGTGGCGGTGACCGGCTGGGGCCAGGCCAAGGACCGGGCCATGGCGAAGGAGGCCGGTTTCGACGAGCATTACACCAAGCCGCTCGACCCGGACCACCTGGAGACCCTGCTGCGCAAGGCCAGCCACCGGGCCCGGCAGGCCCTCAGGGAGGCCCCGCAGGCGGTCCGCGCGGTCTGAGGAGCCGCCGGCGCATGGCCGGCCCGGATCAGGGTCAGCCGGATTTGCTCCAAACCCTTGATCTGCGTAGAATCCCGCGCTCTTTTCGGTAGCCCTAACAGATACGAGGCCAGGATCCGAACATGGTGACCATTCGTTTGACCCGGCGCGGTTCGCGCAACAATCCCTATTACCACGTGGTGGTGTCCGACCATCGCAAGCGCCAGGGCGGCAAGGGCCTGGAGCAGGTGGGGTTCTTCAATCCCAAGGCCCGCAAGGCCGAGCCGAAGCTGCGCCTGAACCTCGAGCGCATCGACTACTGGGTGTCGCACGGCGCACAGACGTCCGAGCGCGTCAGCCACCTGGTGCGCGAGTACCGCAAGCAGGCGACTGCCGACGCCGCTGCCGCGGCCTGATCCAGACATGCCGGGTGCGAGCACCGGGCCGGCGTTGACGCTGGGCCAGGTGGGAAGCCCTCACGGCATCTCCGGGTGGCTGCTGGTCCGATCGTTCGCCGATCCACCCGATTCGCTGCTGGACTACGAAGAATGGCAGCTGGCCGCCCCGGACGGGCGGTCGAGGACGGTCAGGTTGATCGAGGGCGCTCCCTACAAGACCGGATTGAGGGTGCGCCTCGAAGGTGTCGCGGACCGCAATGCGGCCGAGGCGCTGAAGGGATGGTGGGTGCGCATCGATCGCAAGTGGCTGCCGCCGCTTGCCGAGGGTGAGCACTACCGCGACGACGTGCTGGGCTTCACCGTCCGCAATGTCGAAGGCGTGGAGCTCGGGAAGGTGGATTATTTCACCGACCTGCCCGCCGGCGCGGTGATGGTAGTGAAGGGTGCGGCCGAACACTGGCTGCCGGTCACCAGACAGCATGTGCTGAAGGTCGACGCGGCGCAGCGCAGCATCCTGGTGGACTGGCCGGCGGAGCTGGCGTGAGGATCGAGGTCGTCACGCTGTTCCCGGCGATGATCCGCCAGGCGCTGGAGTTCGGCATCACCGGGCGGGCGATCCGCCGCGGGCTGCTGGCAGTGGGGACCGAAGACCCGCGCGGGCACACCCGCGACGTGCACCGCACGGTGGACGACCGGCCCTATGGCGGTGGTCCGGGCATGGTGATGAAGCCCGAGCCACTGACCGCGGCGATTGCCGCGGCGACGGCGAGGGTGCCGGCTGGCAGCCGCAGGATCTACCTGTCGGCGCAGGGCCGGCGCTTCGACCAGGCGCAGGCCATGCGCATGAAGGATGCGCCCGGCCTGGTGCTGGTCGCGGGAAGGTACGAAGGGATCGACGAGCGCGTGATCGCGACGTCGATCGACGAGGAGCTGTCGGTGGGCGATTACGTGCTCTCCGGCGGCGAACTGCCGGCGCTGGTCGTGATCGACGCGCTGGCAAGGTTGATGGAGGGCGCCCTGAACGATGCGCGTTCCAGTGTCGAGGAGTCGTTCGCGGAAGGTCTTCTGGACTGGCCGCACTACACCCGACCCGAGGAATTCGCGGGACTCAAGGTGCCCGAGGTGCTGACCGGCGGCGACCACGAGCGCATCAGGCGCTGGCGGTTGAAGCAGGCACTGGGCCGGACGTGGCGGAGACGCCCCGACCTGCTGCTGTCGCGGCGAGCGAGCACCAGCGAAGAGATCGAGCTATTGAACGAGTACTTGCAGGAAAGGCGGGACGAGAAATGAACCACATCATCCAGCAGATCGAGGCCGAGCGCGCCACGCGCAAGGTGCCGGACTTCAAGCCCGGCGACACCATCGTGGTGAACGTGAAGGTCAAGGAGGGTGACCGCGAGCGCGTGCAGGCCTACGAGGGCGTGGTGATCGCGCGCAGCAACCGCGGCTTCAACTCCTCGGTCACCGTGCGCAAGATCAGCCACGGCGAGGGCGTCGAGCGCGTGTTCCAGCTGCACAGCCCGACCATCGACAGCATCTCGGTGAAGCGCCGCGGCAACGTGCGTCGCGCCAAGCTGTACTACCTGCGCAACCTGTCGGGCAAGGCTGCCCGCATCGAAGAGAAGGTCTGACCTTCCAGGGGACAGGCCTTCAGGCCATGGCTTCAGCAGGCCGATTCTTCCGTGGAGTCTGGCGCGGCCTTGATGTGCTGCGCCGCCTGCTGCACCTTCTCCTGCTGCTGCTGATCTTCGGCTTCCTCGTCGGCGCGTTGCGCGGCGGGGTGCCGAAGATCCCGTCGCGCGGCGCGCTGTTCATCCAGCCGTCCGGCGAGATCGTCGAGCAGCGCTCCGGCGATCCGATCACCATCGCCTTCAACAAGGCCAGCGGTGCGGCCACCGGCGAGACCCTGCTGTGGGACCTCACCGATGCCCTGCGCGCCGCCGCCGAAGACCGCCGCGTGGCGGCCGTGGCGCTCGACCTTGAATACCTTTCCGGCGCCGGCATGCCCACCCTCGAAGAGGTGGCCGATGCGATGCTGGCGTTCCGCGCCAGCGGCAAGAAGATCATCGCCTGGGGCACGTCGCTGTCGCGCTCGCAGTACTTCCTGGCCGCGCATGCCGACGAGATCTACCTCGACCCGATGGGCGAGGTGCTGATCGAGGGTTACGCGCAGTACCGCATGTACTACAAGGGACTGCTCGACAAGCTGGCCGTGGACGTGCACCTGTTCCGCGCCGGCGACTTCAAGTCCGCCGCCGAGGATCTCATCCGCCGCGATATGTCGCCGGAGGACCGCACCGCGAGCCTGGCCTACCTGAACGCGCTGTGGACGTCATACAAGAACCGCGTCGGCAACGCGCGCGGCCTGGCGCCCGAGGCCATCGAGCAGTACGCCAACACCTATATCGAGGCGCTGCGCGACAACGGCGGTGATGCCGCCGGCGTGGCGCTGGAGGCGGGCCTGGTCACCGGCCTGCGCACGCGCAACGAGATCGTCGAGCGCCTAGCCGAACTGGCCGGCCGCGATCGCGACGGCCACGACTACTCGCGCATCAACTACGACGACTACGTGGCGCTGCGCCATGCCGCGCAGCGCATCGCCGCACCCGGCAAGGGCAGCGTCGGCGTGGTGGTGGCGAGCGGCACCATCCTCGACGGCAACCAGCCCTCCGGCAGCATCGGCGGCGCCAGCACCGCGCGCCTGCTGCGCGAGGCCCGCGATGACGATGACATCGCCGCGGTGGTGCTGCGCATCGACAGCCCCGGCGGCAGTGCGCTGGCCTCGGAGGTGATCCATCGCGAGGTCGAGGCGCTGCGCGCGGCCGGCAAGCCGGTGGTGGCGTCGATGGGAGATCTCGCGGCCTCGGGCGGCTATTACATCGCCGCGCCGGCCAACCGCATCATCGCCAGTCCCAACACCATCACCGGTTCGATCGGCGTCTATGCCGCCATTCCCACCGTCGACCGCACGCTCGACAAGGTGGGCGTGAACGTCGATGGCGTCGGCACCACGGCGCTGTCGGGCAAGCTGCGCATCGACCGGCCGATGGATCCGATGCTGCGCGATTACGCGCAGCTGTCGGTGCAGCGCATCTACGACGTGTTCCTGGACCGCGTCTCCGATGGACGCGGCAAGCCGCGCGACGATGTGCACGCCGTGGCGCAGGGCAGGGTGTGGATCGCCAGCGAGGCCGAAGGCCATGGCCTGGTCGATGCGCTGGGCGGTTATGACGATGCGGTGAAGGCCGCTGCCGAACTGGCCAACCTGCCCGAGGGTTATGGCGTGCGGCGCGTGGAGCCGCGCCTGACCTGGGCCGAGCAGCTGGCACTGCAGCTGCGCATCAGCGCGGCGCGCATCAGCGGCCTGCTGTTCGGTCCGGCCGTGAAGGAAATCAGCGGCAGGGCCTCGCCGCTGGTCCTGCTGCAGCAGCAGTTTGAAAGACTGCAGGGTGTGCTGGTCGCCGACGGGCGACCGCTGGCGCACTGTCTCTGCGCCGCGGAGTAACCATGGCCACGGCGCAGGGCGGTGCGACGGACCACCTCGCTGCCTCACGCGCCACCCGCCTGTTCCTGGCCCTGGCCGGCTTCCTGATCACCGACGCACTGCTGGCCGAATTCGTCGGCGTGAAGATCTTCTCGCTGGAAGGCACGCTGGGCATTGCCGAGCAGCCCTGGCGGCTGTTCGGGACTTCCGGCACGCTGACCTTCACCGCCGGCGTGGTGTTCTGGCCGATCGTGTTCGTGCTCACCGACCTGATCAACGAATACTTCGGCCGCCGCGGCGTGCGGCTGGTGTCATGGCTGGCGGTGGCCTTCATCGCCTGGGCCTTCTTCGCCGCGTGGATCGCCATCCACCTGGCGCCGGCCGGCTTCTGGATCGAAGCCAATGCCGCGCAGGGCGTGCCGGACATCCAGCGCGCCTACAGCCTGATCTTCGGCCAGGGCATGTGGACCATCGTCGGGTCGATCACGGCCTTCCTCATCGGGCAGCTGATCGACGTCACCGTGTTCCATCGCATCCGCCGCATCACCGGTCCGCGCTACATGTGGCTGCGCGCCACCGGCTCGACGGCCGTGTCGCAACTTTTCGACAGTTTCATCGTGCTCTACATCGCCTTCGTGCTCGGGCCGCAGAAATGGCCGATGGCGCAGTTCACCGCGGTGGCGCTGGTGAACTATGCGTACAAGATGCTGGCGGCAATGGCGATGATCCCGCTGCTCTACCTGGTGCATGCCGGCGTGCGGCGTTACCTGGGCGCGACGGAAGTGGCGCGCTTGCGCAGCCAGGCGGCAGCCTGAACCTGCGCCGCGCGTAATACGCGTCTCCTCACTTCGATGTGGACCCGATGCGGGGCCATCGGCGCGCATCGCAGTGTAGGATGTATGCCTGCATGCGGATCTACTACGTCTCCGGCTCGTCACTGCCCTCGACCGAGGCGAGCGGCGTCAACGTGATGCGCATGTGCGATGCGCTGGCCGGCCTTGGTCACGAGGTGACGGTGTTTGCCAGGCGCAATGGAGCCGGGGGTGATGCCAGTTCGGTGCTGCGCACCTATGGCATCCGCAATCCTGTACGCCTGCAGTTGCTGTCCGAAGCAGAAGGTGTGTTCCGGCATCTGCGTTATGCGCACGCGGTGCGAAGCGCGTTGCGCACCCTGCCGCCGCCGGACCTGTTCTACGGGCGGCACGCGGATGCGATGGTGGCGGCCAACCTGACCTGGCCGGCGGTGCCGATGGCGTACGAGATCCATGGCATCACGCGTGGCCTGCTGCGGCGGAGGCTGGAGCACTGGCTGTTCGGCCGTCCGTCATTCCTGTCGGCCTTCGCGATCTCGGAGGCGCTGATCAGCGATTTCCGCGCGACCCACCGGCGCTTCGCCGCAGCGGACATCACACTGGCCCGCGATGCGGCCGCGGTGGATCTGGTTCCGCCTGCGCTGACGCAACCGCTGGGTGGCCGACCCGGTGCCAGGAAGGTGGGTTATGCGGGCCACCTGTATCCGGGCAAGGGCATGGAAACCGTCAGCGCGCTGGCGCGGCGCCTGCCGCAGCACGACTTCCATGTGGTGGGCGGCAAGCCTGATGACCTGCGGAAATGGCGCTCGCGCACTGCCGGTCTTTCCAACCTGGTCTTCCACGGTCATGTGGAACATGTGCACGTGCCCGCGTACCTTGCCGCGATGGATGTGCTGCTGGCGCCGCCACAGGCGGTCACTCATTCGGCCGCGGGCCGGGACATCGGCCGCTGGATGTCGCCGCTGAAGGTGTTCGAATACATGGCCGCGGCGCGGCCCATCATTGCCTCGGACATCCCCGCAGTGCGCGAGATCCTGCGTGATGGCGAGACGGCGCTGCTGGCACCGCCGCGGGACATCGAGGCGTGGATGGCAGCCCTGCAGCGACTGGAAGACGCGGCGCTGGCGCAGCGGCTGGCCCGGGCAGCGCGCGCGGACCTGCTGGCGCGGTTCACCTGGGAGGCGCGCGCCGAAGCGGTGATGCGACACTTGCAGCAGCGCCTTGCAGGCGGGAAGGAAGGATCCGGGCCGGTGGAAGCATGAAGAAATTCGACATCCAGGCCGAGCAGTACGCATTTCCGTACCACTACATCCCGCACCTGCGCGCCGATGGCACGCCGATGCGCGCCCGTTCGCTGCGCTGGGGGTTCGAGTACCTGTGCTACCAGCTGCAGGCCGTTGAGCTGGTGCGTGAGCTGAAGCCGGAATCCGTGCTGGAAGTGGGCTGCGGTGATGGCCGCTTCATCGGCATGCTGCAGCCGCATGTGGCGCGCTGCATGGGCGTGGACCTGGTGCCGCAGGCCATCCAGTTCGCAGCGGCGTTCAATCCCGGCGTCGAGTTCCGCTGCGTGGATGCGGCGCATCTGCCCGGCCAGTTCGACGTGGTGGCCGCGATCGAAGTGCTGGAGCACATCCCTGATGAACATGTGGCGCAGTTCGTGCGCACGCTGTGCGAGCGCACCCGCCCCGGCGGACACCTGCTGCTGTGCGTGCCGTCGGATGCGCGGCCGGTGCAGGAAAAGCACTATCGCCATTACAACGAGGCCATGCTCGAGGCGCATGCGCAGTCGGCCGGCATCCGGCTCGAGCGCGTGCTGGTGCAGCACGTTTATGCCGTGCCGTGGTGGCTGAAGGCGCTGCTGAAGGTGACTTCCAACCGCAGCGTGTCGATCGAGATCGCGCCGCTGAACCGCTGGCTGTGGAAGCAGGTGTGGCGCCGACGCCTGTCAAAGCCCGGCCGCGGCGCCCATATCCTGTCGGTCTACCGGCGCGCGGCCGGCTGAACCCCGAAGCGGTCAGTGCGCCGCTTCGCCGGGCAGGTCGAACACCAGCACTTCGGCATCGCGGCCGTCGCGCAGTTCGAGCGTGGTCACGCCGCCGAGCTTCAGCGCATCGCCGGCGGACAGCGGGTTGCCCTGCACATTCAGCCCGCCGCGCACCACATGCACATACAGGCGGCGGTTGTCGGCCACCGTCAGCGTGGCGCGCTCCTCGCCATCGAACAGGCCGGCATACATGCGCGCATCCTGGTGGATGCGCACCGAACCTTCCGCGCCATCGGCAGACACCACCAGCCGCAGCGTTCCGCGTTTTTCCGCATCGGGGAAGGTCTTCTGCTCGTAGCCGGGCGTGACGCCGTTGCGATCGGGACGGATCCAGATCTGCAGGAAATGCACCGGCTCGCTCTGCGAGGGGTTCATCTCGCTGTGCAGGACGCCGGTGCCGGCGCTCATGCGCTGCACGTCGCCGGGGCGCATCACCGAGCCGTTGCCCATCGAGTCGCGATGCGCCAGCTGGCCCGCGAGCACATAGCTGATGATCTCCATGTCGCGGTGGGGATGCGTGCCGAAACCGCCGCCGGGGGCCACGCGGTCCTCGTTGATCACGCGCAGCACGCCGAACTGCATGTGTTCGGGATCGTAGTAGTCGGCGAAGGAAAAGCTGTGGCGGCTGTCGAGCCAGCCGTGGTTCGCCCGGCCGCGTTCCGCGCTCCTGCGGATTTCCTGCTGCATGTCGTACTCCTGAAAGCGCCAGGCCCGGTCCGGGCCACGTGCAGTCATATTGCTATCGAACAGAGAGATTAAAAAGCGCAGAATATTGGTTAAAATGATCAATCTAATCGATCAATGAGCTTCCGATCCTCCATCGACCAGTGGCGCGTGCTGGCGGCAGTGGTGGACCAGGGCGGCTTCGCGCAGGCCGCCGCGCACCTGCACCGCAGCCAGTCCGCCGTCAGCTACGCGCTGGCCCGCCTGCAGCAGGACCTGGGCGTGACGCTGCTGGAAACGCAGGGGCGCCGCTCGGTGCTCACCCCGGCCGGCGAGGCGCTGCTGCGCCGCGCCCGCGTGGTGCTGGAGCAGTTCGGCCGGCTGGAATCCCTGGCCCGCTCGATGGATGCGGGCTGGGAGGCCGAACTGCGGCTGGTGGTGGATGCCGCCTTCCCGCAGCCGCTGCTGCTCGACATCCTGCGTGACCTGCGCCGCGGCTGTCCCGACACCACCATCGCGCTGGCCGATGCCGTGCTCTCCGGCGCCGAGGACGCCATCGTGCAGGGCCTGGGCGATGTGGTGGTCACCACGCGCGTGCCGCCTTCATTCAGCGGCGACTGGCTGATGAACGTGCGGATGCTGGCAGTGGCGGCGCCATCGCATGCCCTGCACCAGCTGCAGCGCGTGCTGACGCCCGAGGACCTCACGCCGCACACCCAGGTGGTGGTGCGCGATTCGGGGCAGGTGAAGCGCGATGAGGGCTGGCTGGGTGCCTCGCATCGCTGGACGGTGGCCTCGCTGGAAGTCTCGCGTGCGACCGTGCTGGCCGGGATGGCATACGCATGGCTGCCGGTGCACCTGGTGCGCGATGACATCGATGCAGGGCGGCTGCGCCCATTGCCATTGTCGGTGGGCGCGACCCGCCAGATGCCGCTGTATGTGGTGGCGGTGCAGGGCGAGGCGGCCGGTCCGGCCGCACGCCAGGCCGTGGCCTCGTTCCGTGCCGCGGCCGAGGCCGCGGTGGCCCATTCCGGGCCGCACCATTAACATCGCACGCTGGTTTGAAGCGTGGATTGCGGGGGGCGGAATGACGGGATTTGCAAGGCTCGCGGGCCTTTCCATGGCCGCGGCGGCATTGCTGCTGGTTGCGTGCTCGGGTTCGGGCAAGTCGGACCAGGGCGCGGCCCGGGTCGATACCGCCCGCATGCTGCAGGCGGCCGAAGATGGCAGCGACGGCCAGTGGATGTCGTACAGCCGCACCTGGGATGAGCAGCGTTATTCGCCGCTCACGGCCATCAATGACGGGAATGTCTCGCGCCTCGGCCTCGCCTGGTACGACGACCTGAACACCTTCCGCGGCGTGCAGTCGACGCCGCTGTTCATCGATGGCGTGCTCTACAACGTCTCGGTGTGGAACGTGGTCACCGCCTACGAGGCCACCACCGGCCGCAAGCTGTGGACCTACGATCCGCAGGTGGACCGGCAGTGGGCGCGCCTGGCCTGCTGTGGCCCGACCTCGCGCGGCATCGCCGCGTGGAACGGCAAGATCATCGTCGCGGCGCTGGATGGCCGCGTGATCGCGGTCGATGCACGCGATGGCCGCGAGCTGTGGTCGGTGCAGAGCATCGATCCGGAACATCCGTATTCCATCACCGGCGCGCCGCGCGTGTATGACGGCCGCGTGGTGATCGGCAACGGCGGCGCCGACTATGGCGTGCGCGGATATGTCACCGCCTATGACGCCGACACCGGCCGCAAGCTGTGGCGCTTCTACACCGTGCCGGGCAATCCCGCCGATGGTCCCGACGGCGAGGCCAGTGACGGCATCATGGAAATGATCACGAAGACCTGGAACGGCGAATGGTGGAAGTACGGCGGTGGCGGCACGGCCTGGGATTCCTTCGCCTATGACCCGAAGCTGAACCTGGTCTACATCGGCACCGGCAATGGCTCGCCGCATATCCAGGCCTTCCGTTCGCCCGGCGGCGGCGACAACCTGTTCCTGTGCTCGATCATCGCGGTGCATGCCGACAGCGGCGAATACGCCTGGCATTACCAGATGGTGCCGGAGGAGCAGTGGGACTTCACCTGCACGCAGCCGATGGTGCTGGCGGACCTGCAGATCAACGGCCAGCCGCGCCAGGTGATCATGCAGGCGCCGAAGAACGGTTTCTTCTATGTGCTCGACCGCGCCAGCGGCGAGCTGATCTCGGCGAAGACCTATGTGCCGAACCTGTGGGCCACCGAGATCGACATGGCCACCGGCCGGCCGAAGGTGAATCCCGGTGCCTATGTCACCGAGACGCCGCAGCTGATGACGCCCACCTGGATGGCGGCGCACAGCTGGCACCCGATGTCCTATTCACCGAAGACCGGGCTGGTGTATTTCCCGGCGCAGGAACAGTGGGTGGTGCAGGCGCGCGTGCCGGACGGGCAGTTCCGCTTCGTGCCGTTCCGCTCCAACACCGGCAACTCGTTCACAGCCGATCCGGAGCGTCGCCGCGAGCTGCAGCGCATCGCCGACAGCCGCGAGAAGGGCTATCTGCTCGCGTGGGATCCGGTGACCCAGACCGAGGCCTTCCGCGTGCCCTACAAATACCCGGGCTCCGGTGGCGTGCTGACCACCGCGGGCAACCTGCTGGTGCAGGGAACCATCGACCGCACGCTGGCCATCTACAAGGCCACCGATGGCACCAAGCTGTGGGAGATGGACACGCAGACCGTGGGCATCGCAGGCCCGATGACCTACATGGTGGACGGCGAGCAGTACATCGCGCTGAACGTGGGCTGGGGCGGTTCGCCGGTGGCGGGCCTGTCGGCCGAGAATCCGCCGGTGCGTTTCGGCCCGGCGCGCCTGCTGGTGTTCAAGCTCGACGCGAAGGGCGTGACCCTGCCGCCGATGCCGCCGCCGTCGGAGATTCCCGCGCCGCCGCCGCTGCGCGCCTCGGAGGCCCAGATCCGGGATGGCCGCCGCATCTTCGGCGAGACCTGCTCACGCTGCCATGGCGAGAACGCCGTCGGCGGCCTGAAGGACCTGCGCTGGATGACGGCCGAGACGCGCCAGCGATTCGCCAGCATCGTGCTCGACAGCACGCCGGAGCTGCGCGAGAAGGGCATGCAGCCGTTCCGCGACCTGCTCAGCGACGACGACGTGGCGGCGCTGAACGCCTACCTCGTGGCGCGTGCCAACGAGGATTACCAGGACCACATCGCGGGCGCAGGCTCGTCGCATCCGCAATGAGAACGAAAGGGGGAAGAGAGATGCAGAAGGCAATCAAGTGGGTGGCGCTGGCCGCGGTGGGCGCAATGGCGGCCGGTTGCAGTGGCCCGGCGGCGGATGCGCCGGATCCGGTGGTGGCCGAGATGCGCGACCGCATCCAGATCGAGGAGCTGCTGTGGCGCTACGCGCGCACGCTGGATTCGGCCGATGCCGATGGTTATGTGGCGGTGTTCACCGAGGATGGCACCTTCGATGCCGGTGGCATGCGCATGGAGGGTCGCCAGGCGCTGCATGAGTTCGTCGCCAACCTGAAGAAGTCACGCGAGGAACGCGTCGCGAAGGGTGAGCCGCCGGGCGGCACGCTGCACATGACCGCCAATCATCACATCGAGTTCACCGGCCCGGACAGCGCCACCGTGCATTCGTACTGGGTGACCATGTTCCCGCCCTCCGGCCAGAACCCGGTGCGCGTCGGCGCGGTGGGCCGTGCCGAGGACAAGCTGGTGCGCGTGGATGGCCGGTGGCTGATCAAGGTGCGCAACGTGGCGCCGCAGGATTGAACCCGGACCGAACCTCCGCCGGGTCCACTCAATTCCGGCGGAGGTCCGTTCCGGTACGGCCCGTATCTGGTAGCGGGCCGGCGCGCGAGCGCGATCCCACTCTAAGGTCGATTGTCAGATGCGGTCATGAGGGAGTGCCCCTACGGGACACCGTGTAGGCAGTGGCTGGTACGACCGCTAGTGTCCGTTCCATGAAACGCTGGATCCTGTCGGTGACGTATGTGCTGGCCTATGTGGCCGCCGACGCCATCACCTATGTCCAGCCGGTGCTGAAACTGGGCATCACGCCGTGGAGCCCGCAGGCCGGGCTGACCGTGGCCTACCTGTTCCTGCTCGGACCGCGCTGGGCGCCGGTCACGGCGCTGGCGGCCTTGCTGGCCGAGCTGCTGGTGCGCGATGCGCAGGCGGGGCTGCCCGCGCATGCGCTGGCCTCGGTGTGGATTGCCGCCAGCTATGCCGCGCTGGCCATGCTGCGCGGACCGGCATTGCTCAGCGAGGCGCTGGTGGCGATGGCGCCGGCGGTGCGTTTCGTGGCGGCAACCGTGGTCACCGCCGGCGTGGCCGCGCTGGGTTATGTGGGCAGCTTCCTGCTCACCGGCGCGCTGCCGATGGATGCGGTCTTCTCCAGCGTGCTGCGTTACTGGATCGGTGACGTGAACGGCATCCTGATGCTCTCGCCGCTGCTGCTGGCACTGCCACACCTGGGCGAGGGCCTGCCGGCGGTGCGCCGGGGAATATGGGTGGCGCTGGCGCAGACGGCGGTGGTGATGGCCGCGGTGTGGCTGCTGTTCGACTCGGAGGCGGTGGCGGAACATCCGCACACGTTCTATCCGCTGTTCGTGCCGCTGATCTGGATCGCGGTGCGCTGGGGTGCGGTGGGCGCGCTGCTGGCCGCGGTGGTGATCCAGGTGGGCATCGTGGTGGCCATGCGCGACGACGCTCTCGGCCCGCCGCTGTTCGACCTGCAGGCGCTGAACCTGACCCTGGCGGTCACCGGACTGATGCTGGGCGTGGCCGTCACCGAACGGGCCCGCGCGCGCCTGGAGGCGCAGGAGCGCGACCGGCAGCTGGCGCGGGCCATGCGTTTCGCGGTGGCCGGCGAGATGGCCTCGGCACTGACCCATGAACTGAACCAGCCGATCACCGCGCTGGTTTCCTACCTGCAGGCCTCGCAGATCATGTCCGCCCCGGTGCCGGGCACGGACGCGCGGCTGAACGAGACCCTGGGCAAGGCCACACGCGAGGCCATCCGTGCCGCCGAGGTGCTGCGGCGCCTGCGCGATTTCTACCAGGGCACCGGTCCGCCGATGCCCGGCCCGGCCGATGCGGTGGCCTGCTGTACATCCGTGCTTGAACTGCTGGAGCCGCGGCTGCGTCGCCGTGGCGTGGTGGCGCGCTTCACGCAGGCCCCGCATCTGCCGCAGCTGGCCGCCGATCGCACCCAGATCGAGATGGTGCTGCACAACCTGGTCACCAACGCCATCGACGCGATGGGCGGCGCATCCGGCAGCGGCGGCGAGCTGCTGGTGGATGCGCGCGTCGACGCAGGCCAGGTGGTGCTGGCCGTTCACGATGCCGGCCCCGGCGTCGACGAGGATGCGCTGGGGCAGATGTTCGAGCCTTTCAACACCACCAAGCCCGACGGCATGGGCCTGGGCCTTGCGATCTGCCGCAACCTGATGCGGGCGCAGGGCGGCGATGTCACCTACCGGCGCAGCGAGATCCTCGGCGGCGCCTGCTTTGAATTGCGTTGTCCACCATTCCAGTAGAATCAAATCATGCAACCCACTGTCTATTTCGTCGATGACGATGCCTCGGTCCGCGATGCCATCTCCCTGCTGCTGTCGCTGAAGGGATTCCTGTCGCAGGTATTCGCCAATGCGGAGACCTTCCTGGAGACCTACAAGCCCGAATGGCGCGGCGTGCTGCTCACCGACCTGCGCATGCCGGGCCTGAGCGGCCTCGACCTGCAGCGCGAGCTCAATGCGCGCGGCATCACGCTGCCGGTGGTGCTGCTGACCGCGCATGGCGATGTGAACACCACGCGCGAGGCGATGAAGAACGGCGCCTACGACTTCATCGAGAAGCCGGTGGATGACGCGGTGCTGGTGGACGTGCTGCGCAGCGCGATCGCGCATGATGCGCAGAGCCACAAGGTGGAGAGCGCGCGGCAGGCCTATCGTGACCGCTTCGAGCGGCTCACCCCGCGCGAGCGCGACGTGGCGCGGTTGTTCTCGCAGGGACTGCAGAACCGCCACATCGCCGCGGAGCTGGGCATCAGCCCGCGCACCGTCGAGGTGTACAAGGCGCGCATGATGGAAAAACTCGACTGCCGCAACCTGGCCGAAGTGCTGCGCGCCATCTCCGAGGGCATGGACGGGGCCGGCGCGCGCCAGGCCTGAAGCAGGGGCCCCGCCCCCGTACAACGGGGCGGCCCCGCAAGTCAGCGCAGCGCGACCAGCCGCCAGTCGGCGGGCGAGAAATACGGCGTTCCCGGGGCGAGGTCCCGCGCCAGTTCCGAGATGCCCGGATTGTGCGCGACCAGCATCACCAATCCCTCGACCTGCGCCAGCGCCTGCCGCAGCTCGGCCTCGAGCGTCACGGGCGAACCGTTGTACAGCGTTTCGATGAAATGCAGGCCGCCGGCCGGTGCACCCAGCTCGCGCGCGATGATTTCGGCGGTCTGGCGCGTGCGCCGCGCGGGACTGGCGATGATCATCACCGGCGCATGGCCTTCGGCGCGCATCGCCTCGGCGGTGCGCTGCGCATCCGCCTCGCCGCGCGGCGTGAGCGGGCGGTCGAAATCCGGGCCCTCGTAACCGGGCCACTCGGCATGCGCGTGGCGCACCAGCAGCACCTGGCGATCAGCGCTCATGGCGGCGGCCACGGCAGGTAACGCCATTCGCCGGGTCGCATCGAGGGCGCATCCGGCTTCTGCGCCAGGAAACGCGCCAGGTCGGTGACGCCGGGGTTGTGCGCGATCAGCGTCACCAGCGTGTACGGCTGGGCCAGCACGCGGATGCGCGCCTCCAGCAGTTCCGGCGGGGCTTCGTACAGCACGTCGACGACATGGATGTCGGAAGAGGGGATGTGCAGTTCGCCCGCGATGATGTCGGCGGTCTCGCGGGCGCGCGCCGCCGCACTGACCAGCAGCGGGCCGGGATGATGGCCGGCGTCGTGCATCGCACGCGCCGCAGCCTGCGCCTGGCGGCGACCCTCGGCGGTGAGCGGACGATCGAAATCATCGCCGTTGAAGTCCTGCCGCGCCTCGGCATGACGCATCACGATCACGTGGCTGGCGGTTTTCGGTGCTTCCGGCGTCACATCATCCCCGTCTGCAATTGCGCCGCGGGCGACATCATCTCGCGCCGCCACGGCGGGTCGAACACCATCTCCACGTGCGCCTCGCGCACGGTGGGGATCTGCTGCAGCTTGTCCTTGACGTCCTCGACCAGCACATCACCCATGCCGCAGCCCGGCGCGGTCAGTGTCATCTTCACGTCGATGCGCCGCGTGCCGTCTTCATTGGCCGTGACGTCGCATTCGTAGATCAGGCCGAGGTCGACGATGTTGACCGGGATCTCCGGGTCGTAGCAGGTCTTCATCTGCTGCCACGCCAGCTGGCGGACATCGTCCTCGGTGGCATTGGGCGGCAGTTCCGGCGGCTTGCTCGGTTCCTTGCCGATGGCATCGGCATCGCTGCCGGCCAGGCGGTACAGGTTGCCCTCGATGTACAAGGTGAAGCTGCCGCCGAGGGCCTGGCTGATGAAGCCGGCCATGCCGGGGTGCAGGCGGATCGGCAGTCCGGAGGGGACCATCACCGCATCCACCTCACGCTCGATCACGAAGGATTCGTGGTTGTGCGCCATGGCCTTACTCGGTGGACACGGTTTCGCCGCGCTCCAGCGCGGCATTGAGCGTGTGCCAGCACAGGCTGGCGCATTTCACGCGGGCGGGGAATTCGCGCACGCCGGACAGCGCCGCCAGCTTGCCGAGGTTGTCGGCGCTGGCGTGCTGGTCGGTGAGCAGCGCGTGCACCCGCTGGAACAGCGTCTCGATCTCGGCGCGGCTCCTGCCCTTGACGGCCTCGGTCATCATCGAGGCGGAGGCCATCGAGATGGCGCAGCCATTGCCCTCGAACCTGATGTCGGCCAGCTGGTCGCCGTCGCGGCGCACGGTCAGCGTCAGGCGGTCGCCGCACAGCGGGTTGTGCCCCTTGGCCTCGCCATCATGCGGATCAAGGCGCCCGAAATTGCGCGGGTGCTTGTTGTGGTCGAGGATGACCTCGCGGTACAGGTCGGTGAGCTGCATCAGTTGAATACCTCGACGGCGCGGCGCACGGCGTGTTCCAGCTGCTCCACTTCGGCCAGCGTGTTGTAGCAGGCGAAGGAGGCACGCGCCGTGGCCGGCAGGCCCAGCAGGTCCATCAGCGGCATGGCGCAGTGATGGCCGGCGCGGATGGCCACCCCTTCGTGGTCGAGGATGGTGCCCAGGTCATGCGGATGGATGCCCTGCACGGTGAAGGACAGCACCGGGCCTTTTTCTTCGGCGGTGCCATGGATGTGCACGCCGGGAATGCGCATCAGCGCGGCGGTGGCGGCGGTGAGCAGCTGGTGCTCATGCGCGGCCGCCTCGGCGAGGCCCAGTTCCTCCAGGAAATCCATTGCCGCGGCAAGTCCCACCGCGCCGCTGATGTTGGGCGTGCCGGCCTCGAACTTGTACGGCAGTTCGTTCCAGGTGCTGGTTTCGTAGGAAACCGTGCGGATCATGTCGCCGCCGCCCATCCACGGCGGCATGGAATCGAGCAGCGCTTCGCGGCCGTACAGCACGCCGATGCCGGTGGGGCCGTACAGCTTGTGGCCGGAGAAGGCGTAGAAGTCGGCATCCAGCGCGCGCACGTCCACCGGCAGGTGGGCCACGGCCTGGGCGCCATCCACCAGCGCCAGCGCGCCGGCCGCATGGGCGGCGTCGATGACCCGCTTCACCGGCAGCACGGTGCCGAGCGCATTGGAGACATGCGCCACGGCCACCAGCCGCGTGCGATCGTTCAGCAGTGCCTGGAAGGCCTCGAAGCGCAGCTGGCCATGGCTGTCGATCGGCGCCACGCGCAGGCGGGCACCGGTCTCGCGCGCCACCATCTGCCAGGGGACGAGGTTGGCGTGGTGTTCGAGCGCGGTGACGATGATCTCGTCATCGGCCGCAAGGTTGGCGCGACCCCAGCTCTGCGCCACCAGGTTGATCGACTCGGTGGTGCCGCGGGTGAAGATGACCTCGTGCGTCGAGGCCGCGTTCAGGAAGCGGCGCACGCGCTCGCGCGCGCCCTCGAAGGCATCGGTGGCCAGCTGGCTGAGCGTATGCACGCCGCGATGCACGTTGGCATGCAGCTGCCGCTGGTAATGCGCCACGGTGTTGATGACCGACTCGGGCATCTGCATCGAGGCGCCGTTGTCGAGGTAGGCCAGCGGCTTGCCGTTGACCTGCTGGTCGAGGATGGGGAAGCGCGCACGCAGCGCCGCCACATCGTAACCATGCGAGCCATGCAGGCGGGTCACGCTCATGCGCGGCCATCCAGCAGTTGCTGCGCCACCTCACTGCCCAGCGCCGCGGCGGCGGCATGCTCGGCGGCGCAGCGCAGGGTGGGCGGTTCGATGCCGGCCAGCGCGTCCTCGAGGAAGGCCCATTCCAGCAATGCCTGCGCGGTGGCGGTGTCGAGCCCGCGCGACAGCAGGTAGAACTGCATGTTCGGGTCGAGCGCGCCGGTGGTGGCGCCATGGCTGGCGCGCACCTCGTCGGTGTGGATCTCCAGCTGCGGCCGCAGGTCGATCTCCGAGCCGGGGCTCGCCAGCAGGCCCTTCAGCGACTGCCCGGAACCCGAGTTGGTCGCGGTTTTCGCGATCTCGACGCGGCTGCGGCAGGCGATGTGGGCCGCGTCGCGCGCGATGGCGCGGAAGGTCTGCGTGCTGCGGGTGTTGGCGGCGACATGGTCCACCAGCAGCGAATGATCGAGCGTGCGCCGGCCACGGGTCACCGCCACGCCGCGCAGGCTGAACTCGGCGCCGGCGCCATACAGGGCGGCGCGCAGCGAGGTG
Organism: uncultured Steroidobacteraceae bacterium; assembly: GCA_964396335.1. Lineage (GTDB taxonomy): Bacteria > Pseudomonadota > Gammaproteobacteria > Steroidobacterales > Steroidobacteraceae > ZC4RG30. The sequence goes on along the minus strand of CAYNEX010000027.1, from coordinate 3,835 downwards.
CGGGCGGTGCGCGCGCCCAGCTGCAGCAGCGTCAGCTCATAGCGCGCATCGCGGTCCAGCGCCAGCTGCACGGTGTCGAGGAACTGCGCGTCATCAGCCAGCGTCTGCCAGCGCAGGTGGTGCACCTGGCTGCCCGGGCCGGCATACACCTGCACGGCGGCATTGATGCTGCCGTCGGCGCTGGTGGAGCCCACATGGCGCTCCAGCAGCACCAGGCCGGTGTTGGCGGCCAGTTGCAGTTCCAGGCGCGGATAGACGGCCTGGCGGGTTTCACCGGGCACCGCCACGAACACCACCTCGAGGCGCAGCGGGGCCTCGACGGTGAGACGGGCGATGTCGGTGGCGAAGGCATCGTTGAGCCAGCCGAAACGTTCGTGGCGGGTGCGCTCGGGCACCAGCGGCGCGGCCGACACGTTCAGCGCGGCGCATTCATCCGACAGTGACGCCTGCAGGCGGCCATTGGCATAAACCAGCCGCGTGAAACCCTCGACGCGCGGCGGCAGCAGCGGCTGCACCGCGGCCAGCAGGGCATCGGCCGGCTCCGGCGCCACCGGCGCCAGCGCCGCCGAACCCAGGTAACGCAGGTCGGCATAACGCCACAGGTCATCGCGCAGCTGCGGCAGGCCGGCGGCCAGGGCGCGGTTCAGCGCGGCGCTGCGCACGCTCACCGGCAGCAGCTTCGCGTTCAGCAGCGCGGCCGCATCCATCACGGCATCGCGCAGCCGCTGCTCATAGGCGGCATTGCTCATGCTGCCCGGCGGGGCGGGCGGACGGGGTACGGCGCTCATGCAGCCTCTTCGAGCAGCCAGTCGTAGCCGCGCTGTTCCAGCTCGCGCGCCAGCTCCGGTCCGCCGCTCTTGACGATGCGGCCGCCGGCCAGCACATGCACGGCATCGGGCGCGACATGATCGAGCAGGCGCTGGTAATGCGTCACCAGCAGGATGGCGCGGTCGGGCGCGCGCAGCGTGTTGATGCCGGCGGCCACCACCTTCAGCGCGTCGATGTCGAGGCCGGAGTCGGTCTCGTCGAGCACCGCCACGCGCGGCTGCAGCACCAGCATCTGCAGGATCTCGTTGCGCTTCTTCTCGCCGCCGGAGAAACCCTCGTTGACGCCGCGCGACAGGAAGGATTCATCCATCTTCATCAGCGCCATGCGTTCCTTCACCAGGTTCAGGAAGTCGAAGGCGTCGATCTCCGGCTCGCCGCGCTCGCGCCGCGCCGCATTCAGCGCCGCGCGCAGCAGGTAGGCATTGTTCACGCCGGGGATTTCCACCGGGTACTGGAAGCCCAGGAAGAGGCCGGCGCGGGCGCGTTCCTCCGGCGCCATCGCCAGCAGGTCGCGGTCCTGGTAGGTGACGCTGCCGGATTCGACGGTGTAGCCGGGCTTGCCGGCCAGCACATGCGACAGCGAGCTCTTGCCGGAGCCATTCGGCCCCATGATGGCGTGCACCTGTCCGGCGGGCAGGTCGAGGTTGATGCCGCGCAGCACCTGGCGCTCGCCGATGCGCACGTGCAGGTCACGGATCGAAATCAGGGCTTGGGTCATCCAACGGCTCCTTCAAGGCTGACGGCGAGCAGGTTCTGCGCCTCGACGGCGAACTCCATCGGGAGTTCGCGCAGCACGCTGCGGCAGAATCCACTGACGATCATGTTGACCGCGTCCTCCTCGGAGAGGCCGCGTTGCAGGCAGTAGAACAGCTGGTCCTCGCTGATCTTCGAGGTACTGGCTTCGTGTTCCACCACGGCCTGCGGGTTCTTCACTTCGATGTACGGAATGGTGTGCGCGCCGCAGTTGCCGCCGATCAGCAGCGAATCGCATTGCGTGAAATTGCGGGCGCCGGTGGCCCCGGGCATCACCGAGACCAGGCCGCGATAGGTGTTCTGCGCGTGGCCGGCGGAAATGCCCTTGGAGATGATGGTGCTGCGCGTGTTGGCGCCGATGTGCACCATCTTCGTGCCGGTGTCGGCCTGCTGGCGGTTGTTGGTCACCGCCACCGAATAGAACTCGCCCACCGAGTTCTCGCCGCGCAGCACGCAGCTGGGGTATTTCCAGGTGATCGACGAGCCGGTCTCCACCTGCGTCCAGGAGATCTTGGAGTTGCGGCCGCGGCATTCGCCACGCTTGGTGACGAAGTTGTAGATGCCGCCCCTGCCGTTCTCGTCACCCGGGTACCAGTTCTGCACGGTGGAGTACTTGATCTCGGCATCATCGAGCGCGACCAGCTCGACCACCGCGGCATGCAGCTGGTTCTCGTCGCGCATCGGCGCGGTGCAGCCCTCAAGATAGCTCACGTGGCTGCCCTTGTCGGCGATGATCAGCGTGCGCTCGAACTGGCCGGTGTTGGCGGCGTTGATGCGGAAGTAGGTCGACAGTTCCATCGGGCAGCGCACGCCGGGCGGCACATACACGAACGATCCGTCGGTGAACACGGCCGAGTTCAGCGCCGCGTAGAAGTTGTCGCCGTAGGGCACCACCGTGCCCAGGTACTGCTCGATCAGTTCCGGGTGTTTCTGCACCGCCTCGGAGATCGGGCAGAAGATCACGCCGGCGGCGGCCAGGCGTTCCTTGAACGTGGTGGCCACCGAGACGCTGTCGAACACCGCATCCACCGCGATGCCGGCGAGGCGCGCGCGCTCGTGCAGCGGCACGCCCAGCTTCTCGTAGGTGGCCAGCAGCTTCGGGTCCACCTCGTCCAGGCTCTTCGGCGCATTGGCGTTGAGCCTGGGCGCGGAGTAGTAGGAGATGGCCTGGTAGTCGATGGGCGGGTAGTGCACCTTGGGCCAGTGCGGCTCCTTCATCGTCAGCCAGCGCTCCAGCGCGCGCAGGCGCCAGTCGAGCAGGAACTGCGGCTCGTTCTTCTTCGCCGAGATGAAGCGGATGGTTTCCTCATCGAGGCCCGGCGGCAGCGTGTCCGACTCGATGTCGGTGACGAAGCCATGCTGGTAGCCGCGGGCAAGGACGGCGGAAAGTTGCGGGTCGGTGCTCATCGGATGTCCTGTCGGTTCGTGCTGGCGACCACGCCGTTGCGCAGCCGCACGTCGAACATGGCGAAGTGGCGGGGATTGCTCTCGAGGCCGGCCAGCTCGGCCAGCGAGATTTCCTCGAGCGATTGCCGGATGGCCTGGTTGATGCGCTGCCAGCTGCCGCCGACGCTGCAGCTGGCCTGCAGGTCGCAGCGGCTGCTGGCGCCGGTGGCGCATTCGGTCAGCGCCAGCGGGCCCTCGAGCGCGTCGAGGATGGCCGCGGCGCTGATCTCGCGGGCCGGCCGCGCCAGGCGGTAGCCGCCCTTCAGGCCCCGGGTGGAATCCACCAGTCCCGCCCGCTGCAGCTGCTTGAGCAGCTTGCTGACGGTGGGCAGCGCCAGGTGGCATTCACGGGCCAGGTCGGCGGCGGCACGGCGGCCGGCGTCGCCACGGGCCAGCGTGGCCAGCAGCACGGTGGCGTAATCCGTCAGTTTGCCGATGCGCAACACGGGGGTTTCCGGGGGAGGGGGATACAGGACGATTTTAGTCCTATATGGGCCGGTTGTCACCGGGAGCCGCTGGTTTGCCTCCCGCCAATGGGGCCCCTAACATGCGCTTCCCGCATGACAGACCGCATCCAAGGACAATCATGAGCAATTTCGAGCAGCAGGTCGCGAAGATCCGCAACCAGCCGGGTTTCATCGCGGCGCTGGACCAGAGCGGCGGCAGCACCCCCAAGGCCCTGAAGCTGTACGGCATTGACGAGGGCAGCTATTCGGGCGAGACGCAGATGATGGACCTGATCCACGCCATGCGCTCGCGCATCATCACCAGCCCCGCCTTCGGTGGTAACCGCGTTGCCGGCGCCATC
>CAYNEX010000026.1:0-24999 GCA_964396335.1 uncultured Steroidobacteraceae bacterium | reverse complement strand
AGCGACCAGCGCGTCCTCAAGGCAGCCGGGGCCTTCATGGAGCCGAAGCAGCTCGATCTGCTCCGGGACCGGTTCGAGCAGATGGCGGCGCGACAGCGAGCGGTGTCGACACAGCAGCGTGTCTCCGGGGGGCAATGACCAGGCTGGGTGACTGAAGGCGGCTCCAGCGGGGCCGCGACACTTCCCGCCTGGCCGTTGCAGGCGCAGCCCGCCCCTTTGTGGCAGACCTTGTCACGTGCGATGCAGCTGTCACCGCAGGCTTTTCCTTTCGTGCACACCTTGCAGCACTTCTGCGCGGTTGTGCCGGTACCAACCTCGACGGTGCTGCAGGATTGAGGTGTGTCTGGTGCCGGAATCGGGGTCCGGGGAGTTGCTCCGGCGAGTACTGCGATCGGCAGCAACAGCGTCAAACAGAGAAGGTTTCTTGCAGATCGTCGCATCGTGGCCTCCTGCCATCCATGGCAAGAGGTTCGGTGCGAATCGGCGCGCGAGTCGAGTGACCAGGTCACAGAATGCGCCGCGTTGGCGCCGGGTTCCGCAACCACCGGGCGCGACAACGTTTCCTGGTCGCGTTATGGCAAGCGCTGACCAGCGTGTGAAAAGCCCTATTCCAGCAGGAGACCCGCCTCCCTCAGCTTCTCCCGTGTCTCCTCATCCTTCACATTCGAGAACTTCCCCACCTCCGGGTGGAACTTGCTCTCCTGCATGCGGATGTTTGTCTGGTCCGCATCCCCGAAGATCTCGACCAGCCGTTTGGTGATGTCGCGGCTCTGTTGCTGGAGCCCCGCGTCCTTCGGCGACGTGTCGGCCGCCGTGCCGAAATTGCGGTCTGCTTGCGATGTCATGTCCCGTCCTCCGCGCATCCGATGAATGTCCGCGCCGGAAGGTCCGGTCACTCAGGCCGCCAGCACCTCATGCGCATAGAAGGGTTTCTGGCGATCCTCGAGCAACGCTTCCAGTTCCGCCGTGCTGCGTCCCTGCGGCGTGAGCCAGGCGCGGATGTTGTCCGGCTTCAGGTTAATCGGGCAGCGGTCGTGGCCAGTCTCGGCGACTTCCGGTGGCGGTTCGTCGGTGATCGCCGCAAAGGAAAGTAGGCGCCTTCCGCCGGCCGGATCGACCCACTCGGAATAGACGCAGGCCACCGGCATCAGCTCGCCGGTGTCGGGCCTGAAGTGCACTACCGCATTGCGACCGTCGCGTTCGACGTTCTCGTAGAACGACTTCACCAGCATCACTGCATGCGTATGGCCATAAAGCCTGCGCCAGTAGCGCTGCAGGTTGTCGCGGCGTGCGTTGTAGAGGCCGTCGCGCTCGCGGTCGATGCCGGGCGGCTGGCCGGCCTGGCGGCAGTGGTAGCGCGCCAGGCGAACGACGGGGCGGCCATTCACCACCATCAGGATCGGCGCGTACATGAAGGGAAAGATGCGATCGTCCTCGGGAGCGGGTTCCCAGCTGGTCACGAGCCGGCGCCAGCGCTCGCAATCGGCAATCTTGCGCGGTGCGATGCGCAGGTCCTCGGCCGCGGCCTTGGTCGGGCGCACCGCCATCTTTGCTTCGGCCTTTTCAAGGCGGACGCGCTGCTTTGCGATCTGCGCGTCAAGTTCCGCCACGCGTGCTGCGCGGTATTGCAGGATCAGGTTGCGCAGCCGCAATTCGCGCGCGTCCGCCGGCCGTTCGAACCAGCGATCCACCGCACGCGCAACCTTCAGCGCGCCGCCGTCATCGACGCGCTGGCCGAAAATCTCCTCGAACTGCTCGAGGTCCATTTCGGCGCCCGTCATGCGCCGGTAGGCGGCAAAAGAAGCCTCGATCTGGGCCGAATAACACATGATCAGATTCCCTTGTAGGAATGCCGTAGGACCAGTCCCGCATGCCGATGCGCGCGCGGCGCGTGGCTCGCGCGGATGCGCTCACGCAATCTGTCCCCGCGGTGGATGCTAGTCGCCAACTTGAAAATCCGCCGTATCGCTGAGCCCGGTCTGGCCGCCCACACGCCTCCGGGCTCAGTCTTTTTCCAGGAGACGAAAAGTGGCGGAGGACAACAGTTACTGCACGCCCACCACAGCGCGACGTGCGTCACAGTTCTGGAATATTAGGTCAAGTCCGCGCCCGCATTGCCGGTCACCGCGACGGTGAGGCGCTGGTCAGATGGCAAACTCCACTCATGAGCCACCTGGCAAGCGAATGAAAGGCAAACACCTCCGTACGCTCGCCGTGATCACCTCGGGAAGCATGTCCCGGGGTGCGCGCGGACCCGCGCCCGAACTGGACCTGGCGATGTCCGCACTGGACGGTCGTGAGGAGGTGGACGGCGCGCGCGCCAGCGGCCCGGTCACTTCGCAGGTTCCGGTGAATGCGGCGGCCGGCGAGCAGGACGAATCCTCGTTCACCAACCAGATCCAGCTGCTCACCGGTGAGCAGTACGCCGTGCTGGCGCGCTTCGGCCAGTTCGTGCTCGGTCATCCCGCCTACGACACGCTGACGCGCCGCCTGATGCAGGCCGTGCGCGAGGGCCTGCATGCGCAGCGCTGCCGGCTGCTGCTGCGCGCCAGGCATGATGCCGAACCCACGCACGCCGCCGGCTTCGGCGCCGACGCCGCCACTGCCGATGGTGGTTCGCCGCAGCCCTGCGTCGAGGTGCAGATCGCCGGCGCCGATGGCATCTACGGCACGCTCAGTGTCTGGACCGGTCCCACCGACGGCGCCGATGTCAGCACCGCCGTGTTCCTGCAGAACCTCGCCACCACCGTGTCCGCCTACATGGACCGCAAGTCGGCCGAGGATCGCCTGGCCTACATGGCGCAGTTCGATGCGCTCACCGGCCTGCCGAACCGCACGCTCTACCTCGACCGCCTGGCGCATGCCATCGATGCCGCTGTCCGCGAGCACACGCCGGTGGCGGTGCTGTTCGTCGACATCGACCGCTTCAAGGCCGTCAACGACACGCTGGGCCATGGCGTGGGCGACGAGCTGCTGGTGCAGATCGCGCAGCGGCTGAAGTCCACCGTGCGTTCCGGCGACACCATCGGCCGTTTGTCGGGCGATGAGTTCGCGCTGGTGCTGTCGCCGCTGGCGCAGCCGGACCATGCGGCCATCGTCGGCCAGAAGATCAACGATGCGCTGGCCACACCGTTCAACATCCAGGGCCATACGGTGTATGTGTCGGGCAGTGTCGGCATCAGCCTGTTCCCGGCCGATGGCTCCGATCCCGAGACGCTGCTGAAGAACGCGGACCTGGCCATGTACCGGGCCAAGCAGTCCGGCCGCAATGGCTACCAGTTCTACCTGCCCGAGTTGCAGCAGCGCGCGCTGGCGCGCCTGCAGCTGGAAAACCAGCTGCGCGAGGCGCTGGACCGCAACGAATACATCCTCGAATACCAGCCCAAGGTCGACCTGCGCACCGGCCGCATCTCGGGCCTGGAAGCGCTGCTGCGCTGGCAGCATCCGGATGGTCATCTGGTCGCGCCACTCGAGTTCATCTCCGTGCTCGAGGACACCGGCCTGATCATCCCGGTGGGCGAGCGGGTGGTGTCGATGGTCTGCGAACAGCTCACCGAGTGGCAGTCGGCCGGGCTCGAACCCCCGCCGGTCTCGGTGAACATCTCCGCGCGGCAGTTCCGCCAGGACCAGCTGGACGTGGCGCTGTTGCGCCCGATCGAGGCCGCGGGCCTCGACCCGCACCTGTTCGAGTTCGAGCTGAACGAATCGATGCTGATGCACGATGCCGAGGGCGCGATCGCCACGCTCCGGCGCATCAAGGCGCAGGGCGTCAGGCTGGTGCTGGATGACTTCGGCACCGGCTACTCCAGCCTGCACTACCTGAAGCGTTTCCCGCTCGATTCGCTGAAGATCGACCGCGAGTTCATCCGCGACATGCTCGACGACGCCAACAACGCGCGCATCGTGGCGGCCATCATCGGCCTGGCGCGCACGCTCGACCTGCGTGTGGTGGCCGAGGGCGTGGAGAATTCGCAGCAGCTGGCCTTCCTGCGCCGCCATGGCTGCGACGAGGCGCAGGGCTTCGGGCTGGCGCGTCCGCTGCCGCCAGCAGAGGTCACGCGCCTGCTGGGCGAGGGCCGTCGCTGGAGTTTCCTCGGCTCGCCGCCGCCGCGCCGTCGCCCCGGCTGACCCCGTTGGTTGCCGGGCCTCACGCCGGGGGCGAAAATGCCCGGATGTGGCGCAAATCCTCAAGGCGCGGTTTCCGTTTCGCCGTGTTGCTGGCCCTGGGCGCCCTGGCTGGCGCGACTGTTCCCGTTGCCGGCGTCGCCGCGCAGGGGCAGGGGGCTCCGGCCTTCGCCGATATTCCCTACGCCCGGGTCGGCGACCACACGCTGCTGCTGGACCTGCACATGCCGGCCGATACCACGCGTCCACCGCCGCTGGTCATCTATCTGCACGGCGGCGCCTGGCGCATGGGCGACAAGGCCGAGGTGCCGCCATTCCTGGTGCAGCAGGGTTTCGCCGTCGCGAGCCTGAACTTCCGTTCCAGCGAGCAGGCGCGCTTCCCGGCCAATGTGCATGACATCAAGGCCGGCATCCGATTCCTGCGCGCCAATGCGCAGCGCTACGGGTATCGCGCCGATCGCATTGCCGTGACGGGTTCCTCCTCCGGTGGTCACCTCGCCGCGCTGGTCGGCGTCACCAACGGCGTCGCGGAGCTCGAAGGCAACCTCGGCGAGCACACCAGTGAATCCTCCAGTGTGCAGGCCATCATCAGCTGGGTGGGCGCCTCGAACCTTGCCACCATCATCCGCCAGTCCACACCCGAAGGACTGAAAGTGCGGGTGCCGGCGCTGACGTACCTGCTGGGCGCGCTGCCCGAGGAAGTCCCCGAGCTGACGCGCCTGGCAAGCCCGGTGGAGCATGTGGATGCCCTCGATCCGCCCGTGCTGATCCTGCACGGCGACCAGGACGAGACCATCCCGGTCAACCAGGCGCTGGAACTGGATGCGGCCTACCGCCGGGCGGGCCTGGTGGCCGACCTGATGATCATCAATGGCGTCGGCCATGTGGCGCGGCCCTTCTTCAGCGGCCCGGCGGCCGATCGCGCCGTGGAATTCCTGCATCGCACGATCGGCCGCTGAGGCGGTTGCGGTACCCTTCGCACACCATGACCCGTTCCCGAATCCAGGCCGTTCCCCGGGCCGCCGAGCCGCCGCAGGGCGATGCCGCGCTGGTGGCCGTCGATCGCGCGCTCTCCGAGTTGCGCCGCGGCCGCTCCATTGCCATGCAGGACGCCACCGGCCGCGCCTGGCGCCTGGTGGTGCCGCTGGAAACCGCCGATGCCCGCCTGGTCAACCATGCGCTGGCGCAACCCGGCGCCGCCCTGGCCGTCACCGGCGCGCGCGCCGCGGCGCTGCGCGTGCCCTGCGAATCCGACGAAGTGCTGCTGCTGGCGCTGCCCGCCGGCCTCACCGCCGCAAAGCTGCACGAACTCGGCAACCACTGGGAAGCCGATGGCTGGCGTCACGCGCTGGGTGAGTCGGTGCCGCACGCCGACTGTGCGGATGAGCAGGCGAGCGCCGCCGTGCGGCTGGCCAAGCACGCGCAACTGCTGCCGGCCCTGCTGGTGACCGGCATCAGCACCGATGCGCCGCCGGCCTCGGTGCTGGCCGTGCGCGTAGACCAGGTGCAGCGCCATGCCATGCCCACCGGCGATGACCTGGTGCGCGTCAGCGAGGCCGATGTGCCGCTGCGCCAGGGCGTGATGAGCCGGCTGGTGCTGTTCCGTGACCGGCGCGATGCCAGCGAACATGTGGCGATTGTCGTCGGCACGCCGGATGCCTCGGCGGTGGTGCCGGTGCGCGCGCATTCCTCCTGCTTCACCGGCGACCTGCTGGGCAGCCTGCGCTGTGACTGCGGCGAGCAGCTGCAGACCGCCGTGCAGCGCCTGCATGGCGAGGGGGGTGGCGTGCTGCTGTACCTGGCGCAGGAAGGGCGCGGCATCGGCCTGGCCAACAAGCTGCGCGCCTACCAGCTGCAGGATGACGGCCTGGACACCGTCGATGCCGATCGCCACCTGGGCTTCAGCTCCGATGAGCGCAGTTATGCGATCGCGGCCGAGATGCTGCGGCAGCTGGGCTATACGCGCATCCGCCTGCTGACCAACAGTCCGCACAAGGTGCGCGAGCTGCGCGGCCGCGGCATTGACGTCGAAGAGATGGAACCGCTGCTGGCGCCGCCGAACGAGCACAACCAGCGATATCTCGCCACCAAGCGCGATCGCGCCGGGCACCTGATTCCCGACGACAGCCCCTGAGGCGAAGAGGCATCAGCCGGCCGAGGCGCGCTCCAGCTCCTCGCTGAGCTCAAGCCACTCCGCTTCCACCTGCTCGGTTTCCTGCGCGATGCGCGCGCGCTGCATGGTCAGCTCGCGCTGCCTGTCGCGTGCGGCCGGCTCATACAGAGCCGGATCGGCGAGCTGGGTGTCCAGCGCCCCGGCCTCGGTGGCCAGTTCCTGCATGCGTTTCTCGACGCGCGCGAGGCGAGAGCGCAGCGGTGCCAGTGCCTTGCGCTGTTCGGCGCTGTCACGGCGACGCTGCTCGGCACTTTCGCGGCTGCGCGGCGGCGGTGCGCTGGCCGCGGCCTTCGCCTGTTTCGGTGCGGCGCTGCTTGCCGCCGCCGGCGCTGAAGCGGCAGTGCCGCGTGTCAGCCAGCGCGCATAGTCGTCGAGGTCGCCGTCGAATTCCTCGACGCGGCCATCGGCCACCAGCAGGAAACGGTCGGTCACCGTCGCGAGCAGGTGCCGGTCGTGCGACACCATGATCACCGCGCCCGCGTAGTCCTGCAGTGCCATCGCCAGCGCCTGGCGCATCTCGAGGTCGAGATGGTTGGTCGGCTCGTCCAGCAGCAGCAGGTTGGGGCGCCGCCAGGCCACCAGCGACAGCGCCAGCCGTGCCTTCTCGCCACCGGAAAACGGACCCACCCGTTCGAACACCCGATCACCGGTGAAGCCGAAGGTGGCGAGGAAGTTGCGCTGCTCCTGTTCGGAAGGACGCTGTCCCGATTGCTGCGCGAGCCGCTGCAGGTGCAGCAGCGGCGAGGCGTCCTCGTCCAGCTGCTCCAGCTGGTGCTGCGCGAAGTAACCCGGCAGCAGGTCGCGCGCATCGTCGCGCGTGCCGCCCAGTGACGGAATCTCTCCGGCCAGCAGCTTGATCAGCGTCGACTTGCCGGCGCCATTGCGTCCCAGCAGCGAGATGCGATCACCCGGATACACCGTGAGGCTGACGCCGGACAGCAGCACACGATCGCCATAACCGGCCTTCTGGTCCTTGATCGCCAGCAGCGGCCGCGGCAGGCGCGCAGGTTCTGCGAAGCTGAACTCGAACGGGGAATCCACATGCGCCGGCGCGATGCGCTGCATGCGCTCCAGCGCCTTGATGCGGCTCTGCGCCTGGCGGGCCTTGCTGGCCTTGGCGCGGAAGCGGCGCACGAAATCTTCCATGTGCGCAATCTCGCGCTGCTGCTTCTCGTACATGGCGCCCTGCTGCGCCAGAGAGGCGGCGCGCGCCACCTCGAAGTCGGTGTAGTTGCCGGTGTAGACGGTGGCGCGCTGCTGCTCGATGTTGACGATGCGGTTGACCACGCGGTCGAGGAACTCGCGGTCATGCGCGATCAGCAGCAGCGTGCCGTTGTATTCGCGCAGCCAGCCTTCCAGCCAAACGATGGCATCGAGGTCGAGGTGGTTGGTGGGCTCGTCGAGCAGCAGCAGGTCGGAGCGGCACATCAGCGCGCGCGCCACGTTCAGGCGCACGCGCCAGCCGCCGGAGAATTCACGCACCAGCCGGTCTTCATCGCCGGGGCTGAATCCCAGGCCGTGCATCAGTTGCGCGGCGCGGGCGCGCGCGTCATAGCCGCCGATCGCGGCGTAGCGCGCGTACAGGTTCGCCAGCTTCGTCCCATCCGCATCCGCGCTGGCTTCGGCTTGCGCAATCTCGGCTTCGACCGCGCGCAGTTCTTCATCGCCGTCGAGCACGAATTCGATCGCCGGCCGTTCGATGGCGCCCAGTTCCTGCGCCACATGCGCCACGGCCAGGTTGCCGGGCATTTCGATCTGGCCGGCGTCCGGTTGCAATTCGCCGCGCACCATCGCCAGCAGGCTGGACTTGCCACTGCCGTTCTCGCCGGTGATGCCGACCTTCTCGCCGCGGAAGATGCTGAAATTCGCGTCAGCGAAGAGCACGCGCGGGCCGCGGCGCAGGGTGACGGCGTCGAACTTGATCATGGGGCGCGAAGCTTAGAGGTAGAATGCCGGCATGAACAATGCAAAGCGCAACCGCGGCCTGGCGTTGCTGGCGGCCGTGCTGGCATCGGGCGTGGCCTCCGTGGCGGCCGCGCAGGTGAAGGTGGAAGAGGCCTGGGCCCGGGCGACCGTGCCGGGTGCGAAGGTGGGCGCCGCCTACCTGACGCTGACCAACACCGGCGCCGACGAAAGCAAGCTGCTGAAGATCGTCTCGCCGGTCAGCGATGAGGTCACCCTCCACCGCACCAGCATCACCAACGAAGGCGTGGCCCGCATGTGGCCGCTGTCCGGACTGGAACTGGCGGGCGGTGAAACCCTGCGCATGGACCAGGGCGGCGTGCACGTCATGTTCAACAAGCTGAAGAAGCCGCTCGTCGCGGGCGAGAAGTTTCCGCTGACGATGAAGTTCGACGGCGGCCAGCCGGAATTCACCGTGATGGTCGAGGTGCGCCCGCTGGTCGAGGCGGCCGAGGATCACTCGCACCACCACAACCACTGACGGGCCGGCCCTCAGCGGAAGGCGGGGCTCACCTGGCGCAGGGCGTCGCCGATGCCGAACTGGCCGGTGGCCTGCAGTTGTTCCGCGGTGAAGCTCATGAACGGATAGCCGGCTGACTGGCATTCACCGTTCTGTCTGTGGTGGATGCGCGAACCGGTGACCTGGTCGCAGACCTTCGCCGGCGAGGCCTCGTTGTGGGCCATGCGCACCGGCTGCGAGACGCAGCCGGCCAGCGGCGCCACCAGCGCGACGGATGCCAGAAGGGGCAGCAAGGCGCGTGCTTTCATCTTGACCTCCCGGGGGCGGATCAGCCGCCGGCCCGCTTGGCATCGTAGCCCAGCTTCGCCAGTTCGGCCACGAGCCGGTCGCGGTGCTCCCCCTGGATCTCGATGCGGTCGCCCTGCACGCCGCCTCCCGCACCGCAGGAGCGCTTCAGCCGTCCGGCCAGTTCCTCCAGCTGCTCGCCCCGCAGCGGCAGGCCGGTGATCACTGTCACGCCCTTGCCGCCACGGCCGGAGGTCTCGCGGCCGACGCGGATGCGGGCCGGTCCGGCCGGTACCGGCTTCGGCGGCGCCTTGACCGGTTTGTCCATCACCACGCCGCGAAAAGTATGCACGCGCTTCATTGTTGCAGGGCCGCAGGAAAGTCCATGAAAGCGCGATATGATGCCAGTTCGCATGGAAAGTCCGCATAGTCGATGCAGCAAGCCGCGGTAATCCTCGGCCTGATCATCCTGAACGGGTTGTTCGCCTCGGCCGAGCTGGCCCTGGTCTCTGCCCGTCGTTCACGCCTGAAGGCCCTGGCCGAAGAGGGCAGCCGCGGTGCCCGTGCAGCGCTGCAGCTGCTCGACGATCCCACGCGCCTGCTTTCCTCGGTGCAGGTGGGCATCACCCTGGTGGGCATCCTCACCGGCCTGTACAGCGGCGCCGCCTATTCCGCCCAGCTGGCTGAATGGCTGGTCGGCATAGCGCCGCGCGTCGAGACCTATGCGCAGGAACTGGCCAACACGCTGATCGTGGTGGTGATGACCTACTTCTCCATCGTCTTTGGCGAGCTGGTGCCCAAGCGGCTGGCGATGGCCTATGCCGATCGCTGGGCGGTGCTGGTGGCGCTGCCGATGCAGATGCTGGCGCGTATCGGTGCGCCGGTGGTGTGGCTGCTGCAGCGGTCCACCGATGCGCTGTTGCGGCTGCTGCCGGCCGTGGCCAAGCGCCAGGGCGGCATCACCGACGATGACGTGCGCGCGCTCGCAACCGAAGGCATGCAGACCGGCGCGCTGCACCGGCACGAGGCCGAGATGATCGACTCGGTGCTGCGGCTGGCCGACCGCAACATCACCGCCATCATGGTGCCGCGTGGCGACATCCTGTGGCTGGACATCAACGAGCCGGTGCCGACGCTGTGGGATGAAGCCCGTCGCAGCGGCCATGCGCGCTTCCTGCTCTGCCGCGGTGAACTGGAGCAGCTCATCGGCGTGATCTCGCTGGCCAATCTCGGCGAGGCCATGCGCCGCGGGCACATCGATGTGGAAGTAGACACCGTGCCGCCGCTGCACGTGCCCGAAGGCATCTCCATCTTCCGCCTGCTCGAAACCTTCCGCCGTTCCAGCGTGCACCTGGGCGTGGTGACCAATGAATACGGCGGCATCGAAGGACTGGTGACGCCGGCGGACATCCTGAAGGCCATTGCCGGTGAGATGCCCGAGATGGGCAGTCGCGATTCGGCTTCGGTGCAGCAGCGTTCGGACGGCAGCTGGCTGATCGATGGCCACCTGCCCATCCACGAGGCCGAGCGCGCGCTGGGCCGCAAGGACCTGGCACGCGGCGACAACTACAACACCATGGCCGGCTTCGTGCTGTGGCACCTGGGACGCCTGCCGGTGCCGGGAGAAAAGCTCGCGTGGCGCGACCTGTCGATCGAGGTGGTCGACATGGACGGGCTCGTCATCGACAAGCTGCTGGTGCAGACGCGCAGCGCGCAGGGGCTGCGCGCGGGTGAGGCCTAGGCGGGCTTGACCCCGGTGGGATGCGCGCTGAACGACACCGCCTTCACCAGCGCCCACAGTTTCAGGCCCGGCTGCACGCGCAGTTCGCGCATGGCCGCGGCGCTGATGCGCGCCAGCAGCGTGGCGCCGCCGATATCCACTTCCACCAGGCTCGCGCCCGGTTCCAGCGTCACCGACACCACCTCGCCGCGCAGCTGGTTGCGCACCGACAGGCCGCGCGGTTCCTCGACCGCGAGGATCAGGTCGCGCGCCAGCAGCTGCAGGCGCACGCGCTGGCCGGGTGACAGCCGCGTCGACGTCACGAACAGGCGGGCGTCGGTGCCGATGCGCACGGTGGAAAGTCCCTGCTCGGGATGCACTTCCTCGACGCGGCCATCGACCACCGCGCCCACCGCGTCGATGCCGACGATGTCGCGCAACGCCGGCGCCAGGCTCACCGCGCCGATGCTGCCGCTGGCCACCACGCGACCCTGGTCCAGCACCGCAAGGTGCGTCGCCAGGCGCAGCACCTCGTCGAACTGGTGGCTGACGAACACCATCGGGATCGCGAACGCATCGCGCAGGCGTTCCAGGTAGGGCAGCACTTCTTCGCGGCGGGACACATCCAGCGAGGCCAGCGGTTCATCCAGCAGCAGCAGGCGTGGCCGGGACAGCAACGCGCGGCCCAGCGCCACGCGCTGGCGTTCACCGCCCGACAACGAACCGGGCCGGCGGTCCAGCAGCGGCGCCACGCCCAGCAGGTCGACCACATCGTCGAAACCCTTCGGCACGCCGCCGCGCGGCACCGCATACAGCAGGTTGCCGCGCACCGTGTAATGCGGGAACAGGCGCGCGTCCTGGAACACGTAACCGATGCGGCGTTTTTCGGCGGGCACGTCGATGCCGCGTCCGCTGTCCAGCCACACGGCGTCGTCGAGCGCGATGCGGCCGCGCGCCGGCTGCAGGCCGGCCAGCACGTTCACCAGCGTGGTCTTGCCGCAGCCGGAGCGGCCGAACAGCGCGGTCACGCCCGGCGTCGGGGTCGCGAACTCGGCATCCAGCGTGAAGGCGCCGCGCCGGGCGGTGACTTTCGCGCTCAGCATCACTTGCCCAGCCAGCGGCGCAGCCCGCGCGCCAGCAGTTCGGCGGCCAGCAGGCCGGTGAGGCCCAGGGACAGCGACAGCGTCGCCAGGCGCGCCGCAGTGGCATCGCCGTCCGGCGACTGCAGCGCCGTGTACAGCGCCAGCGGCAGCGTGCGGGTTTCGCCGGGGATGTTCGAAACGAAAGTGATCACCGCGCCGAACTCGCCGAGGCCGGCGGCAAACGCGGTGACCGCGCCGGCCAGCACGCCGGGCAGCATCAGCGGCAGCGTGATGGTGGCGAAGCGCCGCCAGGCCGAGGCGCCCAGGGTACGGGCGGCTTCCTCAAGGCCCGTGTCCACGTGTTCCAGCGAGATGCGCATGGCGCGCACCATCAGCGGGAAGGACATCACCGCCGTGGCCACCGCGGCGCCATTGGTGGAAAACGTCAGCTGCAAGTCGAAGGTGCGATCCAGCCACCCGCCGATCGGCCCGCGGGTGCCCAGCAGCACCAGCAGCAGGTAACCCACCACCACCGGCGGCAGCACCAGCGGCAGGTGCACGAAGGCGTCCAGCAGCATCCGTCCCGGGAAACGCCGTCGGGTCAGCAGCCAGGCGATCAGTACCGCCGGCAGCAGGTTGATCGCCACGGCCCGCAGCGCCACGGACAGACTCAGTCCCAGCGCCGCAAGCTCTGTCTCCCCGAAGTGCCACATGCCGGGCAAGGATAATCGTTGCAGGCCATAATCGGACGAATGAACGCCATACCCACCACCGAAGCCGGTACGGCCGGCATCCGACCCATCGTCACCATCCAGTCGCACATCCTGCAGCAGCAGGCGCGATTCCCGGAGGCCACCGGCGCGCTGTCCTGGGTGCTGTCGGCCATTTCGATCTCGGCCAAGATGATCTCCGCGCAGGTGCGCCGCGCGCGTCTCGAGGACGTGCTGGGCAGCGTCGGTGAGCAGAACGTGCAGGGCGAGACCCAGCAGAAGCTGGACGTGATCGCCAACGAGATCCTGATGCGCAACCTCGGCGGCCGGCAGGGCGTGGCCGTGGTGGCCAGCGAGGAAAACGAAAAGGCGGTGATCCTGCGCGAGAACAACGACGGCGAGACCCGCTATTGCGTGATGTTCGACCCGCTCGATGGCTCCTCGAACCTGGATATCGCCGGCGGCGTCGGCACCATCTTCAGCATCCTGCGCAAGGACCGCCGCAGCGCGAAGATCGAGGATTCACTGCTGCAGCCGGGGCTGCGGCAGGTGGCGGCCGGCTACGTGCTCTATGGTTCCTCGACGGTGATGGTGCTGACCATCGGCAGCGGCGTCGACATGTTCGTGCTCGATCCTTCCATCGGCGCCTTCGTGCGCGTGGCCGAGGGGTTGAAGATCCCGCCGCGGAACAAGTGTTATTCCCTGAACGAGGGCAACCGCCTGTCGCTGCCCGAGGGTTACCAGAAGTACCTGCACTGGGCGCAGGAGAACGGTTATTCCAGCCGTTATGTGGGCGCGATGGTGGCCGACGTGCACCGGATCATGATCCAGGGCGGCGTGTTCATGTATCCGCCGACGAAGAAGGCGCCGAAGGGCAAGCTGCGCCTGATGTACGAGGCCAACCCGATGGCCTTCCTGGTTGAACAGGCCGGCGGCAAGGCGCTGGCCGCCCCGGGGCAGCGCATCCTCGAGGTGCAGCCCGCCGACATCCACCAGCGCACCTGCGTGCTGCTGGGAAGCGCCGACGAAGTGGACCTGGTCGCCGCCCAGCTGCAGGGCTGAGGGCGGCGCAAAGAAAAAGCGGCGGGTTGTGCACCCGCCGCTTCATCGCAGTCCTCGGCCTGCAGGGATTGCCCGGCAGGCCGGCTGCGCCGATCAGCGCCCGAGGTCGAGCTTCGCGCCGGCGTAGAAGTAGCGTCCCATCCAGCCATTCGGGAATGACCCGCTGGGGAAGTCCGGGCCCGCGTCGAACACGTTGTTGGCGCCGCCGTAGATGCGCAGGCCCTTGTCGCGCATGGTGTAGCCCACCTGCAGGTCGTGCACCCAGCTGGCCTTGTACCAGACATAACGCGGATCGATGTAATCCGGTTCGGCCGCCATGGTCTCGGCGTCGATGCGGCGCGTCTTGCTGAAGTAGCTGGTGCCGAAGTTGGCATCCCAGTTGCCGCGCGACCAGGTGAGGTCGCTGCTGGCCGAGTACTTCGGCGCATAGGTCTTGTTGCGGCTGCTGACCACGTCGGCGCCCGGCATCGAGATGAAGGTCAGCTCGTCCAGGTAGCCGCCGGCCAGCTGCCAGGAGAAACGTCCCCAGTCCGGGTTCAGCGTGAAGGCGTAGTTCACCACCAGGTCTGCACCCGCGGTGGTGAAGCGAGAGACGTTCTGCGGCAGCAGCTCGAAGCCGTCGATGAAGCCGGTGAGGTTGCTGCGGGTGATGGACTCGCAGAACACATTGTCGAGCGAGGGGGCGTCCACGCACAGCGCCGCCAGTTCATCGGCCGACACATAGGACACGGCATCCTTCAGGCGGATGTCATACCAGTCGAAGCTCACCGACAGGCCGGGCACCGCGCGCGGTGTGAACACGAAGCCGGCGGTCCAGCTCTTCGCGGTTTCTTCCGACAGTTCCGGGTTGCCGCCCAGCAGGCCGGGGATCGATCCGGAGGCCACGGCGCTCTCGCTGGGTTCGAAGGTGGTCGGATCGATGCCCAGGGTGGTGAGCAGCTGGCTGCAGTTGGCCTGGCGGTTGCCCGGCGACGGGCCCAGGTTCAGCTGGCTGATGTCGCAGGGATCCTCGATCTGCTCGTAGGTGCCGCCCTGCGGCGAGAACAGCTCGACGATGTTCGGCGCACGCACGGCCTGTGAATAAGTGCCGCGCAGCGCGAAATCCCGCACCGGCGCCCACATCGCGTCGGCCTTCCAGGTGGTTGCCGCGCCGATGGTCGAGTAATCCGCGAAGCGCACGGCGCCGCCGACGCTCAGGCGGTGCGCCAGGGGCGCATCCCGCAGCAGCGGCAGGTTCACCTCGGCGAAGGCTTCCTTCACATTGAAGGAGCCGCGTTCCGGCGCGACCGTCGGGTAACCGGTCAGCAGGCCCTGCTGAATCCACTCATCCGGCGTCGAGCGGCTGTGTTCCTTGCGATATTCAGCGCCGGCGGCCCAGCCGATCGCGCCACCCGGCAGCTCGAACAGCTCACCGTTCAGCGAGGCCGACACCACATGGTGGCGCATGCGTGAGCGCGCGCGGCCGTCGGCGGTGATCCAGTCCAGTGCAGCCGGATCGGCCACGCCTTCCCCGAACAGGTTCAGCGGCACGCAGCCGCTGCCGTCGCCCGGCGTGAAGGTCTGCGGTGTGCCGCTGCCGTCGCCGCCCGGAGCGAAACCGCCGCCGAAAAGCATGTCCCCGAGGATGTTCTCGGGGCTGATCACCGTGCCCTCGGGCTGCAGGTCGATGCGACAGCGGAGCACGCCATTGGGCGCGCCGCCGAGGAAGGCGCCCTCATCCACCACGTCGAGCGCGGCGAAGAAGCGATCCTCGATACGGTTCCTGGTGCTGAGGTAGGTCATGTCGAACTGACCGTAGGTATAGGAAGCCTCGAAGCGCGTCGAATCCGGCAGCCGGCCCTCGAGGCCGACCACGCTGCGCACGGTCTCGCGCGTGGCCTGGTCGCCGCGGCGCCCCAGGTCAAAGTGGTCGCGGGTCATGAACACGCCGTCCCCGACGGTTTCACCCAGGTATTCGTCGAACCAATACGGAATCGCGCCCGGCACCATCGCGTCGCGGATGTCCTGCGGGATCAGCGGGTTGTCCTCGCTGATGAAGTTGTAGAAACCGAAGGTGGGCTGGCCCTCGTTCCAGGCCTGGCTGCGCACGTACTTGCCTTCGGCGAACAGGCGCAGGCTGTCGCTGAGCTCGTAGCTGCCCAGCAGGTTCACGACGTGGCGGCGGGTCCTGGCGCGCAGGTCGCCGTCATAGCCCGCCACCGGCGTGCTCGAGCCGCCGCGGGTCAGGCCGCCGTGGACCTCGCCCACATCATAGGCACTGCCACCGCCGCGGAAGTCCGGCACCAGGTCGCCGTCGGCATCAATGGCGCCGTCGGTGGAGCTGTCGAGCCAGCGCAGGTCGTTGGTGACGATCATGTCGTAGAGGTCCGGATCGTCGTTGTCCGGATCGTCCAGCGGGTTGCGGACGACGCGGTAGGCGCGCATCGGATCGCCGATGCGCGCGCGGGCCGAAGTGCGGACGCGATCGTCCTGCGCGAATTCATACGCCAGCGCCACATTGCCGGCGCCATCGGCGAAGTTGCGGCCGGCGGTGACCGAGAACAGGTCGCTGCCAGCATCCCCCAGTTCGGACAGGCCGGATTGGGCGCGGAACTGCAGGCCCTCGAAATCACGGCGGGTGACGAAATTGACCACGCCGGAGACGCCATCGGCGCCATAGATGGCGGACATGCCGCCGGTGAGCACGTCAACGCGCTCGATCAGCTCCATCGGGATGGTGTGGGTGTCGACGGCGGCGGAGCCGACGTCGCCTGCGATGTGACGGCGGCCATTCACCAGCACCAGCGTGCGGTCGGTGCCGAGGTTGCGCAGGTCGAGCAGGTTCAGGCCGACGCGGCCGATGCCGAAGCCGAAGCCCGAGTTGTCGGTGGTGGTGGTCGATCCGATCAGCGCCGGGATGTCGCTGAGGTAGTCGGTGAGGTTGTTCAGGCCGGCGGCATCCAGGCTCTGGCGATCCAGTGTCAGGACTGGATTGGGTGTCCCGGCGCCGCTGCGTGTGATGCGCGAGCCGGTGACCACGACCTCGTCCAGTTCCAGTTCGTTGTCGGTGACTTCCTGCGCGACGGTGGTCGCCAGTGGCAGGGTGGCGGCCACCAGGCCCAGGGCAGTCAGTGAACGGACGGGCTTCTTCGACATCTCGGCTCCAACCAGCGCAAACGCGGGCATATGACTTAATTGCCCCTAATTTGCCCGCCCGGCCAAGGGCTTGCGCGTGCAGCGCGCACAATTTCGACAACAGTTGCGGAAACACCGGCTTCCCGCCGCGGAATCCTGCCCGGGCGGTGGTTTGCGTCTTTTTGACACCACGTCAGCGTCAAGTCAGACAATTTCTCCTGATTCTGTAGGAAAAACCCGCAATCGACCGCAATTGTCTGCAATTGATTGTCGATTGTGTTGTTTTCATGCTTGTATGGCTTCGAAACTGTTGCTTTGCGTCTAGGGTTTTCCCGGATTTTGACCTCCGGAACCCCCGTTATTGGGCCTTTGGCGGTAGCGTGAGCTCACCCGAATACCCCCCATCGAGGTGCAACATGACTGCAACACCTGACCAATCCGATTCATTACGGGCCGTTCATCCGGCGACGAGCGCCGCGGTTTCGCGGCAGCTGAAGACCGCGACCTTCGGCCTGGCGCTCGCGCTGGCCGCCGGCCTGACGGTCTCCCAGCCGAGTGCGGCGCAGGAGTTCGAAGACGACCTCGTCCTCGACGAGATCATCGTCACCGGCTCGGCCATCCGCCGCATCGAGGGTGAGTCCTCGCTGCCGGTGCAGGTGATCAGCGCCGAGCAGATCGCCGCCACGGGTGTGACCTCGGTGACCGACCTCGTGCAGCGCCTGCCGGCCCTGCAGGGCATGACCACTGAAGCCGAATCCATCGGCGGCAATACCTTCGGCTTTTCCGGCGCCTCGGTGCACAACATCGGCGAGACCCGCACGCTGGTCCTGCTGAACGGCCGCCGCCTGGCGTTGTTCGGCGGCCAGACCCTGACCGGCTTTGCCGCCGGCATGGATCTGAACGCCATTCCCGTCTCGTCCATCGAGCGCGTTGAAGTGCTGACCGAAGGCGCCTCGGCGCTGTACGGCTCCGACGCGATCGCCGGCGTGGTGAACTTCATCACCAGGCGCAACGTGCAGGGCTTCGAGACCAGCGTGGACTACCACGCACCGCGCAAGGCCGGCGAAGAGCTGGGCTTGAGCGTGTCGGCCGGCTGGGGCGACCTGAACGTCGACGGCTGGAACTTCAATGCCACCGTGGCAATGCAGGATCGCAACGAACTGCGCGCCACCGACCGCAAGTTCGCCGAGTCATCGATCGTCAACTTCGACCACAGTGGCGGCCGCTGGACCTTCTTCAACGGTTCGCCCTCGAGCATCCCGGCCAACGTGCTGACGGATGCCGGCGACCTGGTCAGCCTGCCGTTCCTCGAGACCGGCGTCTGCCCGCCCGACACCGCGCCGGTGGGCGAGGCCTGTTATTTCGACCACGTGCGCTACATCCAGATCTATCCGGAGCGCAAGCGCAGCACGGCCACCGCCTCGTTCGAGATGAAGGTGAACGACAACACCAACTTCTTCGTTGATGGCCTGTGGTCGCGCACCAAGCAGCTGTCGAAGATCGCGCCGAATCCCGGCCAGGTGCCGATCGAGGTCGGCAGCGATCTGTACAACCAGTACCTCGCCGGCGTGACCGACGATGACGGCAATCCGCTGTTCACCCAGAACACCGTGGCGTTCTACCGCGTGTCCGACCTGGGCAACCGCATCAGCGATGACCGAGCCGACTTCTACAACCTGACCGCCGGCCTCAACGGTGCGGCGGCCGAATGGGCCTATGATGTGGCCGTCAGCCGCTCCGAGAGCGACGTGCGCGGCAGCATCTCCGGTTACCCGGGTGGCAATGCATTCCTCGGCCTGCTTCGGGGCGGTCAGATCGACCCGTTCGTCGGCCCCGGCTCGCAGACACCTGAGGGGGTCGCGGCGCTGAACGCAATCAACTACAAGGGTTACTACGAAGGCGGAACCTCGCAGCTGACTTCCGCGCAGGCCCAGGCTTCGCGTGAGCTGTTCGACCTGCCCAATGGCAACCCCGTGCTGTTCGCTGCGGGCCTTTCCTGGCAGCAGGAAAAGTTCGCCTCGAAGCCCAGCGAGTTCGCGCAGGGCAACCTGGAGGATCCGGTGGCGGGCACGCCGGCGGTCGATGGTCCGGGTACCGGCGACCAGCGTTTCGGTGATGCCGGCACGCAGGAACCGTACGACGCCAAGCGCAAGCTGTGGAGCGCCTTTGCCGAGGTGGTCGTCAATCCGTTCGACTGGCTGGAGCTGAACGGCGCGGTGCGCTATGACGACTACAACGACGTCGGCGACACCACCAACTACAAGGCGGCCTTCAGTCTCCGCCCGACCGACCAGTGGCTGGTCCGTGGTTCATACGGCACCGGCTTCAAGGCGCCGACTGTGCCGCAGATGAACGCCTCGCGTCGCAGCTACGGTGTGACCTACGACAACTGGAACTGCAACGCGGAGATGGTTGCCATCGCCGCCGAGCTCGGTGTGAACTGTCGTCCGCCGCAGCAGCAGTATGACGTGTTCGCTGCGGGCAACCCGGACCTGATCCCCGAGAAGTCGCGCAACGTGACCGTGGGTACCGTGTACCAGCCGACCTCGCGCACCTCGGTGGGGGCCGACTTCTGGTGGGTGGGCATCAAGGACGCCTTCGGCATCCTCGAGCAGTCCTCGGTGTTCAACAACCCGATGCAGTACCGCGATTCCTGGACGAGCTACACCGATCCGGTGACCGGAATCGCGTACCTGGCGCTGGACAACTCCAACCGCAACACCGGCAAGGAGTACTACAGCGGCATCGACTTCAACCTGCAGACCGGTTTCGACACGCCGATCGGCCCGATCAGCTCGCAGCTGGTGGCCACGCGCATGCTGAACAGCAAGGTGCAGCTGGAGCAGGGCGGCCAGTACTACAGCAACATCGCCGACTACAGCAGCGACCTGGGTGACGTGACCTTCAAGTGGGCCGGACGCCTGATCAACTCGCTGGATGTGGGTGCCTTCCGTCATACCCTGGCCGTGAACTACAAGAGCGGCTATGACGACATGGAGACCACCGTCGACGGCATCGACGCCGACGGCAACTTCAATGGCGAGGAGCTGACCCTGCGCCTGAAGGTGAAGCCCTATGCGACCTTCGACTGGCAGACCCGCTGGAACGTGTCGCGTGTGGTTGGCCTCGACGTCGGCGTGCTGAACGTGTTCGACAAGGACCCGCCGCGCTCGCTGACCACCGCCAACTTCCAGGTGGGTTACGACGCCCGTCACTACGACCCGCGCGGTCGGGTGTTCTACGGACGTGTGACCGCGAAGTTCTGAGGCGCTTGCAGGTGAAACCCTTCCCGGTCGCAGGGCCGGGAAAGGGACCCAAAGAAAAAGCCCGGGAGTTTCCTCCCGGGCTTTTTTCATGCCCTCAGGCCAGAGGGGCCGAAGCCCCTGCTGATCTTAGTTGGCGCGACGCAGGACCACGCGGCGGTTCTGCGCACGACCCTCGGGCGTGCCGTTGTCGGCCACCGGCTGCGACTCACCGAAGCCCTCGGCACGCAGGCGGTTGGCAGCGACGCCGCCGTCCACCAGGTACTTCAGCACCGCGTCGGCGCGACGCTGCGAGAGCTGCTGGTTGTACGCATCCGAACCGGTGCTGTCGGTGTGACCTTCGATCACGCCGTTGATCGCCGGGTTGTCGCGCAGGAACGCGATGGTGCGATCCAGCTCCGGACGCGACTCGGGCTTGATGGTCGCCGAGTTGTTGTCGAACAGCACTTCCAGGCGCACCGTCAGGCTGCAGCCGTTCTGGTCGACGCGATCGCCGGCCGGGGTGTTCGGGCAGCGGTCCTGGGCGTCCGGCACGCCATCGCGGTCGCTGTCAGCCGGGGGCGGCGGCGGCGGCGGGGGCGGCGGCGGAGGCGGAGGCGGAGCAACCTGGGCCGGCGGCGGCGGCGGGGGCGGCGGCGGCGGAGCCACAACCGGCTCCGAACGGCCGCGGCCGAAGGCCATCTGCAGGCCCAGCGTCGCCACCGTGTCGATGATGCCGCGGCCAACCGAGCCACGGGCAGCCACGTCGCCCTTCAGCTGCAGCTTGCCGCTGGTGTATTCCACCAGGTCGGCGGTCAGGCCGACGCCCAGCTTGCCCACCACTTCCTTGTCGGCGGCGGTCGGGCGGAACTGGTCCACCACACCGGCGCCCAGCAGGATGAACGGGCTGACGCGCGAATCGCGGTCGAACACGCGTGCAAAGTCCAGAGTCAGTCCCTTGATCTCACGGTCCCAGGTGGCGCCCGGCGTCAGGTCATCGTGGTTGCCGGAGAAGCCGTTGAGCGAAATGTCCCAACGCTCGTTCAGCGCGTAACCAAGTGAGTAGCTGAGTCCGAAGTCATCATCCAGCCCGCGGTCGGAATCGGTCTCCGTCCACATGCCGGCGACGCCCATCGTCACCTGGCCGACATCCGTGCCGGCATGGGCTTGCACGGCGCAACCCAGCACGGCGGCAGAGACTGCCAGCCTCAC
The DNA here is from genome assembly GCA_964396335.1 of uncultured Steroidobacteraceae bacterium. GTDB lineage: Bacteria > Pseudomonadota > Gammaproteobacteria > Steroidobacterales > Steroidobacteraceae > ZC4RG30. The sequence continues at coordinate 3,852 of CAYNEX010000026.1, read as the reverse complement.
AATTGATTTCTTCATGGTCTTCCTCTCGACTGTCTCCCGGGAGGGGGAGGTCTGGTGCGAATGCTAACGCTAGTGTTGTGAAATGCCTACTGTTGTTGTGTGTTGATCAGTCAACACACTGAAAAAAGCGGCAAAAAAGCCCCTTACGGAGTTGTATCACCCGTCAGACAACCGGGGCAGCGCGACGCGATCACCGACGCGGATGCCACGCCGGTCGGCCTCGCCGGCCAGCAGTTCGAGCACACCGGCCACCGGCCCGTTCGAGGAGATCAGGTCCTCGGATTGCGGCGTGGCATTGCGGTGAATATGTGTAATGCGTCCCTCGCTGTCGAAGAACAGCATGTCGAGTGGCACATAGGTGTTTTTCATCCACATGTCCATCGGACGGGGCGAGTTGTGCATGAAGAGCATGCCGGCATCGCGCGGCAGTTCGCGGATCCACATCAGTCCCTGCTGCTGCTGCGCCGGCGTCAGCGCCAGCCACACGCGGAACGAGTCGCGGCCATCGCGCCGTTCGATGGTGATGTCGCGGCTGTCGAAGCCGCGCAATTGCTGCGGCTGGGACCGGTTTGCAGGTTGCGCCGCGCAGGCGGGCATCGCGATCAGGAAGCACAGGGCAAGGAGCAGTGAGGCACGCATGGCCACAGTCTATGACTAAACTAACCGCATGCGCCTCGTGGAAATCTCGCCCGTCATCCCACCTGCCCTGGCGCGCCTGAGCGAGCTGGCAGGCAATCTCTCCTACAGCTGGCACCGCCCCACCCGGGCGCTCTTCGAAGACCTCGACAAGGGGCTGTGGCGCGAGACGCATGCCAATCCGCGGCTGATGCTGCGTTGTGTGAGCCAGCAGGCGCTCGATGCGGCCGCGGCCGATCCGGATTACATGGCGCGCTACCACGCGGCGCTTGAGAACTACGACCGCTACCAGTCGCAGGCCGCCACGCACAGTGGGGCGCTGGTGGCCTACTTCTGTGCCGAATACGGCTTCCACGAGAGTTTCCCGATCTATTCGGGCGGCCTCGGCATCCTGGCCGGCGACCATTGCAAGGCGGCCAGTGACGAACAGTTGGCGTTCGTGGCGGTGGGTCTTGCGTACCGGCAGGGTTACTTCCGCCAGAGCGTCGACAGCGACGGCACGCAGCATGCCGGTTTCCACGATGTGGACCCGCGCGACCTGCCGATGGAGCCGGCGCGCGATGCGCAGGGCCGGCAGGTCACCGTGACGGTCCCCATCGGTGAGCGGCAGGTGCTCGCGCGTCTGTGGCGGGCGGAAGTCGGGCATGTGTCGGTCTACCTGCTCGATACCAATGTCGAAGGCAACAGCGCCGAGGACCGCGACATCACCTTCCGTCTTTACGGGGGCGACGAGGCGCATCGCATCCGCCAGGAGATGGTGCTGGGCATCGGCGGCGTGCGTGCCTTGCGCGCGCTCGGGCTGGCGCCGGCGGCATGGCACATGAATGAAGGCCATGCGGCCTTCCTGGCGCTGGAGCTGCTGCGCGAGCGCATGGCCGCGGGCATGAGCTTCGATGCCGGACTCGAGGCGGTGGCCGCGCAATGCGTGTTCACCACGCATACGCCGGTGGCGGCGGGCCACGATGCCTTCCCCGATCACCTGTTCTTCGAGCATTTCAGCGGCCTTGCGCCCGAACTGGGTGGCGACATCCACCGCCTGCTCGAACTGGGGCGCGCGCCGGGCGTGCCCGGCCGCTTCAACATGACACGCCTGGCGCTGCACGGTGCCCGCCGCATCAATGGCGTCAGCCGCATCCACGGCGGGGTCTCCTCGCAGCTGTGCGCGGACCACTGGCCGGGCATCCCGGCACACGAGAACCCGGTGGGGTACGTCACCAATGGCGTGCACGTTCCCACCTTCCTTTCATCCGTGTGGGGGCGCTTCTTCGACGAGCGCCTGCCGGGATGGCGTGAACGTCTGTGCGAGCCGGGCTTCTGGCAGGCGGTCGACCACTGGCCGGACGAGCCCTACTGGCGCGCCGCGCAGGACATCAAGTCGCGCATGCTGGCCGGCGTGCGCGCGCGGCTGGAGCGCGAGTACCGGCGCAAGGGCATGGGGCGCGTGCAGCTGCGCAACATCTCGCGCCTGCTCGACCCGGAAAACCCGAACGTGCTGACCATCGGCTTCGCGCGCCGCTTTGCCACCTACAAGCGTGCCGCGCTGCTGCTGCGCGATCCGGCACGGCTGCGCAGGCTGGTGTCGAACCCGGAGCGCCCGGTGCTGTTCCTGTTCGCCGGCAAGGCGCATCCGGCCGACCGGCCCGGCCAGGAGGTGCTGCGCGAGATCAAGCGCACCATGCTGGCGCCGGAGTTCGCCGGGCATGTGGTGTTCCTCGAGGACTACGACATCCAGCTGGCGCGCTGGATGGTCACCGGCGTCGACGTCTGGCTGAACAACCCGGTCGCGCCGCTGGAAGCCTCGGGCACCTCCGGCATCAAGGCCGCGATCAACGGCCGCCTGAACCTTTCCATTCTCGATGGCTGGTGGGCCGAGGCCTTCGACGGCCAGAACGGCTGGGGCCTGCCCGGCGCGGATGCGGTGGACGAGGCGCGCCGCGATGACCTCGATGCCGCCGCCGTGTTCGATGCGCTCGAGGAAGAAGTGGTGCCGCTTTATTACGCCCGCAATGACGAGGGCCTGTCGCCGGGCTGGGTGCGGCGTTGCCGGCATGCCATGGCCAGCGTGATCCCGCGCTTCAACATGCGCCGCGTGGTCAGCGATTACGCCGAGAAGCTGTATCGTCCGGCCGCCGCGATGGGGCGGCGCCTGCTCGCCGATGGGGGCCAGCCCGCCGAGGAACTGGCCGCGTGGAAGCGCCGCGTGCGCGAGCGCTGGGAAGGCGTGCAGATCCTGGGCGTGCACGAACCGCCGCGCAGCGCGGGGTCCACCGGGCCGCTGGTGATGCGCGCCAGGGTGCAGCTGGCCGGGCTCGATCCTTCCGACCTGTGCGTGGAGTTCAAGGCGCGCCGCCTGCTGCCGGATGCCGGTTTCGAGCAGGCGCCGCTGTGTTCATTCGGGCATGGCACGCCGCCGGGCCACTGGCTGGCGCGTTTCAGTGTCGCCGGCCCCGTGGCCGACGATGGCACGGTGGAGTTCGGGGTGGCGGCGCTGCCGCCGGGCATGGGCCAGTACCACCTGGAGGTGCGGGTCTATCCCTGGCACCCGCTGCTGACTCATCCGCTCGAGATGGGCCTGATGAAGACGCTCTAGGATTCCCTGGCCAGCACCAGGCCCGCCAGCGGCGGCAGATCGAGGACCAGCGAGCAGGGCAGGCCGTGCAGCGGCACCGCTTCGGCAGGCGCCGACGGGCCGCCCAGGTTGGATCCGCCGTAATAAGAGGAGTCGGAGTTCAGCAGCACGCGGTAGTGGCCCGGTGCCGGCACACCGATGCGATAGCCGTGTCGCGGCTGCGGGGTGAAGTTGAGGACCACAACCACGTCTTCGCCATCCGCGCGGCGCAGGAATGACAGCACCGAATGCTCGCGGTCGCTGCAATCGATCCACTGGAAACCCTGCGGGTCGAATTCATGGCGGTGCAGCGCCGGGTGCGACACGTACACGCGGTTCAGGTCGCCCACCAGCTGCTGCACGCCGCGGTGTTCGGCGTGTTCCAGCAGGAACCAGGGCAGGGCGACGTGGAAATCCCATTCCCAGGGATGTGCGAACTCGCCCCCCATGAACAGCAGCTTCTTGCCCGGCAGCATCCACATGTAGGTGTAGAGCAGGCGCAGGTTGGCCAGCTGCTGCCAGCGGTCGCCCGGCATGCGGCCGAGCAGCGAGTGCTTCAGGTGCACCACCTCGTCATGCGACAGCGGCAGGATGAAGTTCTCGCTGTA
>CAYNEX010000025.1:0-25628 GCA_964396335.1 uncultured Steroidobacteraceae bacterium | reverse complement strand
CCCTGCACACCTTCTGGGAGCGCGCCCGTTTCCGCGAGGATGACTGGAAGGTGTTCCTGCGCGTGAACCGTGCCTTTGCCGAGGCGGCGGCCGCCGAGGCCGCGCCGGGCGCCACGGTCTGGCTGCATGATTACAACCTGTGGATGGTGCCGGCACGGCTGCGCGAACTGCGGCCGGACCTGCGCATCGCCTTCTTCCACCACACCTATTTCCCTTCCGCCGACACCTTCAACGTAGTGCCCTGGCGGCGCGAGATCCTCGGCAGCCTGCTGAGCTGCGACTACATCGGCTTCCACATCCCGCGGCAGGTGGAGAACTTCGTCGACGTGGTGCGCGGGGCCATGCCAACCGAGGTGCTGGGCCGCGAAGGCTGCGCACCGCGTTTCCTCACCTACGGATGTGCGGTCGGCCTGGACCGCATGACCACGCGCCTGCGGGTACAGGACCGCGTGGTCGGACTGGGCGCCCATCCGGTCGGCACGGACCTGGCGCGCATCCGCCAGATCCTGGCGCAGCCGGGCGTGCGCGCCAGCCTCGAGAAGCTCCGGCGCGAGATCGCGCCGCGCAAGCTGGTGCTGTCGATCGAACGGCTGGACTACACCAAGGGAACGCTGGAGAAGCTGCAGGCCTTCGAACGCCTGCTCGAGTCCGACCCGTCGCTGCATGGCAGGGTCACGCTGGTCGCCATCTGCGTGCCCGCGGCACGCGAGATGACCGTGTATCGCCAGTTGCAGACCGCCATCGAGCAGACCGTCGGCCGCATCAATGGCCGCTTCGCCCGCCTCGACTGGACCCCGGTGCGTTTCTTCGCCCGCTCGCTGCCCTTCGAGGAAGTGGTGGCGCATTACGCCGCCGCCGATGTCATGTGGATCACGCCGCTGCGTGACGGCCTGAACCTGGTGTCGAAGGAGTTCATCGCCACGCAGGGAATCGAGGGTGGCCGCGGTGTGCTGGTGCTGTCCGAGTTCGCCGGCGCCGCCGCCGAACTGAAGGGCGCGCTGCTCACCAATCCGCATGATCCGGCCGACCTCACCGCCACACTGGCGCAGGCACTGGCCATGGACAGCGGCGAGGCCGAGGACCGGTTGCGCCAGCTGTACGGCATCGTCGAGGAATTCGACATCAGGCGATGGGGGCGGGACTTCCTTGCCGCGGCACAGGCGGCGGATGCCGGCGCGCCCGCGCCTTCCGGCGCCGCATCCCCGAAACCCGCGCGGGCATCCGCCAAGTCCCGCCACCACTGAAGTCCCGCGTGTCGATCCATGGCATGCTTGCACGCATGCCGAAACCCGCCACTTCACTGCTGGTTCCACTGCTTGCGCTGCTGCTGCCCGCGGCGGCCATGGCACATGGGGTTTCCGGCCACGATGCGGAATTCGTGATGAGCGTGCGCGGCGCGCATCCGGGACCCTTCGCCTACCTCGGCGCCAAGCACATGGTCACCGGCTACGACCACCTCGCCTTCCTCGCCGGCGTGATCTTCCTGCTCTACCGGCTGCGCGACGTGGCCGTGTATGCCACGCTGTTCGCCCTCGGCCACACCATCACCCTGCTGGGCGCGGTGCTGGCCGGCTGGCAGGCCGATGCCCACCTGGTCGATGCCGCCATCGGCCTGTCGGTGGTCTACAAGGGCTTCGAGAACATCGGCGGGCTGCGGGCGCTGGGATTGAACTTCGACAGTCGCGCCGCCGTGTTCGGCTTCGGCCTGGTGCATGGACTGGGACTGGCCACCAAGGTACAGGAGCTCAGGCCTTCCGAGGATGGCCTGGTAGCCAACCTCGTGTCCTTCAACGTCGGCGTCGAACTGGGCCAGCTGGCCGCGCTGGCGGTGATGGTGCTGCTGTTCGCGCTGTGGCGTTCTACACCGGGCTTCAGCCGCGCCATCGTGCCGGCCAACGCAGCCCTGATGGCGGCGGGTTTCCTGCTCGCCGGTTACCAGCTGGCGGGCTACCTGCTCGCCTGAAGAGGAGATCCAGATGAGTCCAGTCCCCCCGTCGGAACGCCGTCGCACGCTCAAGTGGCTGCTGGTCGCGGCCGCGGTCGCCATCGTGCTGCTGCTCACCGTGGTGCTGCCGGCCGAATACGGCCGCGACCCCACCGGTGTCGGCAGGGTGCTGGGCCTGACGGCCATCAATGCCGATGACCATGGTGACACCACCATCGACGATGTCATCGGCGGCAATGACGACATCGACGCCTCCGCCGCATCCGATGCGATGACGCCGCTGCCGCTGCCCAATCCGGCCGTGAGCCAGCTCGAGGATTCACCGCCGAAGACCGAGACGCTGCGCGTCCAGCTCGATTTCGACGGCCGCACCGAAGTGAAGGTGGTGATGAAGAAGGCCAAGGCCATCGTCTACAGCTGGAAGGTGCTCGACGGCGAGGCCTATGTGGATTTCCACGGCCACGATCCGGCACGCGGCAAGAATTTCTGGGTGCGTTACGAGGAAGCCGGCCAGGAAGAAGGCATCACCGGCCGCAGCGGTTCGCTGGTCGCGCCCTTCGACGGAGAGCATGGCTGGTACTGGCTGAACACCAGCCAGGAGCCGATCTCCATCGAACTCACGGTGACCGGGTACTTCGACAAGCTGGTGGATTACGGCAAGCTGCAGTGAGCGCGCTGCTGGCCATCGACCAGGGCACGAGCAGCACGCGTGCCATCCTGTTCGATCGGCGCGGCAGCATCCTCGCCGTCTCGCAGCGCACGCTGCCGCAGCACTACCCGCAGCCCGGGCAGGTCGAGCATGACGCCGAACACATCCTGCACGATGCAATCGGCTGCGCGCGCGAGGTGATCTCGGCCGGCGGCCTGGATGCCGCCGGCATCGCCGCCATCGGCATCACCAACCAGCGCGAGACCGTGGTGGTGTGGGACCGCGCCACCGGCCGACCGATCCATCCGGCCATCGTCTGGCAGGACCGGCGCACCGCGGAGTTCTGCCAGCAGCACCAGGACCGCTCGCCGTGGCTGAACACGAAGACCGGCCTGCTGCTCGATCCCTATTTCTCCGCCACCAAGCTGGCGTGGATCCTCGACCACGTCGAAGGAGCCCGGGCACGGGCCGAAGCCGGCGCACTCGCCTTCGGCACCATCGACAGCTGGTTGGTCTGGCGCCTGACCGGCGGCAGGCGCCATGTCACCGATGCCACCAATGCCTCGCGCACCGCGTTGTTCAACATAGCCACCCAGGAATGGGACGAAGAACTGCTGGCGTTCTTCCGCGTGCCGCGCGCAATGCTGCCCGAGGTGCTGGACAGTGCCGCGGACTTCGGCAGCACCGCGCGGCACCTGCTGGGTGCGGCGGTGCGCATCGGCGGTGTCGCAGGCGACCAGCAGGCCGCCACCTTCGGCCAGGCCTGCTTCGAGCCCGGCATGGTCAAGTCCACCTATGGCACCGGCTGCTTCGCGGTCCTGAACACCGGCAATCAACTGAAACATTCCACCCACCGGCTGCTGAGCACGGTGGCCTGGCGCCTGCGCGGCCGCACGACCTATGCCCTGGAAGGCAGCATCTTCGTTGCCGGCGCCGCGGTGAAATGGCTGCGCGATGAGCTGCGGCTGATCCGCTCCGCCGCCGAGACCGGGACGCTGGCGAGGTCCATCGACAGCACGCGCGGGGTCTACCTGGTGCCGGCTTTCACCGGCCTTGGCGCGCCGTGGTGGGACCCGGCCGCGCGTGGCGCCCTGCTCGGCATGAGCCTCGACACCGGCGTGGCCGAGATCGCCCGCGCCACGCTCGAAGCGGTGGCCTTCCAGACGCGCGACCTGCTCGATGCGCTTTCGAAGGATGCGGGCACTCCGGCACAACTGCGCGTTGATGGCGGCATGGTGGTCAACGACTGGTTCGTGCAGAACCTGGCCGACATGCTGCAGCTGCCGGTGGTGCGGCCGCGCAATGTCGAGACGACGGCGCTGGGCGCGGCATGGCTGGCCGGACTTGGCGCCGGCGAATTCAGCTCGACGCACGAGATCGCGCAGCTGTGGCAGGCGGAGCGCAGTTTCGAGCCGCGGATGAAGGCCGCCGAGGCCGACCGGCACCATGCCGGCTGGCAACGCGCGGTGCGCCGGCTGCTGGCTACTGCATCGTGAAGTGCAGGCTCATCATCACCGCGCGATGCCGGAACGCCGGCATGTCGACGCGCGGTTCGCCCTTGTAGTTGGCCGCCTCGGCGCTGAGCCGCACGCCCATCGTGGCCGGCGCGCGTTTCAGCGCCCAGTCATAGGACACCGACACCGAACCACCCAGCGCCCGCTGGGCGGCATCACAGCGCATCGCGCCGCTGCCGAAGTCGTGGTCTTCGTCCACCAGCACCACCATCAGCGCGTCGAACCACGACCACGCGGAATCGGACCAGTGGCTGCGATAGCAGAAGCGTGACATGCCGAGGCCGGCGCGCAGCCTGAGGCCGGTGCGCCCCGGCCGATATTCGGCAAAGGCGGAGAAACGGCTGAAATCCGGCGCGAAGTCGGCCCGGCTCTCGCCGCATTCCCACTGGCTGCAGCCGCTGAAGGGCAGCAAGCCACTCACCTCGAGGCCCACACCGAAGTCGCGGTTCAGGCGATAGCCGAACTCGAGACTGGCCACCAGGCCTTCGCGTCCGGCAGAAGGTGCCGGATCGAGCGAACGGAAGGTGCCATGGCCCAGGCCGACGCCCAGCCAGACCGGCGCCGCGTCGTGCTGGCTGGAGGCATTCTGTGCAGCGGCGGGCAACACGCCGGCCAACAGCGCGGCGGACAGGATGAGCAGCTGGCGATGAAGGCGCATTCCCTGGCTCCCCGGAGACCTTGCCGGAAGGCTAAGGGCGGCGTCCCGACCGGGTCAATGACCTGCCCCCCTATCCGGCCAGCGCCGGTTCCGCAGCGGCCCGCGACGCTGTGCCGGCATCGATCAGGCGCTGGATCTCCGGCCCGCAGGATCCGCAGTTGGTCCCGGCGCGCAGCTTGCGGCCGATGGCGTCCAGCGAAGCACACCCGCCCTGCACGGCCACGGCGATGGCGTTGCTGCCCACGGCGAAGCAGGCGCAGACCGTGGCGCCCGGATCGGGGGCGTCCTGCCGGCGCCCCCGCAGCAGGCAGCGGCGATCGGCTGCATCCAGTGGTGAGGTGGATGCAAACAGCGAGGACAACCATGCCGGCGGTGGCAGTTGCGCGCTGCCGGAAGTGATCATCATGCAGGCGAGCAGCCGCCCGTCGCACACCAGTGCAACGCGGTAGTGGCCGCTGGCCACATCGTGGTACTCGATCCATTCGGCATGCTGCGAATCGGGCAGCGCCTGCCGCAGCCATGCCGCGTCGGGACGCACTTCTGCGTTGCCGGCGAATTCCATCCGCACCACGCCCTCGCCCTGCGAGACGGCCCACCAGGTGCATGCCGGCGGCTGCACGCGACCGCGGGACAGCAGGAAACCACGCCACGCCACCGCCACTTTCTCCAGCCGCACCGGCGTGTGCTTGAACTCCGGTTCTCCTGACAGTGCATCCACCACCGGATTGACCGCGGCACCGATGCGCCCGCCCCGGGCGAACTGCTCGCTCCAGTGGATGGGCATGAACAGCATGCCGGGCGGCATGTCGCCGCTGCTGCGGACACGCGCCATCGCCTGCCCCCAGCGTGACACGACACGCACCAGCTCGCCGGGCGCGACGCCGATCGCGGCCAGGTCCTGAGGATGTGCGTCCACGAAGGGCTCGGGCTCATGCGCATTGAGCTGTGGCGCGCGCGCCGTGCGGGTCATCGTGTGCCACTGGTCGCGGATGCGGCCGGTGTTCAGCACCAGTGGATATTCAGGGGATGGCGCATGGCGGGGGGCGCGCGCCGGGGTGGCGACGAAGCGCGCGCGACCATCGGCGGTGGGGAAGCGGCCATCCGCGAAGGGGCGCCTGCCCTTGCCCGGCACGGGCCATTGGGTGGCTGGCAGGTCGTCGTACTGCTGCAGCCCGAGGCCTGCGAAGCCGGTGAGGTCCAGCTGCATGCCGAAATCGCGTGAGATCGCGGTGAGGCGCGCGTATTCGTCGAAGATCTGTTCCGGTCCCGCGTAGTCGAAGCCGCTGGCAAACCCCATGCGCCGCGCCACGCCGGCGATGATCCACCAGTCCGGCTTCGCCTCTCCCGGCAGAGGCAGGAAGGCCCGCTGGCGCGATACATGGCGATCGGAGTTGGTGACGGTGCCGTCCTTTTCGCCCCAGCCCGCCGCCGGCAGGCGGATATGCGCCAGCGGCAGCGTGTCGTTGGAGCCCACGCAGTCGGAAACGATCACCAGCGGGCAGCGCTGCAATGCGCGCCGCACCAGGTCCGCATCCGGCAGGCTGACCACCGGGTTGGTGGCCATGATCCACACCGCCTTCACGCGGCCCGCATCAATGGCCTGGAACAGTTCCACCGCCTTCAGGCCCGGTCTGCATGCGATGCGCGGTGACTGCCAGAACTCCTGCAGCGCCGATCGATGTTCGGAATTGTTCAACGCCAGGTGCGCCGCCAGCTGTGTCGCCAGTCCACCCACTTCACGCCCGCCCATGGCATTGGGCTGGCCGGTGATCGAGAACGGCCCCATGCCCTCGCGGCCGATGCGGCCGGTGAACAGGTGGCAGTTGATGATGCTGTTGACCTTGTCGGTGCCGGCCGAGGACTGGTTCACGCCCTGCGAGAACAGCGTCACCACCCGCTCCCTGGCGGCGAACAGCGAGAAGAACCGCTCCACCAGCGCCGCATCGAGGCCGCAGATCTGCGCCGTGGCGGCGATGTCACTGCAGGCCACACGTGCCGCATCCAGGGCCTGTTCCAGTCCGTTGGTGTGTTCGGCCACGAAGGGGGCATCCACATGCCCCTGGTCGGCCAGCCAGGCCAGCAGGCCATTGAACAGCATCACGTCGGTACCACTGCGCAGCGGCAGGTGCAGGTCCGCGCCATCGCAGGTGGCGGTGCGACGTGGGTCGATCACCACCAGCTTCATCTGCGGCCGTTCGGCGCGCGCGGCCTGGATCCGCTGCATCAGCACCGGATGGCACCAGGCCAGGTTCGAACCCACCAGCACGATCAGGTCGGCCGATTCGAGGTCGGTGTATTCCACCGGGACCACATCCTCGCCGAAGGCGCGCACATGGCCGGCCACCGCCGAGGCCATGCACAGCCGCGAGTTGGTGTCGATGTTGGCGGTACCGAGGTAACCCTTCACCAGCTTGTTGACGACGTAGTAGTCCTCGGTGAGCAGCTGCCCGGAGACATAGAAGGCCACCGATTCCGGTCCATGCTCGCGGATGCAATCCGACAGCCGCGACGCCACGGCACCCAGCGCGGCATCCCAGCCCGTCGGCACGCCATCCACTTCGGGGCGCAGCAGCCGCCCGGCTTCACCCAGCGTGGCCGCCAGCGCGGTGCCCTTGGAACACAGGCGGCCGCGATTGGCCGGATGCTCCGGATCACCGCGCACGCTGATGCCCGCCGGCGTGCGTTCGGCCAGCACACCGCAGCCGACACCGCAGTAGGGACAGGTGGTGCGCGTCACGCGCGCAGGGCCCATGTTCGTTGCATTCATGCCGTTTCACCCAGCAGCAGCGTCTCACGCAATGTCGACACGTCCCGCTGTGTCTCGATCAGCTCGGCCAGCTGCGCCGCGGCGCTGGTGTCGCCGAACAGCACGGCCGCCAGCACGCGGTTGTCGCGCAGCCACAGCCGTTTGTAGACGCCGGCGGCCGGATCGGCGAAGCGGATCGAATCGGCGCTGCGCAGCTGGCTGATGTCCCCGGCGGAGAACACGTCGATGCCGCTGACCTTCAGCTGCGAGGACGGCCTGCTGCCGCGGAAGCGCGTCACGCCGCGCTCGGCCAGGTGCGCGGCACAGACCCGCGCCTGCTCCCACAGCGGCGCCACCAGGCCATAGGTGGTGCCACGGTGCTGCACACACTCGCCCACCGCGTAGATGGAAGGATCGAAGGTCTGCAGCGTGTCATCGACCAGGATGCCGCGGTCGCAATGCAGGCCGCATTCGCGCGCCAGCCCGGTGCGCGGCGTGATGCCCGCCGCCACCACCACCAGGTCGGCCTCGATCACCCGGCCGTCCTCCATGCGGACCTGCTGCACCCTGCCCTCGCCCTCGAACGCGGCCGTGCGCGCCGACATGCAGAAGCGGATGCCGCGCGCCTCCATGGACTGGCGCAGCAGGGCTGCCGCTTCGGCGTCAAGCTGGCGATCCATCACGCGATCGCGCAGATGCACCACCGTGACGGCGAGGCCATGCTTGGCCAGGCCGGAAGCGGCCTCGAGTCCCAGCAGCCCGCCACCGATGACCACGGCGCGGCGCGCCCTGCCGGCCTGCTCCAACATGCCGTCCACATCGTCGATGCTGCGGAAACAGAACACGCCGGGCAGGTCATGGCCGGTCACCTTCAGGCGCACCGGGTCCGAGCCGGTGGCCAGCAGCAGCCGGTCGTAGCCGGCCACCACGCCCGCGGCGGAAATCACCCGCTTGCTGCGCCGGTCGATGCTGACCACCGGGTCACCGGCATGCAGCGTGATGCCTTTCTCGCGATACCACTCCAGCGGATGCAGCATGATGCTTTCACGCCGGGTTTCACCGGCCAGCAGCGGCGAAAGCAGGATGCGGTTGTAATTGCCGCGCGGTTCGGCGCCGAACACGGTGATCTGGTATTCATCGCCGGCCAGCTGCAGCAGTTCCTCGACGGTGCGCATCGCCGCCATGCCGTTGCCGACCACCACCAGGCGGCGCCGGCCGCGGGCGCTGGCCTGCGACTGCACCTGCGACTCGACCCAGATGCGGCCGTCCAGCAGCCCGCACGGCCAGGTCCGCAGCGACACCGCCTCGTCCTCCAGGCAACGCCCGCTGCGCAGGTTGAAATGCTGCTTGTAGACCGGTGAAGCCACCACCAGCTGGCCGCCCAGGTCGCCGACCAGGCCGCGCGAGATGACATTGGCGGCACTGAAGGGATCACGATTCTCCACCGTGAAGACCTCGTCGCCCACGCGGAACAGCGCCACCTGTTCGCCATCCACCAGTGCACAGACCCCGGCGCCATCCAGGATGTCATCGAGGCCACAGACAAAATGCCGCTTGCCCGGACTCATGCGCTCACCTTCAGCTGTTCGCGTTCGTCGCGCGTGGCCGGACGGCGCTGGCCGCGCTCCTCCACCAGCACGATGTTGGAGTCCAGCCGGTCGCTGTTGACGAAATGGCGGAAGCGCCGGCGCACTGCAGGATCTTCCACGGCCTTGCGCCACTCACACTCGTAGGTACCGATGACCTGCTGCATCGCCGCCTCCAGTTCCGCCGCAATTCCCAGGCTGTCCTCGCATACCACCTTCTTCACGTAGTCGAGCCCGCCTTCGAGGTTCTCCAGCCACACCGAGGTGCGCTGCAGGCGGTCGGCCGTCCGCACGTAGAACATGAGGAAGCGATCGACGTAGCGGATCAGCGTGTCGCGGTCGAGGTCGGCGGCCAGCAGATCCGCATGCCGCGGTTTCATGCCGCCATTGCCGCAGACATAGAGGTTCCAGCCCTTCTCCGTGGCGATGATTCCCACGTCCTTGCTCTGCGCCTCGGCGCACTCGCGGGTGCAGCCGGACACCGCGAACTTGATCTTGTGCGGTGAACGCAGGCCCTTGTAGCGGTTCTCCAGCTCGATGGCGAAGCCGACCGAATCCTGCACGCCATAGCGGCACCAGGTCGAACCGACGCAGCTCTTCACCGTGCGCAGCGACTTGCCATAGGCATGCCCGGACTCGAATCCGGCCGCGATCAGCTCGCTCCAGATCTCCGGCAGCTGGTTCACCTGCGCGCCGAACAGGTCGATGCGCTGGCCGCCGGTGATCTTGGTGTAGAGGCCATACTTGCGCGCCACCTGCGCGATCACCAGCAGCTTGTCGGGCGTGATCTCGCCGCCGGGCACCCGCGGCACCACCGAATAGCTGCCATCCTTCTGCATGTTGGCCAGGTAGTAGTCGTTCGTGTCCTGCAGCACGGCCTTGTCGGGCTTCAGCACGAACTCGTTGTGCTGCGAGGCCAGGATGGAGGCCACGGTGGGCTTGCAGATGTCGCATCCCAGGCCCTTGCCGTGCCTGGCGATCAGCTCCGCGAAGGAAGTGATGCGCCCCACCTGCACAAGGTGGAACAGTTCCTGGCGGGAATGCGGGAAATGCTCGCAGAGATGGTTGTTGACCAGCACGCCGCGCGCGGCCAGCTCGGCGTTGATGACCTGCGTCACCAGTGGCCCGCAGCCGCCGCAGGTACTGGCGGCACGGGTGGCCTTCTTGATGCCACCCAGCGTCACCACGCCCTGCGCCACCGCGGCACAGATGTCGCCCTTGCTGACATTGTTGCAGGAACAGATCTGCGCGCCGGCAGGCAGCGCCGCGACGCCCAGGCCGGCGGAAGCTTCCTCCCCCGCTGCCGGCACCAGCATCGATTCCGGCCGCGACGGCAGCGGCATGGCGTTCAGCATCAGCTGCAGCCAGGTGCCGTAGTCGGCGGCGTCGCCGACCAGGATGCCGCCCAGCAGCCGCCTGCCATCGGCGCTGATCACCAGCTTCTTGTAGACACCGGCACGCTCGTCCACCAGCGTGCAGCACTGCGCATCGGGCGTGGCGGCGTGCGCATCGCCCAGCGATGCCACGTCCACGCCCATCAGCTTCAGCTTGGTGCTCATGTCGGCACCGCGGAAGGGCTTCGACAGATCGCCCAGCAAGGCGCAGGCGGCGGCTCCGGCCATCTGGTAGCCGGGCGCCACGAGTCCGAACAGCCTGCCCTCCCACAGCGCGCATTCGCCGATCGCGAAGATATCCGGGTCGCTGGTGCGACAGTGGTCGTCGATGACGATGCCGCCGCGCGGCCCCACTTCGATGCCGGCGGCGCGCGCCAGCGCATCCTGCGGCCGGATGCCGGCCGAAAACACCACGATGTCGGTCTCGACGGACTGGCCATCGGCGAAGCGCAGCACATGCTGGCGTTCGCTGCCGGCCTCGATGGCGGTGGTGGACTTGCCGGTATGCACGCGCACGCCCAGTGACTCGATGTGACGGCGCAGCACCCGGCCGCCTCCGTCATCCACCTGCACCGCCATCAGCCGCGGCGCGAATTCGACCACATGCGTCTCGAGGCCCAGGTCCACCAGCGCCTTGGCCGCCTCGAGCCCCAGCAGGCCGCCACCGATCACCGCGCCGCTGCGCGCATGGCGCGCGGCCTCGCGGATGGCGACCAGGTCATCGATGGTGCGATACACGAAGCAATGCGGCCGTTCGCGTCCCGGGATCGGCGGAACGAACGGATAGGAACCGGTGGCCAGCACCAGGCGGTCATACTCCAGCACGCGCCCGGTGGAAGTCGTGACCTGGCGCGCGGCGCGGTCGATGCTTTCGGCGCGCTCGTTCAGGTGCAGCGTGATGCCGCTGTTCTCGAAGAAACCTTCGGGCACCAGTGAAAGGTCCTCGGCGCTCCTGCCGCTGAAGAAGCTGGTCAGGCCCACGCGGTCATAGGCCGGCCGCGGCTCCTCGCACAACACTGTCACGGCATAGTCATGTCCGCCGCCGGCGAACTTCTCCAGCAGCCGCTGCCCCACCATGCCATTGCCGATCACCAGCAGTTTCTTTGTCACGGTCCGCTCCACTTCAGATTCGCGCCTGCACCACAGCGCCCCAGGTGGTGCGCCAGCGGCGCTTCACGCTGGCCAGTCCCACCAGCGCCACCAGCGCGATGGCGCCGAAGATGAAAAAGCCGCCGGCGTACTCGCCGCTGAACTGCCTGGCGAAACCGAGGCTCGACGCGAGGAAAGAACCGCCGACGCCGCCGGCCATGCCGACCAGCCCGGTCATCACGCCGATCTCTTCACGGAAACGCTGCGGCACCAGCTGGAAGACCGCGCCGTTGGCCATGCCCATCGCCAGCATCGCCACGATCAGCACCGACAGCGCCGACAGCGCCGTGGGCATGCTGGCCCCGGCCATGAACAGCGCCGCGGCGGCGATGGCATACATCAGCATCAATGAGCGGATGCCGCCGACCCGGTCGGCCACCGCGCCGCCCAGCGGCCGCACCAGCGAGCCGGCGAACACGCAGGCGGCGGTGAGATAACCCGCGGTCACCGGCGCCAGGCCGTACTGGTCGTTGAAATAGATGGTCAGCGACGAGGACAGGCCGGAGAAGCCGCCGAAACTGACCGCGTAGAAGAACATGAACCACCAGGCATCGGCGCTTCGCAGCGGCGCGAAGTACGCGGCGGCCGGCTTGGGCGGTGGATTCTTCGGGCTGTCGCGCGCCAGCAGCACATACACGGCAAGCGCCAGCAGCAGCGGCAATGTCGCCAGGCCGATCACGTTCTGCCAGCCGAATGCGATGGCGAGCGCCGGCGCGAACAATGCGGCCAGCGCCGTGCCGGAATTGCCGGCACCGGCAATGCCCAGCGCCGTGCCCTGGTAATGCGGCGGATACCAGCGCGAGGCCAGCGGCAGCGCGACGGCGAAGGCGGCCCCTGCCACACCCAGCACCAGCGCCAGCACCAGCACGGCGGCGAAGGAATCCACACCGATGAACCACGCCAGCAGCAGGCCTGCGATCACGACCAGCTGGCAGATCAGGCCGGTCCGCTTCGGCTTCAGGTGATCCACCAGGATGCCGGCGGGAATGCGCAGCAAGGCACCGGCGAGCACCGGCGTGGCCACCATCAGGCCCTTCTGCGCCGGCGTCAGCGCCAGGTCCGTGGCGATCGCCACGCCCAGCGGCCCCAGCATCACCCATACCATGAAGCTGAGGTCGAAATAGAAGAAGGCGGCAAACAGCGTCGGGCGATGTCCGGCTTTCCAGAATCCTGAATCCATCTTGTGGTTACCTTGAGAGAAACGGCACGATGGAGGCTGCAACCCGCCAGCATGTCGTCGTGGAGCAAGGGGTATGTCCGAATCGCGCCGGCTGCGCGTCAATGCCGGTTTCTGCAGCCGCAAGGGCCGCAGGCCCGGGAACCAGGACTTCGTCGGCCTGAGCTGCGATGGAGAGGACGCCGCGCTCGGCCATGTGGTCGCCGTCGCGGATGGCGTCAGTTCCGGCAATGGCGGACGTTGTGCCGCGGAACTGGCCGTCCGCAGCTTCATCGAGGCGCATTACCAGGGACAGGCCACGCAGGGCGTGGCACGCAATGCGGCCCGCGCGATGGAGGCATTCAACGGCTGGCTGTACGCCACCGCCGCCGTGGATGAACGCCTGAGCCGCGCCGCCACCACATTCACCGCCGCGGTCCTGGCGGGCCGCGAAGCCCACGTCATCCATGTGGGCGACACCCGCGCCTACCTGCTGCGGGACGGCGAACTGCAGCGGCTCACCGAGGATCACACGCTGCGCCAGCCCGAACGCGATCATGTGCTGCTGCGCGCCGTCGGCATGGAAGCCACCCTGCGCCTGGACCATGGCCGCCTTCCGCTGCGACTCCACGACCGTCTGCTGCTGTGTTCCGACGGCGTGCACGGCGTGCTGCGTGACGAGCGCATCTCGGCGCTTGTGCAGCGGCGTCGTTCGCCCGCCGAGGATGCCGCGGCGCTGGTCGAGGCGGCGCTCGATCAAGGCACCCAGGACAATGCCAGCTGCGCCATTGTCGATGTGCTGGAACTGCCGGACCCCGGCGCAGCGGAATTGTTTGCTGAAGTGCGCGCATTGCCGCTGGCGGACGCGCCGAAGCCTGGCACGGTGCTCGACGGCTTTCGCATCCACGATGTGGTCTCCACCGGCCGCTACAGCCGGCTGCTGCGCGCCACCGACGAGACCCTCGGGACTGAAGTGGTGCTGAAGTTCCCGCATGGCGATGCGACGGCCACATCGCCCTGGCTGCATGCCTTCATGCGCGAGGCGTGGGTGGCAGCGCGCCTGCAGAGCCCCTTCCTCGGCGAAATACTGACGCTGACGCCCGGCCGCCAGAGCTGCCTGTATGCGGTCATGCCCTTCTACGACGGCGAGACTCTCGAGGCGCGACTGAATCGCCGCCCGGCCGTCACACTCACGGAAGGCATCGAGACCGCGCAGAAGCTGTCCCGCGCCATCACCGCCCTGCACCGTGCGGGCGTGATCCATCGCGACATCAAGCCGGAGAACGTGCTGCTGGAGCGCGATGGCGGCCTGAAGCTGCTCGACCTGGGCGTGGTCCGGCTGCCGCGACTTGATGACCCCGGCGGGCCGATCCCCGGTACGCCCAGCTACATGGCGCCGGAGTTGTTCGACGGCGAGCCCGGTGATGAACGCTCCGACCAGTTCGCGCTCGGCGTGACGCTGTACCGCATGTTCAGCGGACGTTATCCCTTCGGCGAGATCGAGGCCTTCTCGCGGCCACGTTTCGGCCAACCCGCGCCACTTTCCCGCTACCGTGCCGACCTGCCCGCCTGGCTTGGCCATCTGCTGTCGCGCGCCTTCGCCGTCGACCGCAACGGGCGTTTCGGCGACGTGCTCGAATTCTCGATGGAACTGGAAGGCGCCATGCACCGCGGCGTGCCGGTCGTGCCGCGCCAGCTGTCGCTGTACGAGCGCAATCCGCTGCGCTTCTGGCAGGCCATTGCCGCGATGCTGGCGGTACTCCTGGTCATCAGCCTCGGCCTGCAGGCGCATCGCTAGAGCCCGCCTGCGAGCGCCGCGGCATACACGTCGGCGCGGAAGCCGGCCGCTGCGTCGGCTGCGCTCACTTCATGCACCTGCCCGCTGCGCTGCATGCGTTCCAGCAGCATGGCGGCGTCCTCGATACGCGGCTGCGTGGCCTCGCGGCCCAGCATCAGGAAACCGTTCCAACGCAGCGGCGCACCGCCGGGCTGCATCACCAGTTCACCATTCATGGCCGCCAGCAGCAGCGATGCGGGGGCGCCCACGTATTGCGGCTGCGCCAGCAGCTGCGCCAGTTCCAGGCGATTGGCCGGCTCACCGGCCCAGTCGGCGGCCTGTACCAGCGCGCGCACCAGTGCCTGCACGGCGGCGGGGTTGCGTTCCAGGAAATCGGTACGCAGGCCGAGCACTTTCTCCGGCGGACGCGACCAGATCTCGCTGCCCACGGTGACGATGGTGCCGAGGCCCGCATCCACCGCCAGGCTGTTCCAGGGTTCGCCGACGCAGCAGCCATCCACCTGTCCGGTGCGCAGGGCCTCCACCAGCATCGGCGGCGGCACCACCACCAGGCGCACATCACGATCGGCATCGATCCCGCCCAGCGCCAGCCAGTCGCGCAGCTGGTAGTGATGACTGGAGAACGGGAACACCATCGCCAGCGTCAGAGGCTGCCCGCCGCCGTGATGACGCTCCGCGATCACGCCGGCCAGCGCGCGGGCCTGCAACTCCGGCGGGGCTCCCACGCGGGCACCGGCGGCGGCCATGCGCCGCCAGAGCGACATGGAGACCGTGATGGCATTGCCTCCCACGCCCAGCGCCGCCACCGCCTCGCAACGGGCACCGCCGGGCCACAGGCCCAGCTGCGAAGCGACCACCATCGGGCCCAGCATCTGCGCCGCATCCAGGCGGCCCACCGCCACGCGGTCGCGCACATTGGCCCACGACACCTCGCGCACCAGCCGCAGTTCCAGGCCCTGCTTCGCGGCAAACCCTTTCTCGTGCGCGGCCACCAGCAGCGCACAGTCCAGCAACGGCATGAAGCCCACACTGACGGTCTGCCGCGGGGCGATCTTCTCTTCTCTCATGGTTTCAGCAGCCCTGCGGCCGTAATGACACTGCGCGCCACGTCCGCCAGGCGCAGGTTGGATTCCATCGCCGCGCGCCGCATGGCTTCATAGGCTTCCTCTTCGCCCATTCCACGCTGCTTCATCAGGATGCCCTTGGCGCGGTCGATGAGTTTGCGGTCCTCCAGCTGGCGGCGTGTTTCGTCCAGTTCCGCGCGCAGTCTCTCGAAGGCACGGAAACGGCTCAGGGCGGTTTCGACGATGGCCTGCACGCGCTCCTTGCGCAGCCCGTCCACCACGTAGGCCGACACGCCTGCATCGATGGCGCGCTCGATGGTGCCGCGATCGGCGGAGTCCACGAACATGGCCACCGGGCGCTGCACCACGCGCGACACCTGGAACATCTGCTCCAGCACGTCGCGGTTGGGATTCTCCAGGTCGATCAGGATCACATCCGGCTGCTCCTCGAGGATGCGCCGCATCAGGTTCTGCATGTCGCGCACCACGATCAGGTCGCGATAGCCGGCCTCGCGCAGCCCCTCTTCCAGGATGGTGGCCCTGGCGAGGTTCTGGTCGACGATCAGTACTCGAATCGGCGTGTCGTTCATGCGAATGGGATGTGGAATGCAGGGCTACCGCGCATCGGCCGACGACACGCACATCCTGCGCGCGTCCCGTCGACCCGCCCTGCTCCTTTTCATGCAACCGGCCTGCACCTCAGCCTGCTCCTGTCCTGCCCCGCAAACAAAAAACGCCGCCGGTGACGGAGGGGGAGGAGACCCATCCGGAACCGGCGGCGTTGCCGTGGGACCTTCGTTCGTTGAAGGTCTGGAGTGGATGAAGCAAACCGCGTGCCAGCACGCGCAGGTGCTGGAGGTGCCCGCAAGAGGCCCTGCAAGGGCCAGCGGCGGCTCACCGACCCCAGGCTGCGGCGACCATGCGATCAGCCGTGCGCGTCAGCGGTGCATCGCGCACAACGCCGGTGCGTCAGCCGCAAACCCGGCGCACGAACGCGGCCAGCGGCTCTCCCAGCGTGTCGATCGGCCCGCCGATCTGCAGCGAGCTGGAGAAATGATTGTGGCCGGTCAGCCAGAGCGTCTCCGGGCAACGTCCGGTCGCCGCCGCGCGCGCTTCCACCACCGCGGCCAGCTGCCGATGGAAGATCGACGGATCGAACTCGCTGATGGTGTAGAGACAGGGCGTCGCGGTCGTCGCGAGGGCGACCACCGCGGACTGGCGCGACTGCAATGCGCGATCCGTGCCGTAGTAGGCATCCTGCATCGGATCAACACGGAAGGGATCCGGCTCGTAGATGCCCGACAGCAGCACCGCGCCGGCCAGCGGCGTATCGGCTGCGGCGTCACGCCCCTGCCCCGCCAGGAAGGCGGACACATGCGCGGCGCCGGCGGATTGTCCGATCAGCACGATGCGGCGCGGATCTCCGCCATGCGCATCGATGTTGCGCGCGATCCATTGCAGGCCCAGCGCCACGTCCTGCGCGCCGGCCGGCCAGGGATGCGCGGGCGTCAGCCGGTAGGTGAGATTGACGCCGACGAAGCCGCTGCGCACCGCCCAGGCGCCGATGTTGTTGTAGAAGGGAGCATCCGCCCCGCCCTTGTCGCCGGCGGCAAACCCGCCGCCATGCACGAACACCACCACCGGCCGTGGAGACTGGCCGCCGGCAGTGAATACATCAAGGCGATGGCGGGCATCCGCACCATAGGAAAGGTCGCGGGTCACCGTTGCCGGATCCGGCCGCAGCGCATCAGCCAGGTACAACTGCCGCGTGGTTTCGATGGCCCGTGGCGAGAACTCATCGCCGAGGTCGCGCAGGACCTGCCATCCCTTCCATTCACTCATCGTTCAGCCGCTCCCCTCGAAACTTGTCGGCGCCGGGACAGCCTTTTGGCGACAACTTGACATAGCAATGACGCATATCGAAAGTCCGATGGCTGCCCCAACTTTCATCGCAGAATACTTGGATACTTGCAGGATGCGTTTCCCGTTTAATGCATCTGTCCCGAAGGAGTACTGACATGCGTCCCCTGAACCTCCCCCTGATTGCCCTTGGCGCCCTGGCGCTTGCTGCATGCGGCAACCAGACCCCGCCCGCCGCCTCGACCGATGCCGGCGTGAGCGCCGATGACGTGGCGGCCAAGCGCGCCGAACTGGAGCAGCTCGAGGCCCAGCTGGCCGAACAGCAGCAGCCGGCCCCGGCTCCCGCTCCGGCCGCGCCCGCTCCGGCGCCTGCGCCGAAGCCGGCCACCAGCACTGCGTCCAGCAAGCCGGCCACCAGCACCGCCAAGCCGGCACAACCGGCCGCCTCGCAGAATGTGACCGTGCCGGCGGGCACCGAACTGCCGGTGGCGCTGATCGGCGCACTGTCCAGCAAGTCGGCGAAGGAAGGCCAGACCGTTGAGGCGCGCGTGCTGAGCAACGTCACCGTGGACGGCCGCACCGTGATCCCGGCCGGCATCACCGTGGCCGGCAGCGTGGTCAAGGTGGTGTCGGGCTCCAACAAGGTCGGCGGCACGCCCACCCTGCTGCTGGGCTTCGACCGCATCGAACTGGCCAATGGCAAGGACGTGCCGATCACCGGCACCTTCGAGACCAAGGGCAAGAGCGACAACGTGCGCGACGCGGCCAAGATCGCCGGTGGCGCCGCCGCCGGTGCGCTGCTGGCCGACCAGGTCAGCAAGAAGGACCGCAACAAGGTGATCGGCGGCCTCATCGGCGCCGCCGCCGGCGCGGTGGCCGCGAAGGAAACCGGCACCGAGGTCACCATCGCCGACGGCACCGAGTTCACGCTGGTGCTGTCCGAGGCGGTGGAGATTCCGCGCAGCTAAGCGGGTGATCCGCCGGCGCCCGCGCGCCGGCGGATCAGATCCTGCACCAGTTCAAGACCGGTGGCCGCCAGCGGCGGCAATTGCGCCTCCGATGTCGCCACCGGACTGACCCTCTCTCCCCAGCGGACCAGGTGTGCACACCAGGTCAGCCCCGCACCGAAGGCCGGCAGCAACAGCACATCGCCCGGCTTGATGCGACCCTCTTCCAGCGCTTCGACCAATGCCACCGGAACGGTGGCCGCCGACATGTTGCCGTAGCGCCCCACGTTCACGAATGCACGCTCCGCGCTGATGCCCAGCTTCGCGGCCACCGCCTCGATGATGCGCAGGTTGGCCTGGTGCGGGACCAGGCAGTTCACGTCCGCAGCGCTCAGTCCATGCGTGCGCAGTACGGTTTCAGAAGCGCGCACCATGCCCGAGACGGCGCGGCGGAAGATCTCCGGGCCATCGAAGATCCAGTCGGTCACGCCCATGCGGCGTTCGAAGTCGGCATATCGGCCGCCCATGCCGCGGATCACCAGCGCATCGCGGCCATCCACATCGCAGCCCAGCTTCTCGCCCAGCAGGCCCTCTTCGCGATCAGTCGCCTGCAGCACCAGTGCCGCGCAGCCATCACCGAACAGCACCGCCACATTGCGGTTGTGCCAGTCCATGAAGCGGCTGATCACCTCGCCGCCGACCACCAGTGCGTTCTTCACCACGCCGGTGCGGACCAGTGCATTGGCCGTGCTCCATGCGTACAGGAAACTGGTGCAGGCGGTGTTCACGTCCATCGCGGCGGCCTGGCGCGCGCCGAGCCGCTGCTGCAGGCCGGACGCCTGGTTGGGCGCCTGGTCATCGAAGCTGGTGGTGCCGAACACCACCAGTTCCACCTCGCCCGGTTCGATGCCGGCCGCGGCCAGCGCGCGGCGCGCCGCCACTTCGGCCAGATCGGTCAGCCCCACATGCGAGATGCGCCGTTCGCGGATGCCGGTGCGAGAGACGATCCACTCGTCACTGGTGTCGAGGAAGGTGGCGAGGTCTGCATTGGAGAGGGTTGCGGGCGGCAGGCACTTGCCCCACCCCGTTACGGCCGCGTGCGTCATGCGCGAATCCTAGCAGGGCCGGAACGGAGGCCGGATTGACCATCCGGTGGCGCGGATGGAAAGTAGCCGCATGAACACAGCTGCCGCGGCCTGCCTGGCGCTGGTCTCGATCCTGGCCTGCGCCGGCTCCACTGCCGCAGAACGGGGCCCGCTGCGCGAGCGGGTGCGCGAACGCGTGGCCGAACGGGTGGCCGAACGCGCCGGTGAACGCATGGCCGCCGAAGCGCCTGCCGCGACATTGCTGCGCGGTGACACGCCGATCCGCGCACCGGGCCGCTATGAAATCCGCCTGCGCCACGGGGGCATGGACCGCATGGCGCTGGTGCATGTGCCCGAGAGCTTCGATCCGGACCACGCCATGCCGCTGGTGATGGCGCTGCATGGCGGTGGCGGCGGCGCCATCTACCAGGCCGATGACTCCAACTACGGCCTGGTCACGGCGGCCGAAACTTCCGGATTCATCGCGGTGTTCCCCAACGGCGTGAGCCCGGCGCGTTCGGGCATGCTGGCCACCTGGAATGCCGGGGATTGCTGTGGCCGCGCACGCGACGAGAAGGTCGATGACGTGGGATTCCTGCGCGCGCTGCTGGCTGATGTGAAACAACGCATCACGGTCGACGCCTCGAAGGTCTACGCCATCGGCATGTCGAACGGCGCGATGATGGCCTATCGCCTGGCTTGCGAGGCGGCCGAGGATTTCCGCGGCATCATGGCCGTGGCCGGCACCGACAACACCCGCTCCTGCCAGCCGTCGCGGCCGGTGCCGGTGCTGCACATCCATGCCCGCAACGACGATCGCGTGCTGTTCGATGGCGGCGCCGGCCAGGCATTCCGCAACGAGGCACTGGTCAACGACTTCGTCTCCGTGCCGGCCACCATCCAGAAATGGGTGCGCCTGAACCGCGCCGGTGCCACACCCCGACGCGTGCTGGAGGTGGATGGCGCCTGGTGCGAACGACATGAGGCAGGGGAAACGGGCGCACCGGTGCAGCTGTGCGTGACCCGGGAGGGCGGCCACAGCTGGCCGGGCGGCGCCAGCTCCCGCGGCCAGACTCCCTCCACCGCCATCTCGGCCAACCAGCTGATGTGGGAGTTCTTCACGCACCCCTGACGGCCCGGTTCCCGCGCCATCCCGGGCGGCCGATGGCACAATGGCAGCTTCTCGCGAAGTACAGGAACGCGGCGCGAACCGATGAACTTTCCTCTGCGGGGTGCACGACTGGCGACGGGCCTGCTCGGGGTCGTGCTGCTGACAGCCTGTGCCGGCGGTCCACCCCGCGCCGATGTCCCGGCCCGTGTTTCCGCGGTGGGCGCGGGCATCGCCACCATCGCACAGTCCCAGATCGGCAAGCCCTACCGCTTCGGCGGCAGCGGCCCGGACGCATTCGACTGCAGCGGCCTGGTGCTGTTCAGCCATGCGGCGCAGGGCATCCGCGTGCCGCGCACCACCGAAGAGCAGTTCCGCGCCGCCAGGCCCGTGCGTGAAAAGCAGCTGGCACCCGGCGACCTGCTGTTCTTCCGCTTCGAGCGCGGCCGGAAGGTTTCCCACGTGGGCATCTACACCGGTGATGGCCACTTCGTGCACGCGCCGCAGAGCGGCCGGCCGGTGGAAAGGCGCCGGCTTGAAGATCCCTGGTACAAGAGCCGGCTGGTCGGCACCGGCCGCCTGCACTGAACGTGAATCCCCTCCCCGCCCCGGGCCGCGATCCGCAGCATGACCTGCAGGACACCAGTGCTGCCTGGCCGGAACTGGTGCGGCGGGCCGGTGGTGAGTACCGCCTGGTCGCCGCGTTCGCGGCCTGCTCGCTGCTGACGGTTTGGCTGGGTTACCTGTTCAAGGTGCATGCCGGCAACCTGACGGTGATGTGGCCGTCCTGCGGCCTGCTGCTGGCGGCGCTGATCCTCTCGCCGCGCAATCGCTGGCCGGTGCTGGTGGCGGTGCAGCTGGCCTCCGAATACAGCGTCGCGACGCTGGTGGGCGAACCCTCGCTGCCCTTCGGCGTGCTGCTGTACATGTTCGCCAACAGCCTCGATGCGCTGGTGGGCGCGGCCATCACCCGCTCGCAGCTGTGGCGATTCAACCTGGTGCGCGTGGCGCTGGCATTGCAGTTCCTGTTCGCCAGCGCCACAGGTTCGGCGGTCAGCGCCACCATCGGCGCCGCCTTCGTGGTCCACAACTACGGCGCCGCCAGCTACTGGGAACAATGGCAGGTGTGGTGGGCGGGCAACTGGCTGGGTTCACTGGTGGTCGCGCCGCCCATCCTGTTCTGGGCGCTGCCGGTGCGCCGCATGTACGACTCGCTGCGCAAGGTACGCGCGTGGGAAATGCTCGCCCTGGGACTGGTGCTGGCCCTCGTCACCTGGGTGCTGTTCCGCAAGCCGATGACGCAGGTCGATTCGCTGCTGCGCACCCCGGCCCTGCTGCTGGGAGTGCTGCTGGCCATTGCCTTCCGACTGCCGCCACGCTGGGCCAGCCTGCTGTCCCTGGGCGCGGTGATCATCGGCGCCTCGCTGGGATCCTCCTACCCGGAGAACATCATCGGCGAGGCGCCCGTGGCGCGCATGCTGGTGCTGCAGACCTACCTGATCCTGATGGCCGCGCTGCCGCTGATCGTCGGCATGCTGGTCACCTCGATGCGCGTCGCGCTGGACCAGGTGACCGCCAGCGAGGCGCGCTACCGCACCTTCATCGAGCTGAGCTCCGAAGCCGTGTGGCGCGTCGAGGTCGATCCACCGATGCCCGCGGACCTCGACCATGCGGCGCAGCTGCAATGGCTGCGTGACCATGCCCGCGTGGTGGAGAGCAATGCCGTCTACGCGGCCTTTGCCGCCGGCTGCACCGAAGGTGTGCCGCACACCCCCGAATGGGCCGCGCAGCGCTCCTGGTGCGCCGTATACGAGAAGAACCTCGCGGCGGCCGCCGCCAACGGCTATTCACTCGACAACCTGCGCATGGGCGCGCAGATCCAGGGACGGCAGCGCACCTTCATCCTCACCTACAGCGGCGTGGTGGCCGACGGCAAGCTGCTGCGCATCTGGTGCGTGGCGCGCGACGTGTCGGAGATCGTCGACCTGAACACCCGTCTGCTGCGCGAGCGCGAGCGGCTGAAGGCCTACGCCCACCAGCTGGTCAGCGCCGAGGAACGCGCCCGACGCGGCACCGCCGTCGACCTGCACGATGGCATCGGCCAGTACCTCACCGGCATGGCCATGTCGCTGGAGGTGGCGCGCATGCAGGCGCCGCAGGTGTCGACGCTGCTGGATGACATCCGCGCCAACCTGCGCCGGGTGCAGGAACACACCCGCAACATGATCGCGGACCTGAGTCCCCCGGGCCTCTACGAACTCGGGCTGGCTCCGGCGCTGCAATGGCTGGTGGTGCACTTCCGCAGCCAGGACAAGCTGCGCGTGAAGCTGGAATGCGAGGTCGTCGAGGAAGCCATCGGCATGGACCTGCGCGTGCTGATCTTCAAGCTGGTGCGCGAACTGCTGCGTAACGTGGTCAAGCACTCCGGCGTCGACTATGCGCAGGTCACCGTGCGCGGCGACCGGCAGCGGGTGCGCATCGAAGTGGTCGACACCGGCCGCGGCTTCGAATGGCAGATGGAGATGTTCGGCCCCAGCCCCGGCACCTTCGGACTGTGGAGTGTCTCGGACCGCGTCGCGGACT
Source organism: uncultured Steroidobacteraceae bacterium (assembly GCA_964396335.1). GTDB lineage: Bacteria > Pseudomonadota > Gammaproteobacteria > Steroidobacterales > Steroidobacteraceae > ZC4RG30. The sequence continues at coordinate 2,386 of CAYNEX010000025.1, read as the reverse complement.
TCGGCGGCGAATTCAGCGTCGATACATCGCCCGGCCAGGGCGCGCGCTTCACGCTGCAGTTCCCGCTCGGCAGCTGATCCTTCAGCCGGCGGGACGCTGGCGCAGCAGCCCGCCCGCGGCAGCCCCGCTGGTCTCGCGCAGCAGCTGCTCGAACTGCCGCGGCGGCAGCGCCGGGCTGAAATGGAACCCCTGGTATTCATCGCACCCCAGCGTGCGCAGCGCGCTCAGCTGCGCGCCGGTCTCCACGCCTTCGGCCACCACGCGCAGGCGCAGGCCATGCGCCAGTGACACGATGGCGCGCACGATCGAGGTGTCATCCTCGCTGGTGTCCATCTCGGCGACGAAGGTGCGGTCGATCTTCAGCATGTCGATCGGGAAGCGGCGCAGGTAACTCATGCTCGAATAGCCGGTGCCGAAGTCATCCACCGACACCATGATCCCCATGTCGCTCAATTCCTGCAGCAGGCGGATGGACTCCTCCGGGTTGCTCATCACGCAGCTCTCGGTGAGTTCCAGTTCCAGCCAGCGCGGATCCAGCCGCGCCTCATCCAGTGCCGCGCGCACGCTCTGCACCAGCCCGGGCTCGTGGAACTGGGCGGCGGAGATGTTCACGCCGATGCGCAGCGGCGCCAGCCCCATGTCGATCCAGCGGCGCACCTGCCGGCAGGCTTCCTGCAGCACCCAGTTGCCGATGGCGCCGATCTGGCCGGTTTCCTCGGCGACCGGGATGAATTCCACCGGCGCGATGTAACCGCGTTCCGGATGTTTCCAGCGCAGCAGCGCCTCGGCGCTGCCGATCTCGCCGCTGGCGGTGTGGACCTTCGGCTGGTAGTGCAGCTCGAACTGTCCGTCGCGCAGCGCGGCGTGCAGGTCGTTCTCCAGCTGCAGGCGCCGGTGGGCGTTGCCACCCAGTGCGGCGGAGAAACGCTGCATGCAGTTGCCGCGCTGCTTGGCGCTGTACATGGCCGCATCGGCGTTGGCCAGCAGCGCCTCGGCGCGTGTGCCATCGCGCGGATACACGGCCAGGCCGAAGCTGGCCGCCACGTGGATGTCCATGCCGGCCACGTTCAGCGGCACGGCCAGCGCCGCCAGCGCGCGCCGTGTCAGGGCCTCGGCGTCGGCCTCGGCCGACGGCGGCGCCATCACGAACACGAATTCATCGCCGCCCTGGCGGGCCAGCGTGTCGCCCTCGCGGCGCACGCCGGACAGGCGCCGCGCCACTTCCTGCAGGAACTGGTCACCGGCGTGATGGCCCATTGAATCGTTGACCAGCTTGAAACGGTCCAGGTCGCACACCAGCACCGCAAAGCTGGTGCCATTGCGCTGGGCCTGCGACATGGCCTGCTGCAGGCGATCCTCCAGCAGCGTGCGGTTCGGCAGCCCGGTGAGCGCGTCATGCGTGGCCATGTGGCGCAGCTGCCGGTTGGCGGTCTCCAGGCCCCGCGTGCGGGCCGCCACCACCCGCTCCAGCTGCGAGATCTGGTTGCGGATCAGCCGCTCGTTGTGCCACTTCTGGCACAGCGCACTGGCGCATTGCTGCACCTCGATGGGCTCGAAGGGCTTGCGCAGCACCAGCAGCTTGTCCGAATGGTTCAGCCGCTGCACCACGTCGCTCCACTCGTAGTCGGTGTGCGCCGAACAGATCACCACCTGGATGCCCGGATCGGCCTGCCACAGGTGTTCGATGGTCTTCAGGCCGTCCCAGCCAGGCGGCATGCGCATGTCGACGAAGGCCACGGCGTAGGGCATGCCCTCGGCCAGCGCCGCCGCGGCCATCTGCACGCCCTGCTCGCCCTGCAGCGCCGAGTCGATCTCGAACACCGGCATCCGCGATTGCTGCTGCTCGCCGAGCAGCTCCGATTCGAGCACGTCCAGTGCGTCCTGGCCCTCGATGGCATCCGCTCCACCCAGCACCTTGCGGAAGTCGCGGTGGATGGCCTCGTTGTCGTCGATCACCAGGATGCGGCGGTTGGCGATCACCAGGGCCTCGCGGATGCCGCTGGAGAACCGCCCGGTCGTATCGGTCATGCGGGCTCTCCGAGCGGCTGCAGCGGCAGCGTGAGGCGGAAGGTGGCGCCGCGGCCCGGACCATCGCTGTGCGCGGTCAGCGAGCCGCCCAGCTCGGCGGCGGCCAGCGCCGCGCCATGCAGGCCGAAACCATGGCCGGATCTGCGGGTGGTGAAACCATGCGTGAACATCCGCGGCATCAGCTCCGGCGCAATGCCCACGCCATTGTCGATGACCGAGATCCACACGTCATCGAGCACCTGTTCAATGCGCACCCGCACCTGCTTGCCGGGCTTGCCCGACTCATCGCAGGCGTACTTGGCATTGCGCAGCAGGTTGACCAGGATCTGCAGCACCTTGTGCCGGTCGGTGGTGATGC
>CAYNEX010000024.1:0-25853 GCA_964396335.1 uncultured Steroidobacteraceae bacterium | reverse complement strand
CCCTGCATTGAGGGATGGCTGCGCAGGTCATCGGGGACGCGAATGCGAACGGCATAAACCCCGTTTGGGCGTCGATTTAGATATGTGCGTTCTGCCATGGGTTCACCAGACACCAGAATGAGCGCCCAAGATACGGGATGTGGGGTGAAATGTGGGGTGGAGTTAGTCGATTTTCCCTATAAAGTTGGAAAAAGCGCAGTTGGTAAAAGTCACGCACAGTCCCTCCCTTTCCACCATTCCTTCATCGCTCCGGGCAGCACTGGCCTGCCGGTCGAGACCACTGGTCAGTGACTGACGGAGTTCGTAACCGCATCGCCCTGACGCGATCCATGTGCGGCCGGCCCGGCCATGTCGTAGCCTTGCGCTCCTTTTCCCCACGCCCGTCCCCATGGAAGCCTTCCTGATCTCCACCGGCATCGTCGCGCTGGCCGAAATCGGCGACAAGACCCAGCTGCTGGCGCTGCTGCTGGCCGCGCGATTCAAGCGCCCGCTGCCCATCATCCTGGGCATCCTGGTCGCCACGCTGCTGAACCATGCGCTGGCCGGTGCGGTGGGGGCATGGATCGCCGCGGCGGTCGGGCCGCACTGGATGCGCTGGATCCTCGGCATCTCCTTCATCGCCATGGGCATCTGGACGCTGATCCCGGACAAGATCGACGAGGACGAGAAACCGGCCGCGACGCGCTTCGGTGTGTTCGGCACCACGCTGCTGGCCTTCTTCCTGCTGGAGATGGGTGACAAGACGCAGATCGCCACCGTGGCACTCGCGGCGCGTTACGAGTCGCTGGTGGCGGTGGTCGCGGGGACCACGCTGGGCATGATGATCAGCAACGTGCCGGCGGTGCTGCTCGGCGAGGTGGCCGCGCGCAAGCTGCCGATGAAGCTGGTGCACGGCGTCGCGGCGGCGCTGTTCTTCGTGCTGGGCGTGATGGTGCTGCTGGGCGTCGGGAGCTGAGCAACAGCCGGGACATCTGCAGCGCATTGCCCAGCGCCGCGCCGGAGGCGGTGTTGTCGAAGATGCACCAGGCGTCGGTGCCGCGTGGCAGCCGTTGCAGCATGCCGCTCCAGGCCTCGAGGCGCTGCGCGTCATAGTCCGACCAGTACTTGCGCGGTGAGCCGTGCAGGCGGAAGTAGCAGAGCCCGCCCCAGCCTCCGGGCACCGCCGCGGCGTCCACAACGGCGGGGTCGGCGGCAATGCGGGCGATGCGATGCTGTTCGAAGATGGCCTGTGCGCGATCGCCGAACCAGCTTGCATGCCTGGGTTCGCAGGCCACCAGCCCATCGAACTGTTCGCGCAGCAGCGTGAAGAACGTGCGCACCACGCGCGGTTCAAATTGCATCGACGGCGGCAGTTGCACGACCAGCGGGCCGAGCCGGCGTCCCAGTCCGGCGACCTGATCGAGGAACTCCGCCAGTGGACGGCGCGCCGCGCGCAGACGCATGTCATGGGTGATCTGGCCAGGCAGCTTCACCGCGAAGCGGAACGCTGCAGGCGTCTGCCGCGCCCAGTTGCGATAGGTGTCCCGCGAATGCGCGCGATGGAAGGATGAATTGATCTCGGCCCCGCGCAGCGCCTGCACATAACGCGCCAGGTGCGTGCCCTCGCCGGGTACCAGTGGCTGGCAGGCGCGCGGAATCGACCAGCCCGCCGTGCCGACCACGATCATCGGCTCAGGTCAGCAGCGCGATCAGGATGATGATGGGGATCGGCACACCCAGCAGCCACAGCAGGATCGAACGCATGTCTTCCTCCGGTTCAGGGCAGGTCGCGCTGGCGGCCGCCGAAGGTGGCCATCCAGCTGGCGGCAAAGGCGCCGATCAGCAGCGACAGGAAAATCCACAGCGACGCGCGCGCGGCTTCGCTGCGCGCCTCCTCGCTGAGCGCGCGGGCATCGCCGGTCAGCGCATCAGCGGTGCCGGCCGCGGCAGTGGACACATCACCGACGCCGAGCATGCCGCCGATGACCGACGCCAGGGCCGCCGCCGTGATCAGCGTGGCCACGGCCCAGGACAGGAAGCCATGCGCCGTATCGCGGAAATACACCTCGTCGCGCTGAGCATCGGGCCAGCGGTTGCGCAGCCGGCCGGCGATGTAGCCGCCCAGCCCGGATGCCGCAAAGGCGGTGACACAGATCCAGATGATGGTGGTGGCCGTCATCGCGGTGGGCGAGGGGCGCGCCCAGGGCGACATCAGCGAGAAGCCCAGGCCGATGCCCAGCACCAGCAGGATCAGCGACAGCGCCGCCGAGGCCGTGGCACCGGCGAAGATGGCCGGCCATGACACCGCGCCGGGCCCCGGGCCCGCCGGACGGATCCTTCCGAATGTGGTCGTGGTTTCCTCTTCGAGGACGGTGACCGTTGCCATGCATGCCTCCCGCGTTGATCAGCAGCGAGCTTGCGCGGCGGTGCTGGTGCGCGACAGTAGGTGCAGGGCCCAACCTTCTGTAGGCTGAATTCGAACGCGGCTATTGGCCGCGCGGCTTCACCCTGGTGCCTTCGCTGACCGCGTCGCCGGGGAACAGGATGACGGTATCGCCGGACTCCAGCCCCTGGCGGATCTCGCGGTAGTCGATGTCGGCAATGCCGGTCTGCACCTCGGTCAGTGTGGCGCGGCCGTCGACCAGGCGGTAGGTCGCCCAGCCATTGCCATGGCGGAACAGCGCGCCCAGCGGGGCGCGCACCGCGTTGTCCACCGACTCGATGGTGACGCGTGCATCGACGCGATAGTCATGCCCGAGGCGCGCCGCGGCGGCCGGATCAGTGAACTGCAGGATGACGTTGGTGCGCTGTTCCTCCACGCCCAGCGCCGACACCTTCATGCGCGCCACCGGCTCGATGCGTTCGACCACCGCGGCCAGCGGCGGGCCGCCCCAGTTCTCGATGGTGGCCGGCGAGCCCGGCTGCATGCGCACGGCATCCTGTGACAGGAACTCGGCCACCACTTCAATATGAGAAGGGTCGCCGATCAGGATCAGCGGGCTGCCGGCCGCGAGGATGTTCTCGCTCTTCTGCGGTACCGACAGCACATGGCCGTCGGCCGGCGCGCGGATGGCCACGGCCTCACCGCCAGTGCGATCGGCCGGCTGCAGGGCGCTGCGCGCGCGCGCCAGTTCGGCGGTGGCGGCATCGCGCGTGGCCTGTGCTGCCTCGAGGCGTGCGCGGCTGCTGTCCACCGCCGACTGCGCCACCAGGCCGCGCCCGATCAGCGCGGTCATGCGCTCGTGTTCGATGCGCGCCAGGTTCAGCTCGGTGTCGGCGGAGCGCAGCGAGGCCTCGGCGGCTTTGACCGCGGCGCGCGCGGCGACATCGCTGCGGGTGTCGAGGAAGCCGGCGGGCGCCTGCGTCATGCGGGCGATCACCTCATTGCGCTTCACCACGTCACCGGGTTCGACATCGACGCGCAGCAGCCGGCCCGATACCGGCGCCGACACGGTGTATACATCGTGCATGCGCGTGCGCCCTTCATCCACGAGGTCGAGGCGCAGGTCGCCGCGATCGATCACCGCCACATCCACCTCGGCGGGCCGCGGCCGCATGCCGAAGGCGATGACCGCCAGCGCGATCACGATGGCGGCAATCCAGAAGATGCGGACCCGCCGGCGGCGACGGTCGAAAGTGTCCTTGTTCATGTCAGTCCCTCGATTTGAGCACGCCGACCATGTCGAGCCGGTCGACGCCACGTCGTACGAACAGGGCCGCGCCCATCACGGCGACGGTCACGAACAGCGCCGGCCAGGCATAGGCCTGGGCGCTGGTGATATAGGGGAAGGTGAACATGTCGGTGGCGAACTGCGACATCAGCCATTGCGACAGCCAGCGGCCGAACAGGGCGCCGATCGGCAGCGCGACCAGCAGCAGCGCGCCGATCTCGGCCAGCAATACATAGGAAGCCTCGCGGCGACTGAAGCCGAGCACACGCAGCGTGGCAAGGTCGCGTTCCTGCTCGGCCAGCGTGACACGCGCCGAGGAAAACGCCACGCCGGCCGCCATCAGCATCGAGAACAGGATGAACATGCCATTGAAGAACCCCGCGCCCTGGTTGAGCAGTTTCTGCATCGAGGCCTTGGCATTGTCGAGGTAGCTGAGCGACACGATGCGCGGCAGTTCCTTCACGCGGGCGCTGAATGCCTCGCGCCGGGCGCGGTCGATCAGCAGGTACGCGGCGGTGACGCGACCGGGTTCACGCAGCAGCCGGCCCAGTGCGTCCAGTTCGATGTAGGAAGCGCCGGCGAGATAGGGCTCGACGATGGCCACCACCGGCAGCTCGACGCTGGCACGATGGCCATCGGTGGCCGTCATGCGCACGCGGTCACCGGGACCGATGCCGAGCTTTCGCGCCAGGATGCCCGACATCGTCAGTCCGTCACCGCGGATCGCCACCGGTTCGATCTCGAGGTTCAGCAGGCGGTTCAGCTGCGCCCTCTCCGGCACGCCGGAGATGGAATCCCGTTCGCGCCGGCTGCCGGCTTCGAACACCACATCGGCGGTGCGCACCGGCTCCACCTTCAGCACGCCGGGCAGGTGGGTGAGGTCGCGCAGGATGGAATCATCCGCGGCCTCCGAAAACGACACCATCGCATCCATGCGCTGCGCCACGCCGAAGGTGACATTGACGATCTGGTCCATCGACAGCGGCAGGTGCTGTGTGGTGACCATCAGTCCGGTGGCCAGCGCGATGCCGATCACCGTGGTGGCGGCACGACGTGGAAAGCGCAGGATGCGCCGCGCCACCATGCGCGACTTGCCATCCAGCGCGGCGGTGAAGCGTTCGATCAATCCTCCGGAATGGCCGTAACCGGTGGGGGCGGGCGGCGCCAGCGCCGCGGCTGGCGGCAGGGCCACGGCCTTGCGCACGGCCTGCACCGAACCGGCCAGTGCGGCCAGCAGCGTGATCAGGATGGCATTGATGTAGACGCCCGGGCCGGCATCGAAGCGCAGGCCCGGGATCTGGTACACGCCGGCATAGACACTGCCGACGTATTCACCCACCCAGCGTCCGCCGATGGCGCCGATGACGCCGCCGAGGATGCCGAACACCAGCGCGAACTTGGCGTAGTGCAGGGCGATGGTGACATTGGCGTAGCCGAAGGATTTCAGCAGGCCGATGTTCGAGCGTTCGGTGGCCACCAGGCGCGACAGCGAAACATTCAGCAGGAAGGCCGCCACCAGCAGGAACACCGGCGGCAGGATGCCGGCCATGGTGGAGAGGCTTTCCAGTTCATCGGACATGTAGCGCGCCGACAGCATGCGGTCCCGGCCATAGGCGCCGCGGCCGCCATGGCGTTCGAGCAGGCGGTCGATCTCGCGCACCACCAGCCGTTCATTGGCACCGGGGGTGAGGCGCAGCACCAGGTCATTGAAGGCGCCGTCGAGATCGAAGGCGCGACCCAGCGCCTCGCGATTCATCCACAGCACGCCGAAACGTTCGGCCTCGGGCAGCATGGCGCCCGGTGCCACCGCGAACACGAACTCGGGACTGCTGGCGATGCCGGTGATGGTGACCTCGCGGCGCCGGCCGTAGACCAGCGCCGCCATGGTGTGGCCGGGCTCGAGGTTGTTGGCGGCGGCAAAGGCTTCGCTGACGACCACTTCGTTGTCGCGGTTGGCGGCCGGCAGTCGTCCCTGGCGCAGCACGATGGCATTGACGCGCGGCGCGCGGCCCTCGGGCAGCGACACCAGCTGCGCGGACACCGGCTCGCTGCGGCCCGGCAGGTCGAGCAGGCCGATGCCGGACACGCGTGCTTCCACCGCGCTGACACCGGCAAGGTCGGCGATCTGGTCGGCCACCGACAGCGGCGCGCGCACCACGCCGGCGGCGAGGTCGGCCATGCGGTACTCGGAGTAGTAGGCATCGCGCGCGCGTTCGAGCGAGTCGTACATGCCATTGGCCATCACGGCCAGCACCACGCCGCAGGCCAGCACCGCGCTCACCGCCGCCATCTGCATCTTCATGCGCGCGATGTCGCGCAGCAGCTTGCGGTCGAGGCGCGACAGGCCGACCGCGCGCGCCAGGCGTCCCGTCACCAGTGCAGCCCCCCGGGTTTCGCGCGCGTGGCGTTGGTGTCGATGCTGCGGATGGCGCCATCGGCGAAGCGGATCACCCGGTCGCCGATCGAGGCGATGTCGGCGTTGTGGGTGATCAGCAGGGTGGTGGTGCCCAGTTCCTCGTTGGCGCGCACCAGCGTCTCGAGCACGCGGATACCGGTGGCCACGTCCAGCGCGCCGGTGGGTTCATCGCACAGCAGCACCTTCGGCCGCTTGGCGATGGCGCGCGCGATCGCCACGCGCTGCTGCTCGCCGCCGGAGAGCTGCGCCGGGAAATGCCCGCGCCGGTTCGACAGGCCGACCAGGTCCAGCGCATCGGCCGCGGGCATCGGGTCGTCGGCCACCTCGGTGACCAGCTCGACGTTTTCCTCGGCGGTCAGGCTCGCGATCAGGTTGTAGAACTGGAACACGAAGCCGACGTTGTGGCGGCGGAAGGCGGTGATCCGGGCGTCGCTGGCGGTGGCGAGGTCCAGGTCGCCGGACCAGGCATGGCCGGCGGTGGGCCGGTCCAGGCCCCCCAATATGTTCAACAGCGTCGACTTGCCGGAGCCGGAGGGGCCCAGCAGCACGATCAGTTCGCCGGGCGCCACGGTCAGGTCCACGCCCCGCAGGGCCAGCACGGCGGCTTCTCCTTCCCCGTAGCGTTTCTGGACGCCCTCCAGGCGGTAGACCGGGGCCTCATCCGTGGCTTGCACCATGCGCGGCATGATGCGCGATAATCGCGCGCCCTGTCATTCCCCCCTCTTTTCCATCCCCTTCATTTTCCGGAGTTTTCCCCTGATGCGTCTTGATGCCCTGCCGATCGGCAACAACCCCCCGCATGAAGTCAACGTGGTCGTCGAGGTGCCCGTTGGCGGTGAGCCGATCAAGTACGAGATGCACAAGCCCTCCGGCGCGCTGCTGGTCGACCGCTTCCTCTATACGTCGATGCGCTACCCGGGCAATTACGGCTTCATCCCGCACACGCTGTCCGAGGACGGCGACCCGGCCGACGTGATCATTGCCAACCACCGCGGATTGCTGCCGGGGTCCGTGATCTCGGTGCGTCCGGTGGGCGTGCTGAAGATGCAGGACGAGGCCGGCGGTGACGAGAAGATCGTGGCCGTGCCGAGCTCGAAGGTGTCACGCCGCTACGAGAGCGTGCACGAATACACCGACCTGCCGGAGATCACCCGCCAGCAGATCCAGCACTTCTTCGAGCACTACAAGGACCTGGAAGGCGGCAAGTGGGTGAAGGTCACCGGCTGGGGCGATGCCGCCGAGGCGCGTCGCTTCATCAGCGAATCCATTGCGCGCTTCGATTCGCAGAAAGCCTGATGAGGTGATCGGCGCGGCCCGGCATCTCCGCGAGGATGTGCCGGGTGACGCGCTCGTAGTGGGCGATGAAACGCGCAATCGCGGCATCGTCCATCAGGCGGCTCAGGTCGCCGCCTTCGCGCTGCAGCCGTTCGCGCAGCTTCTGCTCCTGCTCGGCGCGCCAGCCATGCACCACTTCAAAGGACGGCGCCTGCAGCAGCACCATCGGTGAGAGCCGGTCATACAGTGCACGGTAGGGGCCGGCGAGGGCGTCGTTGACGTAGCGGCGCCAGATGCCCTGTGCATCTTCATCGCGTTCCAGTGCATTCACCGGCTCGGCCAGTTCTGATCCGGGCTGCGGCCTTGCGCCCACGCACCAGCCTTCCAGGATCACCACCCGCAGCGGGCCTTCGATGCGTTTCCATTCGCGGTGCGGGCGGCGGTCATCGCGCGCCTTGTCGAACACCGGCACCAGCACTTCGCCGGGCTGGGCCAGCTGGTCGATGGTGGCCTGCGCCAGTTCCACATCATGCGTGCCCGGCACGCCGCGCGTGGCCAGCAGCGGGTGCACGCTGCGGGCCAGTTCGGCGCGCGCCGCGCGCGGCAGGTAGAAGTCGTCGATCGAAAGTGTCGCGGCCGGCAGGTCGACCTGCTGCAGCAGTTGCACCAGCGCGGCGGCGGCGGTGGACTTGCCGCTGCCCTGCGCACCGCACAGCCCGACCAGCAGCAGGTGGTCGCTGAGCCGCGCGCGGCGTTCGATGCGGTCGGCCAGCGGCACCAGCGCCACCTCGATGGTGTGGCGGTAGGCCGCCGGCAGTCGTTCGCGCTGCAGGAACGCGTCGACCCAGCCGCGCATGGCTTACACCACCGGGTCGCGCAGCGGCTGGCCGGCGAAGAAGGCCTCGAGGTTGTGCGCCACGCGCATGCCCATCGCGGTGCGCGTCTCCTGCGTGGCGCTGCCCAGGTGTGGCAGCAGCACGGCGTTTTCGAGTTCGAGCAGGCCGGGGTGTACGCGCGGCTCCTCTTCATAGACATCGAGGCCGGCGGCGGCGATGCGGCCCTCGCGCAGCGCCTGCACCAGCGCGGCTTCATCGACCACCGGGCCGCGCGCGGTATTGACCAGCACCGAGGTCGGTTTCATGCGCGCCAGGCGCGCGGCGTCGATCAGGTGGAAGGTTTCGGCGCCACCGGGGCAGTGCAGCGACAGCACATCGGCTGCGGCGGCCAGTTCATCGAGCGAGGCGAAATATTGCGCGCCGGTCTGTTGTTCGACATCGGCGGGGGCGCGACGGCGGCCGTGGTAGGCAATCCTCATGCCGAAGGCGGCATGCGCCTTGCGCGCCGTGGCCTGCGCGATGCGGCCGAAACCCACCAGGCCCAGCAGCTTGCCCTCGAGGCTCCGGCCCAGCATGTGCGTGGGACGCCAGCCGGTCCACTTGCCGGCGCGCAGTTCGCGCTCGCCTTCGCCGGCGCGGCGCGTGGCCATCAGCAGCAGCAGGATGGCGATGTCGGCGGTGCTCTCGGTCAGCACATCCGGCGTGTTGGAGACGCGGATGCCCAGCTCCTGCGCCGTGGCCACATCGATATGGTTGAAGCCGACGCCGAAATTGCCGATCAGGCGCACGCGCCGGTCCGGCACCTGCAGCACGGCTGCGTCGATGCGGTCGGTCACGGTGGGGCAGAGCGCGTCGTACTCGCGCATCGCCGCCTTCAGGGCATCGGCCGACATCGGCACATCGCGCTCGTTCAGCGTGACGTCGAAGCGGGCGGCCAGGTATTCCTCGACCTCGCCGGTCCAGCGACGGGTGAGGAGGATGCGGGGGCGTTGGGTCATCGTGATCGTGGCCTCGAAAGTCGCGGCACTATATAGTGCCCGCTCATGCTTAGGTACCGCTGCTGGCCCTGTCTCGGAGTGCTGCTGCTGGTCGGCGCATGTGCCGTTCCCTCCGCGCGCGAGAATGCCGATGCGACCGCCGCGCTGGTGGCACCGAAGGTGCCGGCCGCGCTGACCTGGCGTCGCGATGCCGAAGAAGACCGCGCCGCGCGTGAGCTGGCCGAGCAGATGCTCGAAGGCGGGCTCACGGTGCGCGAGGCCGTGGCGGTGTCCTTCCTGGCCAGTCCCGACCTGCAGCTGGCCTTCGAGCAGCTGGAGATCTCGCGTGCCGAGCTGGTGGCCGCAACCCGGCCCACCAATCCCTATGTGATCGTCGGCTCACGCGAGCCGGGCGGTGACCTGGCGGCCTTCTATCCCGAACGCACCATCAGCGTCGGCGTGCTGCAGAACGTGATGTCGCTGCTGACCATTCCCGATCGCCGCGCCACCGCCACCCATAACCTCGAGCGGGTGCGCTACGAAGTGGCGCAGCGGGCCGCCGAACATGCGGCGCAGGTGGCCGAGGCCTGGTATCGCTATCGCGCCGCGCTGGCGCAGCTGGAGCTGCACGAACTCAGCGCCAATGCGGTGCGCAGCGCGGTGGATACCCTCACCGTGCTGGCCGCCAATGACGATGCCGACGAGGAGGATGTGGAGGAGGGGCGGCTGAGCCTCGCCGTGGCGGAGTCGAACGTCGATCGTGCGCGCCTCGAGGCCGCCGATGAACGCGCGCGGCTGGAGACATTGCTGGGCATCGCCGGATGGCGCGATGACTGGTCGCTGGATGGCGAGCTGCCGGAGCTGCCGGCTGCCGATCCGGACGCGGCCACCATCGAGAGGGCGGCCCTGCATGCGCGCTTCGACCTGCTGGCCGCGCAGAAGAACATCGACATGCGCCTGCGCGAGCTGGCCATGCAGCGGCGCTTCCGCTGGCTGACCGAATTCGAGATCGGCGTGTTCCGCGACAAGGCCATCGGCGATACACCGTTCACCGGTCCGACCATCGCCACCGAGGTGCCGATCTTCGACCAGCGCCAGGCGGCATTGCTGCAGGCGGATGCGCAGCTGCGTTCGGCCGTGCGCTCGCTGGAGGCAGCCGTGCTGGAGATGCGCCAGCAGGTGCGGCGTCATGCCCAGGCGGTCACGGCGATGCGCCGGCTCGCCGAACGCTACGAGCGCGACGTCCTGCCGCTGCACCAGCGTGCCAGTGCGCGACCGGGGGCGGGGGATCCATCCGAACTGCCACGATTGAATGCCCGCCTGTCGATGCTCGAGGCCCAGCGTGCGCATCTCGAAGTCCTGCGTGATTATTGGGTGGCGCGCTCGGCGATGGCACAGGCCGCAGGTGACTGGATCGCGCTCAGCGGCCTGCAGTAAAGCCGCTCGTTGCCCGGTTGCCACAAGCGGCACAAACAGTGACTTTTACTCGTAACCGAAAGCCTTTTACTCGTGGCGGCTTGCTGCTAGGCTTGCTGCCGCGCCACTGCGTCGGGGACTCGCAACAAGGTGACGGCGCCCCGGGTTTCACCAAAAGTTACAAAGATTAGGGAGTGGAATTCAGATGAAAGCACGTATTGCGGTAGCCGGGGCCCTGCTGGCCGCCACGGGGGTGGTGGGCGCAGCTGAAATCAGCGCGACGGCAACCCTGACGAACGACTACGACTTCCGCGGCATCAGCCGGACCCAGGGTGATCCGGCCTTCCAGCTGGGTCTCAACTACAGTGCCGATTCCGGCATCTACATGGGCATCTGGGGCAGCAACGTCAAGTTCGCCAACACGGCCGACTGGGAAGTCTACGGCCGCCGCCCGAACACCGAGCTCGACACCTACATCGGCTACGCCTTCGGCGATCCGGATGACGGCCTGGGCTTCGACGTCGGTGCGATCTATTACGCCTATCCGAATGCCGGTGAAGGCAACTTCCCCGAGATCTACGCGGGAATCACCAAGGGGTTCTTCGGCCTGAAGCTGTGGTACTCCTGGGACTTCAACAGCTCGGGCGACACCGCTTACTACGTCGACACCAACTTCAACCTGCCGATGGCCAATGGCTTCAGCTTCCTGACCCACCTGGGTTACAGCGGCGCTGAGTACCACAAGAACAAGTGGGGCCGCACGGCCGGTGCCGGTGAGTACCTCGACTGGTCCGTGGGCGTGGGTTACGACGTCGGTGGCTGGAACGCCTCGATGCGCTACGTCGACGGCAGCGACATGAACACCAACCCCCGCAACCTGGGCCGGTTCGTGTTCTCCCTGTCCACGACGCTCGGCGGCGCGGAGTAAGACCCGCGCGGGTTACGGAACGCCTCGCCGCGTTCCACTCCCGACAAATCAAGCCCGGCCACAACGGCCGGGCTTTTTTTGTGGCCCGCTCAAACCTCGGGGTTGCATAAAAGACACATGAATTCCCCGGAAAGATTCTGTGTCACCAAAACAACAGATCTGACCGGTTTGCTCACATCTATCGCTCTCTGTCAAGGCAGGCTTTGCGGGTTAACGCTGAAAAAACAGCAGTCTGGAGACGATTTCGTGAACTGATTCCGGTTTTTCCAAGACAGATAACCGGCTAAGCAGTCGTTGCTTTTCAATCCCATAACCATCCTGTTAGGCTACGCGCACGCTGAAGCGTATGGCGCATGCAACAGGGCGCCAGATTCTGTCCAAACTCGTTAAGGAGTGAATGAATGATCAAGTCCCGAATCGCCGCTGGTGCGGCCCTGCTGGCCATCGCTGGCGCTGCCCATGCCGGATCGTTCTCGGTGACCCCGGCTATCGTCTCGGACTACGACTTCCGTGGCGCGACGCAGTCGGATGAGGACCCGGCCTTCCAGCTGGGTGCCAGCTACAACTTCGACAGCGGCTTCTACGTGGGCGCCTGGGGCAGCACCGTCAAGTTCCCCAACCCGTCCGACGACATCGAGCTGGACTTCTTCGCCGGTTACGCCGGTGAGACCGAGTCCTTCGGCTACGACGTGGGTGCCAACTACTACACCTACCCGGGCTGGAGCGACCTGAACACGGTCGAGCTGTACGCCGGCATCAGCAAGGACTGGCTGAGCGCCAAGCTGTGGTACTCGCCGGACTACGCCAGCTCGGACGAAGACGGCTTCTACCTGGAAGCCAACGCTGCCTACCCGATCGCCCAGGTCGAAGGCCTGTCGCTGCTGGCCCACGTGGGTCGCTCGTTCGGCGATGCCTCGGGCTCGTTCGTGAAGACGCTCGACTACTCGGTGGGCGTGGGCTACTCCATTGCGAACATCGACTTCGCCGTGAAGTACGTCGACACCAACAAGAGCGCGTGGGACGCCGACCGCGTGGTCGCGACGATCTCGACCACTCTGCCCTGGGGCAAGTGATCGGACAGCCTGACGGCCTCGCGGCCTGAAGGCTGGACAGATCGAAAGGCCCGGTGCGCAGGCACCGGGCCTTTTTCTTTGCGGAACGGGAAGGCGGCGAGGACGGCGTGCACCGGTCCGCGCGACGCGCGGTCAGCCCGCGGCCTTGATGGCCTTGCCCAGCGTCTCCACCAGCTGGTCGATCTGCGCCTTCTCGATGATCAGCGGCGGCGACATGGCGGTGATATCCCCGGCGCCGCGCACCAGGATGCCGCTCTCGAAGGCCTTCAGGAACACCTCGAATCCGCGCTTGCCGGGGCTGCCGGCAACCGGCTCGTATTCGATCGCCGCCGCCAGGCCGTAATTGCGGATGTCGATGACATGCGGCAGGCCCTTCAGGCTGTGCACCGCATCCTGCCAGTAGGGCGCCAGCTCCTTCGCGCGCTGGAACAGTCCCTCGCGCTGGTAGATGTCCAGCGCTGCAAGGCCGGCCGCGCAGGCGGTGGGGTGCCCCGAATAGGTGTAGCCGTGGAACAGCTCGATGGCGTTCTCCGGGCCGGTCATGAAGGCGTCGTGGATCTCCTTCTTCACGATCACCGCGCCCATCGGCACCGCGCCGTTGGTCAGGCCCTTGGCGCAGGTGATGAGGTCGGGCGTGACGCCGAATTCCTGCGCGGCGAAGGCCGAGCCGGTGCGGCCGAAGCCGGTGATGACCTCGTCGAAGATCAGCAGGATGCCGTGCTTCGTGCAGATCTCGCGCAGGGTCTGCAGGTAACCCTTCGGCGGGACCAGCACGCCGGTGGAGCCGGCGATGGGCTCGACGATCACCGCGGCAATGCTGGAGGCATCATGCAGCGCCACCAGCCGCTCCAGTTCCGCAGCCAGTTCCGCGCCGTGCTCGGGCACACCGCGGGTGAAGGCATTCTTCGCCGGGATGTGGGTGTGGGGCAGGTGATCGGTGCCGGGCAGCATGTTCGTGCCCCAGGCCTTGCGGTTGGCCACCATGCCGCCGACCGTGGTGCCGCCCAGGTTCACGCCGTGGTAACCGCGCTCGCGGCCGATCAGGCGGGTGCGGGTCGCCTCGCCCTTCAGCCGGTGATACTGCAAGGCGATCTTCAGCGCGGTGTCGACGGCCTCGGAGCCGCTGTTGGCGAAGAACACATGGTCCAGGCCCGCCGGCGCGATGCCGGCCAGGCGGTGTGCCAGTTCGAAGGCCTGCGGGTGGCCCATCTGGAAGGGCGGGGCATAGTCCACCTGCTCCAGCGAGGCCGCCACGGCCTCGGTGATCTCGCGCCGGCCATGGCCGGCGTTCACGCACCACAGGCCGGCCACGCCATCCAGCAGCTGCCGGCCGTCATCGGTCCAGTAATGCATGCCGCGGGCGCGCGCCAGGATGCGCGGCGCGGCCTTGAACTGGCGGTTGGCCGTGAACGGCATCCAGAAGGCTTCAAGCTGCTCGCGGGTCAGGGGGCGCGGGGTGGGGTCGGCAGGGCGGGCGTTCATGGGAACTCCGGTCAATGCAGCGGGGTGCGAGGGGACGTGGGATTCATCATAGGAAAAGTTGACAGGGGCGGCGATACATACCGAAATAACCGGCCGTCCCGACCCTTCCCCCATGAGCGACACCACCTCCATTGACTGGCGCGCCCGCGCCGCCGCATTGCGTCCCCGCGAGGGCCTGTTCATCGACGGGCAGTTCCGGCCCGCGGCCTCCGGCGCCACCTTCGACAAGGTCAGCCCGATCGACGGCCGTGTGCTGGCGAAGGTCGCCGCCGGTGATGCCGCCGATGTCGACGCCGCCGTGCAGAGTGCGCGGCGTGCCTTCGAGCGCGGCGAGTGGGCGGCCATGCCGCCGCGCGAGCGCAAGACGGTGCTGCTGCGTTTCTCCGATGCGATCCGCGCGCATCGCGAGGAGCTGGCGCTGACCGAGACGCTGGACATGGGCAAGCCCATCGGCGATTCGCTCAGCGTCGATGTGCCCTCGACCGCCAACTGCATCCAGTGGTTCGCTGAAAGCATCGACAAGGTGTATGGCGAGATCGCGCCCACCGCGCCCGACACGCTGGCGCTGGTGTCGCGCGAGCCGCTGGGTGTGGTCGGCGCCATCGTGCCGTGGAACTTCCCGATGATCATGGCGGCCTGGAAGCTCGGCCCCATCCTCGCCGCCGGCAATTCGGTGGTGCTGAAGCCGTCGGAGAAATCCCCGCTGACCGCGCTGCGGCTGGCGGAGCTGGCGTTCGAGGCCGGCGTGCCGCGCGGTGTGTTCAACGTCGTGACCGGCTTCGGCCGCACCGCCGGCAATGCGCTGGCGCTGCATGGTGACGTGGATGGCATCGGCTTCACCGGTTCCACCGCCACCGGCAAGCACATCATGGCCTGCGCGGCGCAGTCGAACCTGAAGCGCGTGTCGCTGGAATGCGGCGGCAAGTCGCCGAACATCATCATGGGCGACTGGCAGGATGTACGGCGCGCGGCGCAGGCGGCGGCCTATGCCATCTTCTTCAACCAGGGCGAGATGTGTTCGGCCGGATCACGCCTGCTGGTGCATGCCGACCTGAAGGACGCGGTACTCGACGAGATCGCCAGCGTGGCGCGCGACATGGCGCCCGGTGATCCGCTGGATCCGGCCACGAAGCTCGGCGCAATCGTCGACGTGCAGCAGATGCAGCGCGTGCTCGAATACATCGACGCCGGCCGCAGCGAAGGCGCGCGGCTGGCCTTCGGTGGCGCGCAGGTGCGGCAGGAGACCGGCGGCTGTTACGTCGAACCGACGCTGTTCGATGACGTGCAGCCGGGCATGCGCATCGCACGCGAGGAGATCTTCGGGCCGGTGCTGGCTGTCACCACTTTCCGGGATGAGGCCGAGGCCGTGCGCATCGCCAATGACAGCAGCTATGGCCTGGCCGCGGCGGTGTGGACGCGCGATCTTGCGACCGCACACCGCATGGCGCGCGCCGTCCGCTCCGGTGTGGTCTACGTGAACTGCTATGACGCCGATGACATCACCGTGCCGTTCGGCGGCTTCCGCCAGTCGGGCATCGGCCGTGACAAGTCGCTGCATGCCTTCGACAAGTTCACTGAACTGAAGACCACCTGGATCGACCTGACGTGAAGCGCGCATCGTGACCAGCCGGCTTTTTGTCGCCACGGTGCCGCGCGGTTTCGCGGATCTGCTTGCCGCCGAGATCACCGCACTGGGTGGAACCAATGTCGCAGAGGCCGGTGGAGGCGTGACCTTCGAGGGCACGCTGGCCACCGGCTATCGTGTGCTGCTTGAGTCGCGCCTCGCCAGCCGCGTGCTGCTGGAAGTGGCGCGCGCCCGCGTCGCCAGCACCGAGGATTTCTACGCCTTCGCGCGTGGCATCGACTGGCGTGAGCACCTGGATCCGCGCGGCACGCTGGCCTGCGGCTTCAGCGGCCAGCATCCGGCCATCCGCAACACGCATTTCGGCGCGCTGAAGCTGAAGGACGCCATCGTCGACCAGCTGCGCGATACCACGCGCCAGCGTCCGACCGTGGAGACGCAGCGGCCGGATCTCGCCGTGCAGGCCCATGCCGCACGCGGCGAGGTGATGCTGTCGATCGACCTGGCCGGCGAGACGCTGAGCCGGCGCGGATACCGACTGCAGGGTGGCGAGGCGCCGCTGCGCGAGAACCTCGCGGCCGGCATCCTGGTGCGCGCCGGCTGGCCGGCGATTGCCACAGCCGGTGGCGAGTTCCTCGATCCCATGTGCGGTTCGGGCACCTTCGTGATCGAGGCCGCCTGGATGGCGGCCGACATCGCGCCCGGACTGCTGCGCGACTACTGGGGATTCCAGGGCTGGCGCGGCCATGACGCCGCCGCCTGGGAAGAAGTGGTGGCCGCGGCGCGCGCGCGCGCGAAGCCGCTGGAAGTGATCGTGCGTGGTGCCGACCGCAACCGCGCCGCCATCGCCACCGCGCAGGCGAATGCGCGCCGCGCGCAGATCGCCGCGCAGGTCAGCTTCGAACATGCCGACATCGCGCAGCTGCGGCCGAAATCAGAAGGCGATGCACCGCCGGGACTGCTGTGCGTGAATCCGCCGTACGGTGCACGCATCGCAGGCGATGAAGAGGCCGCCGCCGCGCATCGCGCCATCGGCGAGGCGCTGCGTGGTCCCTTCTCCAACTGGCACGCCGCCGTGCTCACCGGTGAACCGGCACTGGGCCAGCTGATCGGCGCCGAGGCCTCGCGCGTGCACACCGTGTTCAACGGCGCGATCGAATGCCGCGTGCTGCGTTTCGCGCCGGGCCAGCGCAAGGCGCGCCGCGAAGCCCGCCGCGGCATCGTCATCGACGATGCCTCGATTGCACAGGGCACCGGTGCGCGCATGTTCGCCAACCGGTTGAAGAAGAACCTGGCGCGCCTGGGCAGGATTGCGCGCCGCGAGGGCGTGACCTGCTGGCGCATTTATGACGCCGACATGCCCGAGTACGCGCTGGCGATTGATCTCTACACCGGCGCCGGTCCGGACGAAGGCCGCCGCTGGCTGTACGTGCAGGAGTACGCGCCGCCCGCATCGATCGATCCGGCCGCCGCGCGACGCCGTCGCGAGGAAGCGCTGTCGGTGCTGCCCGAAGTCACCGGCGTGCCCTTCGAGGACATCCGCCTGCGCACCCGCCGCCGGCAGAAGGACGGCCAGTACGAGCGCCTGCAGGGCGAGGGCGAATTCCATGTGGTGGAAGAGGCGGGCCTGAAGCTGCGCATCAACCTGGATGCGTACCTGGACACCGGCCTGTTCCTCGACCATCGCGTCACCCGCCGCATGCTGGGCAGCCGCGCGGCCGGCAAGCGTTTCCTGAACCTGTTCTGCTACACCGGCGTGGCCACGGTGCACGCTGCTGCCGGCGGGGCGTCGTCTTCGCTCAGCGTCGATCTTTCCCGTACGTACCTGGACTGGGCGCGCGCCAACCTTGAACTCAATGGCCTCGCCACGCCCGCGCACATGCTGCTGCAGGCGGACGTGCTGCGCTGGCTGGACGAGCAGCCCACCGCGCCGGCCTTCGACCTGATCTTCCTCGATCCGCCGACTTTCTCGAATTCGGCGCGCATGACCGGTGTGCTCGACACCCAGCGCGACCATGCGCGGCTGATCGGTCATTGCATGCGGCTGCTGGCACCGGGCGGAACGCTGGTGTTCTCGACCAATGCACAGCGCTTCGTGCTGGCTGATGAGATCAGCTCGCGTTTCCGGATAGCGGACATCTCGGCCGCCACCCTGCCTTTCGATTTCGCCGGCAATCCGCGGATCCACCGCGCATTCGAGATCCACAATTATTGATGCAGGCGGATGTCGCCGTTATGCTGGATCGGATAACGCGGGGTCGTTACTAATCAACCTGGACGGGCACAATGGCCAAAGTGAAACTGAACGTAAATGGCGTCGACCATGACGTGGAGGTGGCGGATGACCAGCCGCTGCTGTGGGTGCTGCGCGATGAGCTGAAGCTTGTCGGCACGAAGTTCGGCTGCGGCATGGCCCAGTGTGGCGCCTGCACGGTGCACCTGAATGGCACGCCGATCCGCTCCTGCTCCACGCCGGCCACCGCCGTCGTCGGCCAGAAGATCACCACCATCGAAGGACTTGCCCAGGGCGGTGCTCTCACGGCCGTGCAGAAGGCCTGGATCGAGCACGACGTGCCGCAGTGTGGCTACTGCCAGTCCGGCCAGATCATGAGCGCCACCGCGCTGCTGCGCCAGAACCCGAACCCGAGCGATGCCGAGATCGATACCTACATGCAGGGCAACATCTGCCGCTGCGGTACGTACCTGCGCATCCGCGCGGCGATCAAGTCTGCGGCCAAGGCCCTTTCCGGGAGTGCTTCCTGATGAACGCGCAAGTTGATCTCAAGAACGAGTATTACCCGGACGTGCTGCTGGCCGAGCTGGCCAAGTCCGCGCCGCAGTCCGATTCGCCGCTGGCCGGCCCGGTTTCCCGCCGCGGCTTCCTGAAGGTTTCCGCCCTCGCCGGCGGTGGCATGGTGCTGGGCTTCAGCATGGCGGGCAACGAAGCCAGGGCCGGTGCGCCGGGCGGCTTCGGCGGTCCGCCGGCCGCGCTGCGTCCCGATGCCTATGTGAAGATCGGCGCCGACGGCAAGGTCACCATCTACTCCAAGAACCCGGAGATCGGCCAGGGCATCAAGACCGCCCTGCCGCAGATCATCGCCGACGAGCTCGACGTGAAGTGGAGCGACGTGACGGTGGAACAGGCCCCGATCAGCTCGGTGTACCCGAGCCAGTTCGCCGGCGGCTCGATGTCCATCCCGATGGCCTACCAGGGCATGCGCCAGGCCGGCGCCGCCGCCCGCGCCCTGCTGGTGGCCGCGGCCGCGCAGGAATGGAACGTGCCCGCCGAGGAGATCACCACCTCCGAAGGCCGCCTGATGCATGCCGCCAGCAACCGCAGCGCCAGCTACGGCCAGCTGGCCACCAAGGCCGCTTCGATGCCGGTGCCGGCCGCGAACGAGCTGAAGCTGAAGGATCCGAAGGACTTCAAGATCATCGGCCAGCGCCTGACCGGCGTCGACAACCACAAGCTGGTCACCGGCCAGCCGCTGTTCGGCGTCGACGTGCAGCTGCCGAACATGAAGGTGGCGGTGTACGAGAAGTGCCCGACCATCGGCGGCAAGGCCGTGTCGGCCAACCTCGACGAGATCCGTCGCCTGCCGGGCGTGGTCGATGCCTTCATCCTCGAGGGTGATGGCGATCCGGCCTCGCTGCTGCCGGGCGTGGCCATCGTTGCCAACAACACCTGGGCGGCCTTCTCGGCGAAGAAGAAGCTGAAGGTCACCTGGGACGAGAGCAACGCCTCGAAGGACAGCTGGAAGGCGTTCTCCGCACAGGCGAAGGAAGCCGCCAAGGCCCCCGGCGCGCAGGAACTGCGCAAGGCCGGCGACATCGAGGCCGCGCTGGCTGGCGCCGCGAAGAAGGTCGAGGCCTTCTACACCTTCGGTTTCGTCTCGCACCAGCCGCTGGAGCCGCAGAACACCACCGCCTGGTACAAGAAGGACCCGGCCGGCGACCAGCTGGAGATCTGGGGTTCGGTGCAGATTCCCGACAGCGCCCGCCAGGCCGCCGCGCGCGTCACGGGCGTTGCGCCCGCGAACGCCACGCTGCACCAGCTGCGCATCGGTGGCGGCTTCGGCCGTCGCCTGATGCACGAATACGCGGTCGAGGCGGCTGCGATCTCCAAGCAGGCCGGTGGCATCCCGGTGAAGCTGATGTGGACCCGCGAAGACGACCTGGCGCATGACTTCCTGCGCGCCGGCGGCTTCCACAACTTCCGCGCCGGCCTCGACGCCAACGGCAAGCTGGTGGCCTGGGATGGCCATGTCATCTCGTTCTCCGACGGCTTCGCCGCAGCAGCGCCGGCCGGCGGCCCCGGTGGTCCCGGCGGTCCGGGCCGCGGTGGTCCGCGTGCGGTGCAGGGTGGCGGCTGGCCTTCGGCCGGCGAGTTCCCGGCCGAATACACGCCGAACTACCGCCTGACCCAGACGCTGTTCCCGCTGAAGGTGCCCTGCGGTCCCTACCGCGCGCCGACGGCGAACACCACCGCGTACGTGGTGCAGTCGTTCATGCACGAAGTGGCGGTCGCCTCGGGCAAGCGCCATGACGAGTTCCTGATCGACGTGTTCAGCCAGAAGCAGCCGGCGCCGGCCGCCCCGGGCGGATTCGGCGGCATGGGTGGCATGGGCGGCGGCCTCAGCGCCGAGCGCGCCATCGCGACGATCAAGGAAGTGGTGAAGCGCTCGAACTACGGCAACCCGCCGGCGGGCCGCCACCACGGCCTGGCCTTCCACTTCTCGCACCAGGGCCACTTCGCCGAAGTCGCCGAGATCAGCGTCAACGCGCAGAAGCAGGTGAAGGTGCACAAGGTGTGGGTGGTCGGTGACATCGGTTCGCCGATCGTCAACCCGTCCGCTGCCGAGAACCAGGTGCAGGGTTCGGTCGTCGACGCGGTCTCCTCGCTGTCGCAGGAAGCCACCATCGAGAACGGCCAGATCCAGGAGAAGAACTTCGACACCTACAAGCTGGCGCGCATGCCGGTGACGCCGGACGTCGATGTTCACTTCCTGCCGACCACCTTCAACCCGACGGGCGTGGGCGAGCCGGCCTATCCGCCGGCGGTGCCGGCGATCCTCAACGCGGTGTATGCCGCCACGGGGCATCGCATCCGCACGCTGCCGATCACCCGCGAAGGGTATTCGGTGGTCTGATCGCGCCGATGGCAGTCACGCGGCCCGCACGGGAAACCGTGCGGGCCGTTTGTTTTTGGGGAGCTGGAAGAATGCGGAGCCGGACAATCTTCGTTGCGCTGCTGGCGATGACGGGCCTGCTGGCCGCGCCGGCATGGGGCTGGTCGGAGCTGGGGCATCGCATCGTCGGTGACCTGGCTGAATTGCAGCTCGAACCGGCAACACGCGATGCGGTGCACGCGCTGCTGGAAGGCGAGCGCGAACCGAACCTCGGTGGCGTGGCCGCCTGGGCCGATGCGCTGCGGCGTGAGGATCCGCAACGCTTCCGCATCAGCCAGCGCTGGCATTTCATCAATGCATCAGGCGGTGGATGCCGTTTTGACGAGCGGCGCGATTGTCCGGGTGGCGACTGCATCACCGCGGCCATCAATGCGCAGCGGCGCATCCTGGCCGATCCCTCGCTGCCGCGCGGGCAGCGCCGCGACGCGCTGAAGTTCATCGTGCATTTCGTCGGCGACGTGCACCAGCCGCTGCATGCCGGGCCGCGCGAGGATCGCGGCGGCAATGGTTACCAGGTCACCATCACGCCCGATGCCCAGGCGCAGGGCCGACGCAACGCGCGGCCGGTGGGCACGAACATGCACACGCTGTGGGATTCGCAGGTGCTGCAATCGGCGGGACTGACGCGGCGGCAGTATGTGGCGCAGCTGCGCGAGCGGGAGCCGGTGCGTGCCGGCGCCGTGGACGACAACGCACCCCTGCGCTGGGCGCGGGAATCCTGCGAACTGGTGGAAGCGCGCGGCCTGTATCCCGATGGACATGCGGTCGATGCCGCCTGGGTTGCCGGCCATCGTGCGCTGGCGGAAGAACGACTGCTGCTGGCCGCCGCGCGCCTCGCGGCGCTGCTCGAGTCGGCGCTGGGCACGCGCTGACCCTGCGGCAGGTCGCCTACAGCAGGTCGCGCAGCCGGTAATACAGCATCGCCAGCACCAGCGCCGGGCGGCGCAGCAGGTCGCCGCCGGGGAAAGGCCGGTGCGGGATGCGCGTGAACACATCGAAGCGTTCCGCCTCGCCGGCGATGGCCTCGGCCACCAGCTTGCCGGCCAGGCCGGTCAGCGCGATGCCATGGCCGGAGAAGCCCTGCAGGTAATACACATCCGGTTCCAGCCGGCCGAAGTCGGGCGCGCGGTTCAGCGTGATGTCGACGTAGCCGCCCCAGGCATGTTCGATCTTCACCCCGTCCAGCTGCGGGAACACGCGCAGCATGCGCCGGCGCGTGGCCTCGGCGGAATCGAAGGCCGCATCCAGCGCCCAGTAGCTGACGCGTCCGCCGAACAGCAGCCGATGGTCGGCGCTGAGGCGGAAATAATCGAGGATCCAGTTGATGTCGGTGACCGCGGTGTTCTTCGGCAGCAGCGAGCGGGCGCGCGCCTCACCCAGCGGTTCGGTGGCGACGATATAGGTGCTCACCGGCATGATGCGACGGGCCAGCGCCGGCGCGGTTTTTCCCAGCCATGCATTGCCGGCGAACACCAGTTGCCGGCAGGCCAACTCACCCTGCGCGGTGGTGACGACCAGTCGGCCATCGCGGCGGCGATAGCCGGTGACGCGGCTGTTCTCGTGGATGCAGGCCCCGGCACGCCGTGCGGCATCAGCCAGGCCGCGCAGGTATTTCAGCGGATGGATGTGGCCGCTGTTCGAATCATGCAGGCCGGCGATGTACCGCTCGCTGTTCACCAGCTGGCGGGTGGCATCGGCCTCCAGGAACGAGACGCTTTCGTAGCCCAGGTCCTTGCGCAATGACTCATGCCACTGCGCCAGCTCCGTGCGCTGGCGAGGTTTGATGGCCACATGCATCTGCCCGGCCACGTAATCGCAGTCGATGCCATGCGTGGCGATCAGCTCGCGCATCAGTGACAGCGACTCGATCGACATGTCCCAGACGCGGCGGGCATCGCCTTCGCCCACCAGCGACACCAGCTTGTCGTGCGAGGCGGCCACGCCGAAGATGGCCTGCGCGCCACTGCGGCCGGAAGCACCCCAGCCGATGTGCTCGGCCTCGAGCAGCGTCACGCGGTAACCGCGCTGCGCCAGGTGCAGCGCCGCGGAGACACCGGCAATGCCGCCGCCCACCACGGCCACGTCGCAGCTTTCGCTGCCCACCAGCGCAGGCTGCGCCGGCACAGGCGGCAGCGAGGCGTGGTACCAGGATTGCTTCGAGACCTTCATGTCAGATCGCCGGCAGCAGGTGTGCGATTTCGCCCGGCGTGACCAGACGGCTGAAATCCTGCAGTTCGTGGCGCTTCACCAGCGCGAACAGGCGGTGCAGGCGTTCGCCCATCAGTTCGCGCGCGAAGCGGCTGGCTTCGAAGCGGTCCAGCGCCGATGGCCAGTAGCAGGGCAGCGGTTGCCCGTGCACGCCGCCCGCGCTGTACAGGTTGCCTTCAATGGGTGCCGGCGGTTCGAGTTTCTCCTCGATGCCCTTGAGCATGCCGCCGAGTACCCAGGCGGTCACGAGGTAAGGATTGGCATCGGCGCCGGCCACGCGATGTTCCAGTCGCCGATGCGCCGGCTCGCTGACCGGCACACGCAGCGCCGCGCCGCGGTTGTTCACCGACCAGTCCGCGGTCAGCGGCACATAGGCCTCGCTGCGGAAGCGCCGCCAGGAATTCGCCTGCGGCGCGAACACCGCCATGCCATCGGCCATCGTCGCCAGCAGCCCCGCGGCAGCCTGGCGCATCAGCGCAGTGCCCAACGGATGTGCATCCTCGAACACATTGCGTCCGTCGCGGTCGACCAGGTTCACATGCAGGTGCAGGCCGCTGCCGGCCATGTCGCCGTATGGCTTGGCGAGGAAGGTCGCATCCATGCCGTGGTGGCGCGCCACGCACTTGACGATGCGGCGGAAGCGCGCGGCCTGGTCGCAGGCCAGCAGCGCATCGTTGCAGTGTTCGAGGTTCACCTCGTACTGGCCGGGACCATATTCGGCCAGCGCGGTGGTGGAGGGCACATGCTGCACGCGGCAGGCGCGGTCGATGTCCGCCAGCACCGCCGAGCAGGCGTCGAGGTCGAGCATCGAGTTGATCTGCGTGCGATGCTCGCGCCGGCCGGTGAGCGGCGAGGGCGGCGGCTGCGGCATGCCGCGCGCATCCAGCTCGCGGTCGATCAGGTAGAACTCCAGCTCCACCGCCAGCACGGGCGTCAGGCCCAGCGGTTCGAAACGGGCCAGCACCCGCCGCAGCAGGTGGCGCGGATCGCATTCGAATGGCGCGCCGTCACGCTCATGCATGCTGACCTGCGCCTGGGCCACGCCATGGTCCAGCCAGGGCACTTCCACCAGTGTGCCGGGAATGGGCAGGCAGGGGCGGTCCGCGTCGCCCTCGTCGAAGCCGAGCCCGGTGGCTTGCACGGTCTCGCCCGGTACATCCAGCGCGAACATCGAGCCCGGCAGCAGCAGGCCCAGCGCGAAGGTCGAGCGGGCGCTGCCCACGTCGACGCGCTTGCCGCGGTCGACGCCGTTCAGGTCGTGCAGCAGCAGATCGATGAAGCGGACCCCGGGGCGGGCCGCCAGGAAGGCGTCGAGTTCTTGCTGCATTTGCACATTACACCATGCGATTCAAGGGCTTAGCGAGCCATGAGTGCGGCGACAAGCCAGAGGGGGCGGCCGTGTGGTCTAATGAAATCAGACACTTGACCGCTCCGGCCCCTTTTTTCCGGCCCTCTCATGCCAGCCCGCCGACCCGTCATTGGAATTCCCGCCGACCGGCGCACGCTGGCCGGGCATCCGTTCCATCTCGTGGGGGAAAAATACATCACGCCGCTGCTGCGCACCGCAGGCGCGTTGCCGCTGCTGATCCCCTCGCTGGGCGACGAGCTGGGCCTGGACGCGCTGATCGAGGAGCTCGACGGCCTGCTGTTCCCCGGCAGTCCCTCGAACATCCAGCCGCATCATTACAACGGCGAGCCCAGCCGCGAAGGCACCTTGCATGACCCGGAGCGCGATGCCACCACGCTGTCGCTGATCCCGCGCGCGATTGCCGCCGGCGTACCGGTGCTGGGCATCTGCCGCGGTTTCCAGGAGATGAACGTGGCCTTCGGCGGCACGTTGTGGCAGCACGTGCACGAACAGCCCGGCATGCAGGTGCACCATGAGGACAACACCCAGCCGCTGGACGTGCAGTATGCGCCGGCGCATCCGGTGACACTGGTCGAAGGCGGCCGGCTGCACCGCATCGCCGGGCAATCACGCATCATGGTCAACTCGCTGCACCACCAGGGCGTGCAGCGGCTCGGCGCGGGACTGATCGCCGAAGCCCACGCGGACGATGGCCTGATCGAGGCCTTCCGCGTGGCCGACGCGCAATGTTTCGCGCTCGCGGTGCAATGGCATCCGGAGTGGAAGGCCCACCAGAACGAATTTTCGATCGCACTTTTCCAGGCATTCGGCGACGCCGCCAGAGAGCGCGCCAGCGACAAGCTCAAGGTGACCGCATGACCAGTGACATCCATCAGTTCTTTCGCGAACGCGGCATATCCGAGGTCGAGGCGATCGTGCCCGACATGGCGGGCATTGCGCGCGGCAAGATCATGCCGGCGGAAAAGTTCGCCGCCGACGAGGGCATGAAGCTGCCCGAGAGCATCTTCCTGCAGACGGTGACCGGCGATTACCCGGCCGACACCAGCTCGGCGATGAGCCCGGCCGAGATCGACATCGTGCTGAAGCCCGATTCGCGCACCGTGCGGGTGGTGCCGTGGACCGCCGAACCCACCGCGCAGGTGATCCACGACTGCTTCTATTCCGACGGCCGCACGGTGACCATGGCGCCGCGCCAGGTGCTGCGGCATGTGCTCGACCTGTACGCGCTGCGCGGCTGGGAGCCGGTGGTGGCGCCGGAACTGGAGTTCTACCTGATCGAGCCGAACGTCGATGCCGACTATCCGCTCAAGCCGCCGGTGGGCCGTTCCGGCCGCGCCGAGCCGGGCCGGCAGAGCTACAGCATCGCGGCGGTGAACGAGTTCGATCCGCTGTTCGATGACATCTACGCCTTCTGCGAGGCGCAGGACATCGAGATCGACACGCTGATCCACG